>NC_019676.1:1867000-2197500 GCF_000316625.1 Nostoc sp. PCC 7107 | reverse complement strand
TGTTCTTCCTGATCTCTACGCATTTCACCGCTACACCAGGAATTCCCTCTGCCCCGAACGTACTCTAGCTATGTAGTTTCCACTGCTTTTACAAAGTTAAGCTTTGCTCTTTAACAGCAGACTTACATCGCCACCTGCGGACGCTTTACGCCCAATCATTCCGGATAACGCTTGCATCCTCCGTATTACCGCGGCTGCTGGCACGGAGTTAGCCGATGCTTATTCCTCAAGTACCTTCATTTTTTTATTCCTTGAGAAAAGAGGTTTACAACCCAAGAGCCTTCCTCCCTCACGCGGTATTGCTCCGTCAGGCTTTCGCCCATTGCGGAAAATTCCCCACTGCTGCCTCCCGTAGGAGTCTGGGCCGTGTCTCAGTCCCAGTGTGGCTGATCATCCTCTCAGACCAGCTACTGATCGACGCCTTGGTGCGCTCTTACCACACCAACTAGCTAATCAGACGCGAGCTCATCTTCAGGCAGCAAGCCTTTTACCTTTCGGCACATCCGGTATTAGCCACCGTTTCCAGTAGTTATCCCCGACCTGAAGCTAGATTCTCACGCGTTACTCACCCGTCCGCCACTATCTCCGAAAAGACCGTTCGACTTGCATGTGTTAAGCATACCGCCAGCGTTCATCCTGAGCCAGGATCAAACTCTCCGTTTTGAATTGTTTCGAGTTTGTTATCTGGAAAAACTTGCTTTCCAGATTCCTTGCTATGCTATAATTTTTAAGTTTTTGGGATATCCCAAAACCAATTTACTTGACGAGGATTGGTTTATTTTTAGGCTTTCAAAGTATTGCTTTTTCTCGGTTCAGTTGTCTTGGCTCTTGCCTTAACACTTACCTAGGTTAACAACTGATTATAGGAACGTCAAGGGTTTGGCAAATTTTTTTCTGACCATTTCTGGAAAGTTGAGTTTCACACTTGCGTGCGTACTCCCCAGGCGGGGAGTTTGGCAAATTTTTTTCTGACCATTTCTGGAAAGGTAAAAAACTCAAATACAAAAAACAAAAATGAGCTTAAGTTGAGTATAATAGAAACATTGCTGGTTTATAAGGTGTTTTTTAGTTGATTATTGAGAAATTTCCTAAATTTACATTTTAAAGTGCCATTTTTGTTGGAGACTACAGAGTTTTCAAATTGCTTACGAGGGTGTCCTCAATAAGTTGATTCCAAAATATAGGCAATCGCATTGATTAAGAAACAAAGTGTGATAGTTTTAGTTTTCCAAGAGATGAGCATACAATGTCTGGTGCGTCTTGGTGTTTTATTCTAAATCTGTAGCACCTTCTTAAATACAGATAATGAAAAAGCTGATCAATCAGCCAGAAGATTTTGTAAAAGAAAGTCTGGCTGGATGGGCGATCGCCCATCCAGATTTAATCAAAGTCAACTATGACCCTACCTTTGTCTACAGAGCCAATTCACCAATACGGGGTAAAGTGGCAATTATTTCAGGTGGAGGTAGCGGACACGAACCTATGCACGCTGGGTTTGTGGGTCAGGGAATGTTAGATGCAGCTTGTCCAGGAGAGATATTCACTTCACCTACTCCCGACCAAATGCTGGCTGCATCTCAACAGGTAGATGGTGGGGCGGGCATCCTTTATAGAACTCATTTGACATCTAAGAAGAGGCTGCAAGCCTCTTAAGCATCAACCGAATAAAACAAAGATTAACCTTGGCAGTTGCATTAACTAGAGTTCTCTCAAAGTCCTTGACAAAAATTTTGCATCTCTCCATCCAGGCATTTGAGCGTTCAATTACCCACCTCGCAGCCACCGGAACAAACCCAGATATCCCTAGTTCTTTCTTTTCTTGTTTTGATGGTTTTGCCGAAAGTTCAAACCTGATTTTCGTCATTATTTGGGGATAAACTTTTTCTAGCTCCTCCCTCAAATACTCAGGATGATAACCGTGGTCTAGCAGAATGGTGATTTTGGGAATATTGACGGGTTTCGATTGGAAATAATCGATGTTTTTAGTCAACATCTCAATCAAACCCATATCGTCAGACACATTTGCTTTGGTGCAGTGAGTAAAGAAGGGAAAACCCAGGGTATCAACCGCTAGATGTCTTTTAATGCCATTCGTCGATTTGTAGAAACAATATCCTTTCGATGTAATGCGAGCATTACAGGTATTTTTCACCGCTTGAGAGTCGATAATTATCAACGTCGTCCACTTGGCTTTTTTTTACCTGTTCACGCACTTGTCCATGTAAAACTCTCATTAGTTCTTCTATCACTCCTTGGGCCCGCCACTGCTTGTAATGCCAGTATACAGTTGAGTAAGGGGGCAAGTCCTGGGGTAAGTTTTCCCAATTGCAGCCATTCTTTAGTTGATAGAAGATGCCATCTAAGAGTTCTCTTTTTGTCCAGTTCGAGGGTCTAGTCTGTTTCTTCGCAGGCAATATAGTCGGCAGTAGGGGTTCTAGAATTTCCCATTCTTCATCTGTTAGGCTGCTAGAGTACGGCATGGCTTCTGGATATGGCTTTTGCCGCCACTTTACTTCAATACCCTAAAAGATGTCAAATTGGTTCTATATTACGTCTTTAGAAATGCAGGGTTGCTCAATTACATTGCTCAAGTTGGATGATGAACTGATCCAGTTGTGGGATGCACCAGTACACACGCCAAGTCTGCGATGGGGTATTTGATATGGTCACTCAAGCCCAGATTCTCCAATGGTTAAAAATCTTTGAATCTGAGATAGAACAAAATAAAGAATATTTAACTAACTTAGATGCAGTGATCGGTGATGCTGACCACGGTATTAATATGAGTCGTGGTTTTAAAAAGGTGATGAGTCAGTTACCAACAGTAACTCATCAAGATATTGGCAGTATTTTGAAAACTGTTAGTATAACTCTAATTTCTAGTGTTGGTGGTGCTAGTGGCCCTTTATACGGCACCCTGTTTTTGAAAGCAAGTTCTGTAGCGGCTGGTAAGCAAGAATTAACTACACAAGAGTTACTAGAATTACTGCAAGCTGGTTTAGATGGAGTTTTACAACGCGGTAAGGCTCAATTAGAAGACAAAAGGTTGATGTTCTGTCTCCGGCTGTAGTAGCTTTTAGGCACGCAGTTGAGGAAGGCAAAGACTCTTTAGCTGCAATACAACAAGCTGTAGTAATATCAGAACAAGCTTTAGAAAATACCAAACCGATGCTGGCTAAAAAAGGACGTGCTAGTTATCTGGGAGAACGAAGTATTGGACATCAAGATCCAGGTGCAACTTCGTCTTATCTAATGTTGAGGAGTTTACTGGAAAGTATTAAAGATAGTGAGTAGGGAAATATTTCAAGATGAAGTCTGAAGGATACAATTTCACACTTCAGACTTCACACTTTAGCCAAATACTCGGTGTTGTAAAGAGGGCATTTGACGACGAACTTGTTCTAGACGAGAGGGGTTAATTTCTGCGATCGCAATTCCGGGTTTTTCACCAGCATCAGCTAAAATGACACCCCAAGGATCAATAATCACAGCGTGTCCGTGGGTTTGGCGACGGGCGTAGTTTGTGCCAGTTTGAGCAGGTGCAATCACATAACAAGTATTTTCAATTGCTCTTGCTTGTAATAATACCTGCCAATGGTCTTTGCCAGTGAAAGCGGTAAAAGCAGCGGGAATAAACATCACATCGGCTCCTTTATTTGATAGATGCCGATATAATTCTGGAAAGCGCACATCATAACAAACAGAAAGACCAATACCGCCCAGTTCTTCGGAAAAATATACTGATGGCAATTGTGTACCAGCTACGACAGTGCTAGATTCACGATAAGTATTCCCGTCGGGAACATTTACATCAAATAAATGTACTTTTTGGTAACGGGCAATTTCTAGACCACTCAGATCAATCAGTGTGGAAGTATTATAAACTTTGCCTGTATCTTCTACTAAAACTGGAAAGCTGCCGCCTAAAATCGTTACTTGGAAGCGTTGAGCCATTTTTTTGAGGAATTGCTCTGTTTCGCAGGTGATAGTTTCTACTTGGGCGAGTTTATCTTTTTCCTCTCCCATAAAAGAAAAGTTTTCTGGTAGTCCGATTAATTCAGCACCTCGACGCACAGCAAGCTCAATTAATTCTTCTGCTTGTGCCAAATTCTTATATAAATCAGGCACGCTTGTCATTTGAATAGCGGCGGCTAAATAAGATTTCATAGATTTAACAACAAAAAGTAGATTGTGTGCGGGACAGATACTCAAATATATCGTTACTTGAAGAACTTCGGAACTTGAGCCGTAATGAGTAAATCTTGCTTTTCTTTAAGGAGTTTGCTGTCTCTAACGTTTTACTCTAGCAATTGTCACCGGATTTTAACACTCTGTCAGCGTTTAACCTACTAAAGTGTTACACACCTAAGTTTTATATCTAGTCCGTAGGGGAGAGAGATTCTGATTTTTCTTCTAATTTAAAAAGCGATCGCACCTTCCAATTTATGATTTTTGTAAACTGGCGATCGCTATGACACTTTCTTAGCATCCAATCTCAAATTACTGAAGTAAGATTATTTCAGCATATTCCGAATATCTTTCAGCATTAGAAATAGATGTAAAGGATCAGTGGGACTAGGCTCAAAATTAAAATTTTCATACCATACTTGTGCTTGCTCATCTTTAGCATGAACTAACAAAGCTCGAATGCCTAAGATATCTGCGGCTGCATTAACACGTTTGAGACAGTCTTTTAATAAACCACTGCCTATTCTCTTACCTTGAAAATTTTTACTGACTGCTAGACGTGCTAAAAGAGCCACCGGTACAGGATATTTTGGTAAGCCCTTAATAATTCGAGGTGGTGCATCTTGATGAATAACAGAAGCTACAGTGAGAGTATAGTAACCAATAACATTATTATCGATACAGGCTACATAAGTTTTTGAACTATCGGATTGTTGATTTTGTAAAGCGTAATTGATTAAAAAATAATTTAAGGCAGGTTTTCCACAATCAAAGTCTTGAATATTATGGTCGGCTGATAACTTCTCAATATATAGATTATTCAAAGGAAATTACTCAAATACACTTGGCTCAGTTAATAGACGACGCAAACGGGGTTTGTCTGTTGTGGGAGAATCGAGGGCATTTTGAAAAGCTTGCCATTGTTCATCATCTAGCGCAAAGATTTTACGATTTGTTAAAGCATTTTGAGCAGCAATTAAACCGTGTTCTAATAAAAACTCACTTACATTTTTATGACTTGCAGTCGCAGCTTGTTGCAATAGTTTTTTGACGCTAGAACTTGTACGAATGTCTATTCGTTCAGTTCTAGATTCTGGTGAGTGACTCATAACTTAAATTTTAGATAGATTTTACTCTCAACACTAAACTATCATACACACATTGTCCTGACAAGTAAATTGAGCAATTGCTGTGGGTGTTTGATAGAAACAATTTTTGCGATCGCCAGTTAAATGAGATAGAAGCAGCGATCACTCAACTTAACCTACTATTATGGTGTGTACCTTTCTTGTGAGGTAATGGATAACATAAGTAATACCAATTTGAAAAAAGAATGCGACAAATGGTAAAAATAGACAGAAGTAGCATTCAGGGTATGTGATGGTAGGGGTAACACAAATCGAGATAGAAGAAAGTGTCGAGGAACTAGAGAAGTTGCTCAAACATCAAAAACAGTCTCGGAGCAAAGAACGTATACAAGCCCTATATCTGATTAAAGGGCAAGAAATGAGTGTAAGTGAGATTGCTAAAATCTTGGGAAAACATCGAGCTACAGTACATCGATGGTTGGCAGATTATCGAGAAGGAGGAATTGAGGCGGTTGTTGAATTTGGAACGAGTTCAGGTCGAAAAAGAGCAATACCAGATTGGGCTGTATCGAGTTTGAAAAAACAACTCGAACAACCAGAAGGTGGGTTTCAACGGTACACACAAATACAACATTGGTTAGAAAAAACCTTGGGTGTGCAAGCTGAGTACGCAACTGTACATCATCTGGCACGTTACAGGCTCAAAGCCAAGCTGAAAGTCCCACGTCCGCGTAACCGAAAACAGGACGAAGAAAAACTAGAGTCTTTTAAAAAAAACTCGGTGATGACTTGCAATTAATTGCTCAATACAGTGCCATTATCTTGCCTCAGTACGAAAATATTCGTTATTTTGTACAAGATGAGAGTCGATTTGGACTCAAAACCATTGAAGGACGTAAAATTACTCTTCCCGGAGTTAAGCCTATTGGTGATTGGCAGTGGCAATTTAAAGCGTTCTGGCTATATGGAGCAGTTGAACCACTTACTGGGGAAAGTTTATTTTGGCAGTTTTCTCATGTTGATACCGAATGCTACCAACAATTTTTGAACGAGTTCGCTGCCTGTTATCCCAAATCACTTAACATTCTCCAAGTTGATAACGGCTTATTTCATCAAGCTAAACGTTTACAAATTCCAGAGAATATTGTTCTTTTGTTCCAGCCTGCTCATTCTCCTGAACTCAATCCCATAGAGCGCGTTTGGGAATATCTCAAGCAAGACTTGAAATGGGAGCTATTTGATAACAGGCGAGCATCTGCAAACCAAGGTTGCTCAACTCCTAGCTCTCCTCACTCCTCAAATTGCTGCTTCTTTGACTGGTTATGACTTCATCCTCAATGCCTTATCTGTCGCAAACATTTTTTGAATTGGTATAATTCATTAGATTTTTTAGAAAAATTGATACATTTACGGAGGAAAAATCGTTGGCAGCAGGTAAAGCTAAGAAGTAGTGTAGAAAAGAATATATGCTGGTAAACAATAATCAAGATAATTCAATTATTTTATCCAAGCAAAAATATAAAGTTGTTGATTTCTTAAAGCGTAAAGGAATAATATACATAGAACTTAGGGAAAATCCTAGCTATGCCACACCTGTTAGAATTAAACCTCAAGATCATGGTATTAAACAAACTTTACTTAAGCTTACCTGCTTAACAGATACGGTAATAAATCTACAAAACATAATGTTCGATATTATTTCTAATACAACAGATAAGAATATAAAAATAATACTATTGGCATCAATTCAAAAAATGAAATCAGAAACAGATTTGTTTACTGAAAAAATAGAAAGATACATTACCCAAACAGATAATAACAAAGATTAATAAAAATTCGGCATATAGGGCAATATCATCTCTGGATACAATACTTTTCTGTTAAGTCCAAAAACAGGTAGATTGAGCAATAAGGGTCTTATTACTCGTTATATTGCAGTAATTACAATGAACCGTATAAAACTAAACCTCCTCAAAACCAAAAATAGCTAATCGCTAGGTTTGAAATTTACCAGCAATTAGCTATTTTTTATACTTAACAATTAACTTGTCCCTAAGTCAGTGCTTCCGCACCGCCGACAACTTCTAGGAGTTCCTGAGTAATAGCGGCCTGTCGGGCTTTGTTGTAAGACAGCGATAGACTTTTAATCAATTCACCAGCATTATCACTGGCGTTACTCATAGCTGTCATCCGCGCTGCTAGTTCACTAGCAGCAGATTCTTGTAATGCCCGTAGTAATTGATTACTCAAATACAGGGGTAGCAAGGAATCCAGAATTTGTACTGGGTCTTGCTCAAAAATCATGTCGCTGGCTAAAGGTTGGACTTGAGCCGTTACTTTTTGCCGTTCAACTTCAAATTGACCACCACGAGTTGTCAACCGGAAGATTTCGTCGTCTGCTGCTTCTAAACCTTGGGTATCAAGAGGTAGCAAAGTTTGAACTACAGGACGAGAACTGACCAAGGAGACGAAACGAGTGTAGATTAATTCGATGCGGTCTACTTTTTCCGAGAGGAATAAAGACAGCAACTCTTCAGCAATTTTATTTGCTTCGTCGGCGGTAGGGATTTGCTCTAAACCGCTGTAGGTAGCATCAATAGGCTGTTCACGACGTTGGAAGTATTGAGTAGCTTTACGACCAACTAGTACAAATGTGTAGTCGATACCTTCTGCCTTAAGTTCTTTGGCACGGTTTTCAGCACGACGGATGACGTTTGTGTTGTAACCACCGCACAAACCTCTGTCACCAGAAATGACTAACAAACCAACTGATTTAACTTCGCGTTTTTTCAGTAGAGGTAGGTTGGCTTCTTCAAACCGCAGACGGGTTTGTAAACCATATAGAACTTGGGCCAGTCTGTCAGCAAAGGGGCGAGTAGCCAGTACTTGTTCTTGCGCCCGACGTACTCTCGCCGCTGCGACTAGCCGCATGGCTTCTGTGATTTTTTTGGTGTTTTTGACCGACTGAATGCGATCGCGTATTGATTTGAGGTTAGGCATATTTTTATCCTTTGTCCTTAGTCATTTATCATTTGTCTTTTATCATCAGTCATTAGTTATTTACCAATGACTAATGACTAATGACCAATGACTAATTACGCTGTTGCTTTGAAGGTCTTTTTGTAGTCGTCTAAAGCAGCCTTCAATGCGGCTTCTTCATCATCAGCAAGTACTTTCTTGCTTTGTACTGCTTGGTAATAAGGAGACTTACCTGTTTTCAGGTATTCACGGAAACCTTTGGTGAATGTGGTTACTTTATCTACAGCGATATCATCTAAGTAACCGTTAATTCCAGCGTAAAGAATTGCTACTTGTTCAGCTACAGACAGGGGTTCGTTTTGGGATTGCTTCAACAATTCCCGCAAGCGTTGACCGCGGGCTAATTGGTCTTGGGTAGCTTTATCTAAGTCGGAAGCAAATTGCGCGAAGGCTTGGAGGTCGTCAAACTGCGCGAGTTCGAGTTTAATCTTACCAGCAACTTTTTTCATTGCTTTGGTTTGTGCCGCAGAACCTACACGGGATACTGAGATACCGGGGTTTACAGCGGGACGAACACCAGCGTTGAACAAGTCAGAAGATAAGAATATCTGACCGTCGGTGATGGAAATTACGTTTGTGGGGATGTAAGCGGATACGTCACCTGCTTGAGTTTCGATGATTGGTAGAGCAGTCATACTGCCTTTACCTAACTCATCGCTGAGTTTAGCGGCTCTTTCCAGCAAGCGGGAGTGAATGTAGAATACGTCTCCAGGGTAAGCTTCCCGTCCTGGTGGACGACGTAGCAGCAAGGACATTTGGCGATAAGCTTGTGCTTGCTTGGACAAGTCGTCGTAAATTACCAGTGTGGCTTTGCCTTTGTACATGAAGTACTCAGCAATAGTCGCACCGGTGTAGGGAGCTAGATATTGTAATGTGGCAGGTTCACTGGCACTAGCCGCAACAACTACGGTGTAGTCCATTGCGCCTTTTTCTTGTAGGGTTTGAACTACGTTAGCTACGGTGGAAGCTTTTTGACCAATGGCTACGTAAACGCAGACGACATCTTCACCTTTTTGGTTAATGATGGTGTCAATAGCGATCGCAGTTTTCCCAGTTTGGCGGTCTCCAATGATCAATTCCCGCTGACCACGACCAATGGGAATCATAGAATCGATAGCGGTAATCCCGGTTTGCATGGGTTCGTGTACCGAACGCCGCGCAATAATACCGGGTGCAGGAGATTCAATCAAACGGCTTTCTGTTGATTTGATGTCGCCTTTTCCGTCGATTGCACGACCCAAAGCATCAACAACCCGTCCAACTAGGGCTTCGCCGACACCAATTTGGGCAATTTTACCAGTAGCTCTGACAGAGCTACCTTCTTGGATATTATTACCTGTACCCATAAGTACTGCACCCACATTGTCTTCTTCCAAGTTTTGGGCGATACCAATGGTGCCATCTTCAAATTCCAAAAGTTCCCCAGCCATAGCCTTTTCTAGGCCATAAATCCGGGCAATACCGTCACCTACTTGCAGAACGGTACCAACGTTAGCAACTTTGACTTCTTGGTCGTATTGCTCAATTTGCTGTTGAATAATGCTGCTAATTTCGTCAGGTCTAATTGATATGCTCATAGTGTATATTTTTCTTTTGCAACACGGACGAATTTGATAGTAATAAAATGCTGAGTAATTCTCTTACTCCTGCCCTCTGCCTTCTTCCTAGCCACTAGTTAAGCTCAAAGACAAGCGTCGTAGTTGACCACGTAAGCTAGCGTCGATTACCTGTGAGCCTACTTTGATAATCACACCGCCAATCAATTCACTATCTACTTTAGTTTCTAGTTCTACTTGACGAGCATTGGTGATGGCAATGACTTTCTGTTTAATCGCTTCTTCTTGTTCTGATGAAAGAGGAATAGCCGAGCTTACTTCCGCTAACACAGTTTGATTCAGCTGTCGCAGCAATGCCAGATACTGCTTTAAAATCTGGTCTAAGAAGAAAATGCGTCGTTTGTCTACTAGAAGTAGCAAAAAGTTGCGTAAGTAAGGATTACCACCTTCACCCAAGACTTGAGTGATTACCGCTTTTTTGCTGTCAGAGGCAACAAAGGGATTGTCAATAAAGTTCCGCAATTGTTGAGAATTTTGCAACAAATCTAGTAAGGAACGAGCATCGTTACCGAAATCTTCTGTCAGATTTTGTGACTTTGCTACTGACATCAACGCCTGTGCATAGGGCTGGGCGATTTCAGCTGTTTCGATATTACTTTTCATTACCGTCCTCCCACCTGAGCGATGCTACGGTCAATTAGTGCCTGTTGAACATCGTCACCAACACCTGAGCGCAGTTGTGCTTCGACTTTTTGTAATGCCAAAGCGGCTACTCGCTGCCGCAATTCGGTAAGCGCTCGCTCTCTTTCGGTGTTTAAATCAGCCGCTGCTGTTTGTTTCAAGCGTTCTACGTCTTGCACTGCTTTATCTAACAGGGCTTGTTTAGTTGCCTGAGCGCTTTCTTCGGCTGCTTGACGGATGCGTTGTGCCTCAGCTTGCGCTTGGGTCAACTGTTCTTGTGCTTGAGAAAGAGCGGTTTGTGCCTCTTTTAAGCGTCCTTCTGCTTCCTGAATGGCAGTTTCGATATTGGATCTGCGCTCGTTCAGGATATTGCTTAAAACTTTACGTCCAAAGTAGAATAATATGCCAATCAGAATCAATAGGTTTATCAGATTGGTTTCTAAAATGTCTAGGTTTAGACCGAAACCACCTTCTGCTGCGCCTTCTGCCAATTCAGAGTGAACAGCTTGAGCTTCTGCGGCAAGTAATAAGAAAGTGCCCATGATACCCATCTACAAGTGCGCTGCTCGCTTGCTAATCAGTTTTGTGTTCCCGTAGGAAAAAAGTGCCTGTTTTGACACTTCATTAAGCGCTCTGGGACAAATGCCCAGTTGCGCTGATGCTTTCGTTAGTCCAATAATCTTTTAGCTTATCTAGCTAGACTAGGCCCTAACAGTTTTTCTAGAATCTGCCTACCAAGAGCATCAACTTGTTGTTCTAAAGAACGCATAGCTTCCTGCTTTTGTTGGTCTATTTCAATAGAAGCTTTTTCTCTTTGAGCTTGGGCTTCTTGTTGTGCCTCAGCAATTTTCTGGGCAGTAATTTTCTTAGCTTCAGCCTGGGCTGTTTCTACAGCAGCTTGCGATTGCCTGCGAGCTTCTGCTAGTTGCTGTTCATATTCTTGAGCTAGGCGTTCGGCTTTAGCTAAACGCTCTTTGGCTTCAAGAGTATTGGTGCGGATGTAATTATCGCGCTCGTCCAGGACTTTGGTCAGTGGCTTATAGAAAATTACATTCAACAAGGCTGCCAACAGCAGGAACTGCAATGCCATAAAGGGCAAAGTAGCATCGAAATCAAACATTTCTCTCCTCTTTGGCTGGAGTAGCAGTTTTCATGGCTAGCAATGTTATCCAACCTTTCGTATTTTAGAGACCCATAGCCACAAGGGTCAGACGACATTAAAAGTACATAATACCCAAAGTCTTTCAAATGTAGAGGCGTGATAATTCACGTCTCTACAATCAAAACTTTGAGTTCTTATGCGAAGGGGTTAGCAAACAACAGTACTAGGGCGATTACCAGACCGTAGATAGTCAAGGATTCCATAAACGCCAAGGTTAACAGCAGAGTACCGCGAATTTTGCCTTCTGCTTCTGGCTGACGGGCAATACCTTCTACTGCTTGACCAGCAGCATTACCTTGTCCAATACCAGGGCCGATCGCAGCTAAACCAATTGCTAGAGCAGCAGCTAGAACTGAAGCAGCAGAAACTAATGGATCCATGTTGATTTTCCTTGCTTTAATTACAAAACTAAACAAAAGTAAATTAACTACTCAAAGACGTGTTTTTTCACGCTGCACCGAGTTCTCGCAAATCGCGCTTTGCGACGTTTTGAGCATTGATGCTCGTCGGAACTGTGCTAACAACTGAGGGCGTTAATGCTCCTCATGCTCTTCGCCGCCGTGTCCTTCCATTGCCTCATGAATGTATGCCCCTGCTAGGGTAGCAAACACCAGGGCTTGAATGGCACTGGTAAATAAACCCAAGGCCATTACAGGTAGAGGTACAAATAAAGGGACGAGCAGGACTAACACCGCTACCACTAATTCATCCGCCAAGATGTTACCGAAAAGACGGAAGCTTAGGGAGAGGGGCTTAGTAAAATCTTCGAGAATGGCGATCGGCAACAATACGGGTGTTGGCTCTATGTATTTCTTGAAGTAGCCCAAACCACGTTTGCTGAAACCTGCGTAAAAATAAGCGAGGGAAGTCAGCAGTGCCAATGCTACCGTCGTATTGATGTCGTTGGTGGGAGCAGCTAATTCACCCGATGGCAGCTTGATTAGCTTCCAAGGGATCAACGCACCTGACCAGTTCGATACGAAGATAAACAAGAACAATGTACCAATAAATGGTACCCAAGGGCGGTACTCTTTCTCACCAAGTTGGTTTTTTGCTAGATCACGAATAAATTCCAGGGCGTATTCCATTAAGTTCTGGATACCACTGGGAACTTTTTGTATGTTGCGAGTAGCAGCAATGGAAGCCACTACTAGAATGCTAATCACAAACCATGAGGTGAGAAAAACTTGCCCATGAATTTTAAGATTGCCTAATTGCCAGTAGAAATGTTGACCTACTTCTAATTCGGCGAGGGGAAAAGAATTAAAGGCGTTTAAGACACTAAGCATTTGCATTCTTCAAGCATTTTCCCCAACAAGCGAGGATGGGTGTATTGTCTTTGTGAGTCTGATTTTTTAAGAATCAGAAATGAACGCAGTTTGCACCGTATAAACGAGGAGCGTGGCTTTGTATGTGAGAAATCCCAAAAATATGGGCAGTACATGTAGATCGTGCCATTGAGTTGCTAGTACAATCAACCCAACAAATAGAGCAAAACGATTTTTGCTCAAACGATTTTTTTCAGCGCCAAGTTGCTCAACGTCTTTAGCCAGCATCTTTAAGTAAACCACACCTGTACACGCCCCAATTAAATAATTCAGGGCAGTGTTTAAGGAATAAAAAATCCACACAGAGATAAATATAATCCCCGTCAAAACAAGTGTGATTACCAACAACTTCTGATAGAGTTGATGAAACTCCTGCATAGAAGTGCTTACTGATTCTGTTTCCTCAAAACCAGATGGGGCATCTTGTTGTGTTGTCGGAGTGGGTGCAATTGGTTCTTCTGACAAGCTCACGGGACTTGAAACCAGTACAGCTAACTATTATGACTGCACATTCAGTCAGCTGAATCATATCACGATCCGGTAACAATACTTTAGAAAAAAACAATTAACTTCTTGTTTCTTAGCTAAAAGCAACACAAACAAACTTTCAGCATAAACACAGAGTAGATTTAGGAACTAGGCAAATAAGGATGTAATGCGATCGCCTAAAAAATTCCTAATTGATGTATAATCGCTTTTTTCTCAGATAATTAAGTGACCTCCAGAAGCGTTGTTTAATCACCTATTGAATGTTTCGGAAAAGCTGGTGTTGAGAAAATTAGTTGGTGCTTGAAGAGCGTAGACGCAGAACGTCTTGTCGTTAGACATCACACCAAAGCTGAATTTAGCTAAACTCCAGCCTGTTGAGTTTGTACTACCCACTGAAAAGGGCATTGCTGTGTACATTCTTAATTTACATTAGATTCGCCAAAATTGCTTGCTTGCCTCATTCCGCTTCGTCGATGAAAGTAAACATGACTTCTTTGTTACGATAGGATTACTGGCATTTCAGAGGACGATCGCCTGGGACAAAAACAAAATCACTAGAATTGCACTTGCGCCGGACTGAAAGTATTGTGACTGTAGCATTTTTGCGATCGCTCCCCTCAAATTGAATTATGCCAGTCGCCCCTGTAACCGCAAAATTCTTGTCTGCCAAAATTTGCTGAATACCTAACCGAGTCGGTTTTTGAGCTATGGCTTTACTGATTACCATGACTGCATCGTAGGTAGTTGCGGTTCGCCAAGTGATTTGTGTATTACTGGAGAAGGTTTTGTCATCGATTCGCCAGATGGTTTGAGCTTGCTGTGCAAACGGGGAGTTAATGTTATTTATAGGATGCCAGGCGATCGACCATACTGTCTGTTCGATTGCTGGTGAAGATATAACTTTACCTGATGTAAGTAAGTCTGATCTGTTGAGACTATCACCTACAACAATTTGCACTCCGTTGACATTTGCTTCAATTACTTGTAGTGCATGGGGAATCGCATTATACAATCCGACTCCAGCATCAGGAATTAACAAAATGGCGTTTGCGCCTTGGGTTTGGGCTTGATTTAAGGCTTTTTCGGCATCAAAACTATCCATTGCGAGATTAAAGCCTGATTGGTGGTCAAGAACTTTACCTTGAAGAGATTTTACCTCTTCTCGAAAAGCTTTTGATAGAGATTGGGTATACTCGCTCTCTTCACTAAGAAAAATTGCTACTTGAGGTTGTTTGAATTGCGAGAACAAATAGCTGGCAATTTTTTGGGCGCTAATGCGATCGCTAGGGATAGTACGGAAAAAAAAAGGACTTTTGAGATTAGTGGAAGTACTACTACCAGAGATTAAAACTATTTGTGCTAGGCCATAAATAGGTAAAGCTTGTTTAGTTGTATCGCTACTGTAATGACCTAAAACTCCTAGTAAGTCTTCATATTTTACTAAATTTTGGGCAACTTTGCGAGCATTATTTCCGGCTTTGCTGTTATCTCGATTACTGTCATCAGCAATGATAATTCTTAAAGGTAAGGAGGGTTGTTTATTTAGTAGCTCAGTCTGAGCTTGAGCTATACCTCTCAGTATTTCTAACCCAACAGTAGTACTACGTTCTAAGGGAACTGCTGCTGCGATGGTGTGAATTTTACTGGCTGGAAATTGTGTTTGAATTTTGGCATTGTTCCAGTAAATTAGAGTTTCCGGATCTGTTTCTTTATTGAAGGCAATTTCAAATAAACGCGCTGCTTCCGCAAAATTTTTGCTCCGATATTCATCAATGGCTAATTGCTTGGCTGCTGGAGGTTGATTAGATTGCCAAAAGCTTTGAGGAATTAAGCTTTCTTCCCCACAACTAAGATGATCGCCTTCGATATAGTCACAAGTCCTCAGTGTAGTAACTATCTTATAAAGCCATTTTGTTCCCAGGATGACTAAAGCGCCACAAGCCCCAATTAATAAAAATTGTCGCCATTGAATTTGCGGATTTGTCTCAATTTGACTAATTTTATTAAGAATAACTTGAGTTGTTGCTGGACGACGATGAGGATGAGAATTTGTCATCATCTGAATTAACTCGATTAATCTTTTCGGGGTTTCTTGATCTTTGACATTGTTATACCAATTATGTGATTTATGATCAGCCTTAGTTGGGTTATTACCTGTTAGTAAATAAATGCAAGTTTGTCCCAAAGCGTAAAAATCTGACTGAAGCACAGCATGACCATCACATTGTTCAGGCGCAGTATAACCCGGAGAAATAATTACGGTTACTTCCTGATTATTAATCACAGTTTGTGTTACTTGACGGGCAGTACCAAAATCAATTAAAACCAGCTTACCGTTGGGACAAAGCATAATATTCGCAGGCTTAATATCTCGATGAAAAAAATGGTTATCATGAACGAATTGGAGAATTTGTGTTAATTGCTTCAGCCAATTTATGACGGTTTTATAAGATTTTACATATTGATTGCGAGATAACCAATTCTGCAAATTATCTCCAGGTATTTTTTCCATTACTAAACAGCGTAATTGGCGACCTGTATTTAAAATTAAGGGAAATAAAATTTCTCCAACAGGTAAACCAGGATGCCGCAAACTTATTAGTATTGATGCTTCTTGTTCAAATAGGCGTAATAATTTTGGAGTAACTTGCTTTAAAGATTTCAGAATCTTAAGTTTATTCTTATCAAGTAGATCTTCGATTTCAAATACTTCTGCATAGCGATATTTGTCAACCTGCAACGGCTGTTTAATTATGTAGCGATTTTGCAGGATGAGCGGCGTTTTACAGTTTTGACATACCGCGCAATTATCAGAATTTTCTCGCTGCGAACAATCGGGGTTAATGCAGTACACCATAAATTTAGGTGAGAAGCAAATAATTAGATATAGACCGAATTTAAATACGGTTTATCCAGAAACCTTGTAGAGATGGAGCGTTGCTTTACCTCTACATTATTTTTCGGAAATTTCTAATGCTATTGATCTTCTACAATCCCATAATTATTGTTGCCTGTAAATTAAAACACTTAAAATATTTGAGTTTAAGTAAGTCGGCACAGTAAAAATAAACTGCGTTAAGAAAAGTAAACAAAACTCAAAACCTTTCTCCCCCAGCTAAGAAACTCCCTGTCCTCTGCTTTATCCCAATGATAATTATTCACGCTGAGTACTTGTCTAAAACACATATTATTTAGCTTTTGTCAAGTTCAGATTTAGTCCAGTGAGAAGAAGAACCGAAATTGAACTGGCTTGACTGAAGTTAAATACCTTCTAATTGGGTTATTCCAAGTTCGATGTGAAATATGAGCCAACTCACCAAAAAGTCGCTTTCATGGCAGATTGCGATCGCAGTCTTTGGAATTTTAACCAAAAATGAGCTAGATTTTGTCAAAAAATATCAGCGAAATGGCAAATATATCTAAGCTGAAAATCAATGAAATATTTCATCTTAATCTTTCTTCTTTTAAAAGCTATGCCAACACGTAAAATTGCTGCGGGGGTATTTTTTTCCCTGCTATTATTTGAGTCTGTTTTTATTGCTCCAGTCAATGCTTTAAATGCAAAAGAGTTATACCAATTATGTTCTAGCTTTCCCCTCAATTCTCGATGTCAGGGTTACGAAGCACCTATATCTTTGGATAATCGCTCAGGAAAAAAAGGTGATTGTATTTTAAAAAAACATGACCTAGAAAAACGAGGAAATTGCAAAATAAATGTGAATGAAACAGGAATTACAGTCTATCAAGAAATGGGCGAGAGACTAGAAATAATCAACGATAAAAAATCTACTCGAATAATACAGATTTTCCCCAATAACATTAGTCGAATTGAGTATCGTGAAGATGAAAAAGATAATACTGATGCAAGGGTTGTCAATACACTTTTATTTGGAATTACTGGGTTCCTATTAACTCCAAATAAAAAAATTTCGGAAATTCAAATTAATTACGCGTCAGCTACTCCCGAAGATACGAGCCAGGAACAACAAAGTATGGATTACTTAAGGATATTTGTTGGGCGAGGTACTGGTAGAGAAATGCGATCGCAGTTAGAAAAAATTACTGGTCTTCAAGCAGAAACTCCACAAGCCACGAAACTTGCCAATTAAACAATATTCAGTAACGCACATCAAATAAAACTCAATAGGCTTTAGCCCAATTCAAGCATTTTTACTATTAGCACAACAAATCTATGACTACTATTCCTTCCGATCCCTTATTTCCAAATCAATGGTATTTATATAACCAAGGTCAATCTGGTGGTACTCCTGGTATTGATCTCAATGTGGTTAATGTTTGGGAGGACTATACAGGGCGTGGTGTTGTTGTTGGTGTGATTGATGATGGATTTGATTACACACACTACGATTTAGATAATAATTACGATACGACTAGAGATTATGACACTATTGAGCAAAACTTCGATCCTTTCGGAAATGCAATTGATAGTCACGGCACATCAGTAGCAGGTATCATTGCATCCGAAGCAAATGGAGTTGGCACTGTGGGTGTGGCTTTTAATGCAACAATTAGTGGTATCAGGGCTATTGGTTTTGGGGGTGATGTAGTTGGCGCTTTGTGGCGTGCTGAAAGCTTTGATGTTGTCAATAATAGTTGGGGTGTTAGCGGTTTTTTTGCCGATAATTTTTATACTATTCCACAAGCAGGACAAGCAATCGCCAATGCTGTTACAAATGGACGTAATGGATTAGGAACGGCGATCGTATTTGCCGCCGGAAATAGCCGTCAAGAAGGAGATAATACTAACTATCACAACTTTCAAAACTCCCGTCAGGTAATTACTGTAGCTGCACTTGATCATAATGGCTTTGCCAGTCCCTATAGTACTCCTGGTGCATCTATTCTAGTTTCGGCTTTTGGTAGTGGGTATGATGGCAGTATTGTCACAACAGATCGTCAAGGATCAGATGGCTATAGTTTTGAAGACTACAATTATAGTTTTAACGGCACTTCCGCAGCCGCACCGCAAGTTTCTGGGGTAGTGGCTCTTTTACTAGAAGCCAATCGCAATTTAGGTTATCGAGACATCCAAGAAATTCTCGCCTATTCTGCTCGTCAAAACGATTTTTATAACCAAGGTGGAAATTATATTTGGCAAATTAACGGCGCTAACAACTTCAATGGTGGTGGTTTACACGTCAGCCACGACTATGGATTTGGTTTAGTAGATGCTCATGCTGCTGTGCGTTTGGCAGAAACTTGGCAAAAGCAGAGTGTGTTTAGCAACGAGCAGTCTCTTTCTTACAGCTCTGGTAATTTAGGCTTGGTTATCCCAGATAGCAATACAGGCGGAATTAGTAGCACCTTTACTGTTGCTGCTGGTTTAGATGTTGATTGGGTGGAAGTAGAACTTAATCTGACTCATTCTTATCGAGGTGATTTGGTTGTTGATTTGATTTCTCCTAGTGGAACCATCAGCCGTTTGATCAATCAACCAGGCGATGGCTGGGACTCTGGAGACAATATTGTGTTTAAACTCTCTAGCTCACAACATTGGGGAGAAAGCAGTGCAGGTAACTGGACACTGAGAATTCAGGATTTATTCCTCTCAGATACTGGTATTCTTAATAGTTGGAATTTACGTTTATACGGAGATACAGATACTGCCAATGATACTTATTTCTACACCAATGAGTATGGCTTTTATGGCACTACTACACCGAGTGATAATACTGGTACAGATACAATTAATGCTGCGGCGATTACTTCCAACTCCTACCTAGACCTGAATGCAGGTTCTACAAGTATTCTCAATGGAACTACGTTAATTATCAATACAGGAACTATCATCGAAAATGCCTTTGGGGGCGATGGTAATGACACAATTATTGGTAATAGTGCTGCTAACGTTTTATCTGGTGGTAGAGGTGATGATAGTCTTGACGGTGGCGCAGGTAATGATACCCTTCGAGGTGGCAGAGATAATGACACCTATATAGTTAATACCTCTGGAGATGTGGTTATAGAAAACGCGAATGAAGGTATAGATACGATTCGCACCTCCATCAGTTACACCTTGGGAGCCAATTTAGAAAACCTAATTTTGACAGGTACAGCCGCCATTAATGGCACTGGCAATACTCTCAACAACTCCATTACAGGCAACAGTGGGAATAACACGCTCAATGGTGGTGTAGGTAATGATACTCTCAATGGTGGTGCTGGCAATGATACATATACTGTTGATAGCATCGGAGATGTGGTTATAGAAAACGCGAATGAAGGTACAGATACGATTCGCACCTCCATCAGTTACACCTTGGGAAGCAATTTAGAAAACCTAATTTTGACAGGTACAGCCGCCATTAATGGCACTGGCAACACTCTCAACAACTCCATTACAGGCAACAGTGGGAATAACACACTCAATGGCGGTGCAGGTAATGATACTCTCACTGCTGGTGCAGGTAACGATACACTCACTGGTGGTTTGGGAAGAGATAGCTTTAATTTTAATTCCCGGACTGAAGGCATTGATAGAATTACTGATTTTAGTGTCATTGATGATACTATTTTCGTCTCTGCATCTGGTTTTGGAGGAGGCTTAGTAACTGGTGCAGCGATCGCGGCTAATCGATTTGTCATTGGTGCAGCAGCAACTACAAGTAGTCAGAGATTTATTTATAACAATGTAACAGGCGGCTTGTTCTTTGATGCCGATGGTACAGGCGCGATCGCCAGAATCCAATTTGCTACACTCAGTGCTGGATTGTCTTTAACCAATGCAGATATTTTCGTTAATACTTAAGGCTTTTTCATCACTATAGGATTCCTACTTGATTTTTGAACAAATATAGGAATCATATTTGATTTTTGAACGAGGGTGATAGGCGATCGTACTTCATGTTCCCCAACGGTAGGGGCGTACGGTCGTACTTAGATTTTTTCTCCAAATCAAATCGGATTCCTATAGATTGACCATACTAACAAGCTATTTGGAATAATTTATTGTTGGGATTTCTGAATATGTGGACTAAACACATCCAAAGATTGTGTCTATTTTGTCTTGGTCTATTTCTGATTCTAGGACTTTCGATTAATCATGCCACAGCACAATCACCGCCATTCTATTGGGAATTTATGAATGTTAATATTGCCGTCCAAACTAACGGCGATATGTTAATTACTGAAATGCAAAAATATACATTTACGGGAGATTATAAAAATCAACGTTACCGCTATATTCCTATTGATAAATTAGACAAAATTACCGAAGTTTCCGTATCAGAAAATGGTAAATTATTACCTACCGCAACAGGAGTTGAAAACAATCAACTTTGGATTCGTTGGGAACATCAACTCAACCCGCCTGAAAGTCATACTTTTGTTTTGAAATACCGTGTTATTGGCGGATTACACGTAAATGACAATAATGCAAAAGTATACTGGAAAGCTATCTTTGCTGATCGTCAAGCCTCTATCAACCAAGCAAAAGTAACCGTAGAGCTTCCTGAACAATTCGCTGCTAGTATCAAAGATTTTCAGAGCTATGGAGTATCCGCAGATATCCGTCAAGTGAATACAAAAATCATTGAGTTTGTTGCTAAAGAAGCAATTAAACCAAAAAATGAGTTGGAAGTTCAGGTGACATTTGATCGCACAGGTACTAATGTAACGACTCCTCAATGGCAAAATTCACAGTTTCAGCCTAATTCTAGTGGATTTTGGTGGCTTTTCTGGTTATTTTTCCTTGTTATCTTCTTGTTCAGTAGCTCTAATAATCGTTCTAAAGGTGGCGGTGGTGGCGGTGGTGACGGTGGTGGCTGTGGAGGTGGTGGCTGTGGAGGTGGTGGCTGTGGAGGTGGTGGCTGTGGAGGTGGTGGCTGTGGCGGTGGTGGCGGTGGTTGAGTCAGCTTCACTCATTAAACAAACGTCGCACGCATTTGAAAATCACGAGTTGTAAAAAAAATCGCTCCTTCTCCCCATCTTTGATAGTTTCTACCAATCCTCTGCGTTTTAATGATAAGAGTGCCTTTAAAATATCTCCATTGGTCGCATCACTGGCTAGGTTTAATAGTATTTCTTCACGGGTGAATCCTTGGATGCTTGTAGTCAAAAACTTAATCAGGATTTTTTCAACAGGAGAAATATACTTTAACCATTCGCTCACGAGTGGCTCAAATTCTCCAGCGACTATGGTTCCACAGGCTAAAAATTCTCCTACATCCCCGGCAAATAATTCGTGAATGAAATTAGCCGCCATATTCAAAAATAAAGGATTACCACCATATTGATTTACTAGTGCAACCCACTGTTGAGCATTAAAAGTAAGTCTATGATGTTGCAAAAGCTCAATTGCACCTTCCATGAGTCCGCCGAGAGGGAAAATAACTGCACCAGCTGCACTTAAAATATTTAATCCTTCGGGTTGCTCTCGACTAGTCAAAATTACACAACTATTATGAGTAGTTTGCACTACCGTGCGGAGAAATTCGGCTCCTAAAGGATACTGTCCAGCACGGAGAATCTCATCCCAACCATCAAAAACCATCAATGTTTGGGATTCTAACGCTTTAGGTGTATGGGTTGATAGTGATGTGAGATGAACCGAAAACCAGAGAGTTTGCTTAAACTGTGGCTGCAAAGCTGCTGCTAGTTTTGTGGCTATAGCGGTTTTACCAATACCACCAATTCCAGTAATCACCAACAGACGTGTTCCGTCCTCAACGGACTTGATTAATGTCGCCAATTCGTAATCTCGTCCAAAAAACAAGGGAATGTCAGGTATTTGAGTGGTGCTAGATGAAGGTGATTTGAAAGGGCGATCGATTAATTCTTGCCAATTTAAACCCAAAACTTGACAGAATGCCTTAAACACTGAAGCATCAATTCCATCGCCCCTAAGAAAACGCTTCCATGTTGGTAAAGATACCCCTGCTACAAATACTTCTGCATTTTCCCAACTACATTCAGGTTTGAGAATTTGACTTACTGCTTCTAACCAACGTGGGTCGTCAATCGTCCAAGCTTTTTCTTTACGCGCTTGTTTAACAATTTCGACTCCAGTCACTGAAAGTTTGAGACTAGGCATTTAACGATTTAAAATTTTAAGTTATGAAACTTATTGATGCCAGGCATCCTAGCGGTTAGTTAGTGATGTACGAAAGTCTTGCGGTGAACACTCATCAATGAAGTTCTAATCCTGATTTATGAGGATTCAATTAAAATACTCAAAAACACCGAGTGACTCGGTAGAGTAAGGGATAGAACAACTGTCTACCCTCACTCCACATCACCAACAAAATTAACGGTAATCGAGTCGAAAAATTACTCCCACTCGGTTCCACGGAAAGGGTAGTTTCTGGGAATGATGTACTCTAGTCCTTGTAGTAGGAAACCAAAATCTACACGAGAGAAGGGATGAGTACCGATGTTTGCAAAGTATAAGCGACCATCGGGCTTGATGAGAAACACAGCCGGTTCGCTAAATAAAGCGGGTTCACTTTCAAAATGTCCTTTGGTGAGATATAGTCCCCAACGGCGCATTTCATCGGGAGTCAAGCTGTACCCAATTGTGAGATGTTGGATATTGGCTTTGGCTTGAAATTGTTGCGCTTTTTCTAAGGAATCGCCGCTGAGGGCGATCGCTCCTACACCCAATTGTTTGAAAGCATCCAGTTTTTGCTCTAAATCAGTAATATATTGTTCGCAAATAGGGCAGTGTAACCCTCGATAAAACACAATCATGGTGTAGTTTTCAGGATTTTGGTCAGATAATTTCCAAATGTTTCCATCTAAGGTTTTGACTTCCAAAACAGGAGCCTGATTGCCCATGATTAGTTTAGGTGAGGTCGTTGTCTCGGATTGAGTAATCATAATTTTGCCGCCAATTTTATATATGCGTTTTGTTGAGTATTGACTCGCATTTTTTGGACTAAATCCGGGTATTAATTTACCTCACGTACAGGCGCACAGGCACAAAGAAAAGAAGTAAATAATATTTTTTTAATTTCTTTTTGTAGAGATATTGATTCAGGCAGGATCAACGTAATTAAAACTGGCGGATTTTAGCAATTTTCACTGAATTAAGGTAAAAGAAAAATAATTTACCGTAGCTGAATCTGTTTTGCATAAATTATAAATGACAAAAAACTAACAAAGATCACTACTATATTTTGATTTTTCAGGTAAGCTTTCAAAATCAGTTTTCATGCTCAACACTATGACTGCCAATAGTCCTACAATTTTAGCCTTAGACTTTGACGGAGTAATTTGCGACGGACTAATTGAATATTTTGAGGTAGCATGGCGTACCTACTGTAAACTTTGGTCGCCAGCTAACGATACACCACCAGATGACTTGGCTTTGAGATTTTACCGCCTTAGACCAGTGATTGAAACAGGTTGGGAAATGCCTGTTTTAATCAAAGCTTTGTTAGAGGGAATGTCTGATGAGCAAATTCTTCAGGAATGGACAACAATTACGCCACAAATTTTGTTAAAAAATAATTTGCTGGCTAGAGAAATCGGTGCAAAACTAGATCACATACGGGATGAATGGATTGCGACAGATTTACAAGGCTGGCTGAATCTGCATAGATTTTATCCGGGTGTGATCGAAAAAATTAAATTGACTGTGGCTAGTGATGTGCAGTTGTTCATCGTCACTACTAAAGAAGGGCGGTTTGTGCAGCAATTATTACAACAAGAAGGGGTAAATTTGCCTGCAACCGCTATTTTTGGCAAAGAGGTGAAACGTCCCAAATATGAAATTCTGCGAGAGTTAATTCAAACAGCTAATCAACAACCAGTTAGTTTATGGTTTGTGGAAGACAGAATCAAAACTTTGCAATTAGTTCAACAGCAAGCTGATCTGGAAGATGTCAAACTTTTCTTAGCAGATTGGGGCTATAATACCCAACCAGAAAGGAAAGCGGCGCAAGATGATCAGCGGATTGAGTTACTATCGCTGTCGCAGTTTGCCAAGGCTTTCGCAGATTGGTTGTAAACAAGTTGTAGAGACGTAAAATTTTGCGTCTCTATATACTGCCTTTAGTAGGGTGAATCACCTCTAAAAATCTATGCTTGACCTGACAAAATTAGCGCGACAAATGCAAGGTTTAAGTCAGCATCTATCACTAGAAGCTGTTGCTGGTCGCCAGCGCTTAGAATTAGCCCAACAACATTTAATAAATGCTTATAAGTGTCAGCAAGATTTAATTGAACGTCAGGAGAAATGGCGCGATCGCATTCTTTTTGCTAATGCTACCCCAATTGAGCCATTAGAAACCCGTATTGATATTCCTGTTCCGCCTAAAGTACATACTGTCATCGCTACAGACGGTTCACAAATTGCACCCAGTCACCACGAAATTGCTTATTGCTATCTCTTAAATATCGGCAGAGTTGTTTTACACTACGGTCAAAATCGCCATCCACTGCTTGATAGTTTACCAGAGGTATTTTACCGCCCCGAAGATTTATATGCGTCACGTCAGTGGGGAATTAGAACAGAAGAATGGATGGGGTTTTGTCGGACAACGAGTGAAGCAACGGTATTGGCTGAATTAGCCTGTGCGGCTAAAAGTGATGCGCCAACCTTAGCAATGGTAGATGGTTCCTTAGTTTATTGGTTTTTGGAACAGTTACCACTAGATGCCCGCGATCGCATTTTACCGCCGATTTTGCAAGCTTGGCAGCAACTACGGGAAGCGGGAATTCCCTTAATGGGTTATCTGAGTGCTTCGCGGAATGTTGAAGGGATTAACTTTTTGCGGTTGATGGCTTGTCCCCATCCAGTCCCTGACTGTGTGAGTTATTGTCCCAACCAGTTAGAAAAGGTTCCTTGCAAAGTTTTTGAACCTTTACGAGATACATCTTTGTGGTCTACTCAACTTCAACCAGGACAACGCGGCCCTTTATGGCGGAGTAATGCCCGAATTTTAGAATTTTATGAAGGACAAAGCATTTATTTTTGCTATGTTCATGTAGGTACGGAAATTGCCCGAATTGAATTACCAGCTTGGGTTGTCGAAAATACAGCAATGTTGGATCAAGCCTTGGGTTTAATGTTGGCGCAAGTACAGAAAGGATATGGCTACCCAGTAGCGATCGCGGAAGCCCATAATCAAGCGGTGGTCAGAGGTGGCGATAAAGCGCGGTTCTTCGCCCTTTTAGAAAAACAAATGATTAAAGCTGGCTTGAAAAATGTTGGTACTTCTTATAAAGAAGCCCGCAAACGGGGAAGTATTGCTTAAACTATCTAACATAGAAATAGCGATACAACGGTAAGCTATGCAAAATATCAATCAAATTACTACTACAGTGCTAAGTTTAGAGTTATTCCATGTCCAGACAAACACTGCTGTTGAATTACCGCCAAACTTGACAGTGATTCGAGTTGGCAAGCCAAATGATCAAAATCCGCCGGATATTGATGTTTCTAGTTTGCCAAATGCGGAGGTAGTTTCTCGCATTCACGCTCAAATTATCGTGGATGGTAGCAATTACTTGATTGAAGACTTAGGTAGTGCTAACGGCACTTTTCTCAACGATATCAAGCTAGAGCAGGGAATTACACATACTTTAAAAATAGGCGATCGCATCGACCTTGGGCAAGGACATTCTGTCACTTTTATTTTCCAAAATTCCCCAACACATCCCCAAAATTTACTGACATCTGCTCAAATCACTCAAATTTCACCCCAACTAGTTAAACAAAATAAACCAATTGTGGTAGATAAAACAACTAAGCTATTAGGTTTGACTTTAATAGTTGCCAGCATCGTGATTTCCACCGCAAATATTAGAATTGGTATATTTTTCGGTCTTCCGAGCGTAATTTTATGTTTTGTCGGAATTTTTGTTTTGTGTCAACAAAGAATTAACCCCAATCTAGGCTGGATTTTGATTGCATTAGGCATCGCCATCATGATATTTACGGGGCGGCTTTTCGCTTCAGTTAATCTCTTACTTTTACTAGTAACTTCAGCTTTATTTTTTATAGGATATTTGCTTTTTACAACAGGTAAAATATTTGGTTATGATTGGCGATCGCTTCCACAAATCATTAATAAATAGAAAAAAGGTTACGCTGATGGCGTAACCTTGATTTTCTGTACTATTTAAATCGAATAATTAGTTTTGCAACAATTATTAAACAATCACAAAGTTACTGAAATCCAGTGCAGGCGTACCAGATATTTGTGCTAGTTGCACCTGTCTAAATGCACCAGTATTGCCATCTTGGTCAAAATACAGCGCACCGGTAGTATTGTTATAGATAAATCGCTGATCACCGGTAGTTGCAGATGTTCCTAAAGTAAACTGACTAATTGACAGCGCACCTGCTAATAAACCGCCACCAAAACCAGCAGATGATATCTGAATGATGTCATTACTTATACTGAAGTCAGTTATAGTGTCAGTCCCTTCATTGAAACTATTAAAGACAAAAGTATCTGCACCGCCACTCCCAGTGATCAGATCGTTATTTCTACCACCTATGAGAAAATCATTGCCATTACCACCGATGAGGGTATCATTACCAAGTCCACCGTCGAGGGTGTTATTCCCAGTCGCACCCACAGCCGACAGGGTATCACTACCACTGTCACCAGAGAGTAAGTTATTGCCGCTGGAATAGTCTACGGTTAATATGTCGCTACCATTGCCACCGTAGAGGGTATTAATTCCAAAACTACCAATAGCAGACAATTCATCATTACCCACGCCACCAGAGAGTAGGTTATTGCCAGTGGACTGAGCCACAATCAGGATGTCGTTACCACCTGCGGCGTTGAGTGTATTATTTCCTTCGGAAGCAACAGCATAAAGGTAATCATCAGCATTATCACCATTGAGGGTGTTATTGCCAGTGGAATCATCCACATTTAAGATGTTGCTACCAGCGCCACCGTTGAGGATGTTGTTACCAGATGAACCAATCGCCGACAGGTAATCATCACCACTCCCACCATTGAGGGTGTTATTGCCACTGGAATCATCTGCATCTAATGTATCGTCACCAGCATTACCAATGAGAATGTTATCACCAGATGAACGATAAGCTGTCAGGCTATCGTTTCCGTTGTAACCATTCAGCAGGTTATCTCCTGTGGAATCACTGACATCTAAGGTATCGTCGCCTTCGCCACCGTTGAGGTTGTGATTCCCAGATGTGCCGATAGCGAAAATATAATCATCACCAGCGCCGCCGTTAATTACATCATCGCCACCACTGCCACCAGAAAGTGTATCGTTACCGTTAGTTCCCACAATATTGTCATTGTAGGCTGTACCAATCAGCGTTAGGCTTTCGATGTTGCTGTAGTTAACTCGGTTAGTACCTGCGGTGATTCTACCGCTGTTGGTAAAAGCATTGTATGTAGAGGTAATGCCTGCTGTCGCATTGCTGTAATCAACAGAGAGAGTATCTTCTCCTACTCCACCATCAACTGTCTGTACGGCAAGTGGTGTTAATTCTTGTAATGCAGTACTGAGGTAGATTGCGTCATCACCATCGCCACCATTGAGGGTGTTACTCCCAGATGCACCCAGGGCATAAAGCTCGTCATCACCTGCACCACCATTCAGGATGTTATTACCAGTGGAATTATCAATGCTTAATGTATCGTCGCCTTCGCCGCCATCAAGAGTGTTATTCCCAGATGTACCAATGGCGTAAAGCGCATCATCACCAGCGCCACCATTGAGGGTGTTATTACCGCTGGACTGATCTACATTGAGGATGTCGTTTCCATCCTCGCCATTGAGGGTGTTATCGCCCTCAGACGCAACCGCAAACAGATCATCATCATTCGCACCACCATTGAGGGTGTTATTGCCGATGGACTGATCGACGTTTAATATATCTTCCCCATTACCGCCGTTGAGAGTGTTATTTCCTTCGGAACCAAGCGCCGAAAGCAAGTCATCACCTGCACCACCATCAAGGATGTTATTACCTGTTGATTCATCTACATCTAATGAATCATCACCTGCGCCGCCATTTAGAGTGTTATCACCAGACGAACGATAAGCTGTCAGGATATCGTTACCGTTATTCCCATTCAGTTGGTTATCCCCTGTGGAATCGCTCACATCTAATGAATCGTCACCAGTACCACCATTGAGGATGTTATCACCAGATGCAGCGATCGCCGTAATATAATCAGCACCCCCATCACCATTGAGGGTATTATTACCTGTGGAATTGTCAGCGTTTAACGTGTCTTGATTATTACCACCATTGAGGGTGTTGTTTCCAGAAGCACCAATGGCGTAAAGCTCATCATTCCCATTCCCACCATCGAGGGTGTTATTACCTCTGGATTGATCTGCAATTAATCTATCGTTACCGCCTTCACCGTTGAGGGTGTTATCGCCCTCAGACGCAACCGCAAACAGATCATCATCATTCGCACCACCATTGAGGGTGTTATTGCCGATGGACTGATCGACGTTTAATATATCTTCCCCATTACCGCCGTTGAGAGTGTTATTTCCTTCGGAACCAACCGCCGAAAGCAAGTCATCACCTGCGCCACCATCGAGGATGTTATTACCTGTTGATTCATCTACATCTAATGAATCGTCATCAGCACCGCCGTTGAGGGTGTTATCTCCAGACGAACGATAAGCTGTCAGGGTATCGTTACCGTTATTCCCATTCAGTTGGTTATCCCCTGTGGAGTCACTCACATCTAAGGTATCGTCACCTACTCCACCGTAGAGGATGTTATTACCAGATGAAGCGATCGCTGTAATATAATCAGCACCCCCATCACCATTGAGCCGATTGTTACCTATAGAATTGTCCGCATTTAAGGTGTCTTCCCCATTCCCAGCATTGAAGATGTTGTTTCCAGCAGCGCCAATCGCATACAGTTCATCATTACCAGCACCACCTTCAAGTAGGTTACTTCCGTCAGAATAATCCACAATTATTCTGTCGTCACCTGCACCACCGCTGAGGGTGTTATTCCCCTCGGAAGCAATGGCAGAAAGATCATCATCATCATTGCCACCATTCAACACATTATTACCGGTTGACTGATCGACATTTAAAATATCTTCCCCATTTGCGCCGATGAGGGTATTAATCCCAGACGAAGCAACTGCCGACAAATAATCATCACCAGCACCACCATTCAGCACGTTATTGCCAGTTGATTCATCCGCATCTAATATATCGTCACCATTGCCTCCGTTGAGAATGCTATTACCAGATGAACTATAAACAGAAAGGGTATCATCACCAGTGCCTCCATCTAGAATGTCGTCACCGCCATTACCTGTGAGGGTATCATTTCCCGCAAAGCCTCTAATAATCTCATCGCCATTGGTGCCAATGAGATTATCATTGCCATTGGTGCCATTAATTGCCATAACTTTTACCTAAAATAAATCTGTTGTTTCAGTAACTGGAAAATTTTTAAATTACAGCTTGCGCTGTTTTGTAAGACAAAACTATGCCAAAATTGGCGCTCTTAGCATAGTTTTTATAAGCGTAGAAGCAATACAATTTGGTTAAATTTCCAAGGCACAATTTGCAACATAATGTTGGCTTTTGCTGTCGCATTAACTAAGTACAAACATATTTAACTCAAGCACATTAGCTAATATAATGAAAGTAATTTTTTATAAAGTTTTACCTACTATTTTTGCAAAAACACACAGAGATAACATATTTATTTCCCCGCTTGATTGCTAAGTGTTATTGAATATGATTCTCTTAAAAATATCGGAACAGTTTGTTCGTAAAATGAGCAAGTTTATATAGAACTGAGCAACTTTTCTCCGATATAGCTAGGCGACAAACAGCACCATCAAAACAATACAATCTTAAATAACCCTTAAATAACCAAACTAATCTTTCATACAAGCGAAGTACCATACTCTTTGATCATGATCACAGAGTGAATATATACTCATAGCAAGCTATCTGCTGTATTGTTTCTCTCAAATTGGTATGTATTATATTTTTAGCCGTTATCTCTGCACTTTCTGTGCCTCTATGAATTCCAACACAAACATTTATGTTTAGGCTTTATTTCCACCATCCTTTGATCATTAGCGATCGCTAATAAAGCATCGACAAATCAAGCTTAAAGATGTATGTGACACAGAAAGGCACTGCCATGATGTCATTGTGGGCTGTTGCCCATGATTATTTAGCTTAGTAGCTAGGTAATATCTAAATAATTTATTGAAATTGTACTGTATATTTACTGAGGTGTCTATTCTCACCAAAGGCATCTTTACATACTCTTTACAGTCATTAGCAAAGGTATATAAATAAGCATACCAATACTTGTATTTGTGTATTATTCACTTTTTGATAGCGAAGAAATATGCTACAGGAAGTAAATAGAAAAATTCCCTTTAATAAAATGGGTATTAGTTCGGTCGCCTTGGTTAGATATTGTCAGGATAATTATGTGATCCATTCATGAATGAAAAATAAAAAGATTATTAACCTATTCCTTTATTTATGGTGATTAGGATTTATAATTACTATTCAAGCTTTTGTAATTTTTCGTTGTTAATAAAGATTGTTAATTTTTTTGTAGATATGCGATTTTTTTGCGAAAATTTACAATCAATTTATAACGCCTGAATACAACTTGTGCATGATACAAAATCTTGATATATCAGCCCAAGTTTGGATATGGAATAATTCCCCTAAAAGTAAAAAATAAATCAAAAATTTTGCTTAAACTTAAATTATTTTTTATCAAAACTTATACTTTAGATTAAAATAGGACTTACGCAAAAATTCCCAAAAAGCTTAATTTATCGTAGAAACGAAGTAGCTTCCCGCAGAGTAGCAATCGTAAAGATTGGGATTGCTACTCTCTAAGACGCAAACGCAAACGCGCAAAATGCTTATCAGCCATTTAACTGGAATAACAATACAAATTATTTATTAAAAACGCATATCTTTACGAGAAATATATCTATTTTTTGGCTATTTTTGGGGTAGTCCGTCTTGAAAAACCAGTAGTTCTCCTGGTTGGATTGTTGTCCAGACTTCATTATCAGTAAGAGGGGTAGTAGCAATGACAGCGACGCGATCGCTTGGCGAAGTCAACTCCCGAAAATCCACAGTCATATCTTGATCAATTGAGTGGGCGGCTGCAAAGGGGGCTTGACGCACAATGTAGGTAAGTTTCGTGGAACAGTGGGCAAAAAAGTGTTCTCCATCCGATAACAAATAGTTAAAAACTCCTACTTTGGCTATTTCAGCCGTAATTTGACGCAGGACAAAATTAAGTTTGTCTAAGGGAGGTTTACCATGCGGAAAAGCTTCTCGTAGAGTTTCTAGGATGATGCAGAATGCTTTCTCACTATCAGTGTTTCCCACTGGTTCGTAAAAACCCATATTCTGGGGATGAAAATCTGGTAAATTGCCATTGTGGGCAAATACCCAATACCTACCCCAAAGTTCTCTTTGGAACGGATGACAGTTTTTTAAGGCTACCTCACCCTGAGTTGCTTTACGGATATGGGCGATAACATGGGTAGAGTGGATGGGATAGCGCCGTACCAAATCTGCTACTGGAGATGTAACAGAAGGTTTGTCATCTAACAATAGCCGACATCCCTTTCCTTCAAAAAATGCAATCCCCCAACCATCATTATGATCATCCGTTTTGCCTCCCCGTGCTGAAAAACCCTCAAAGGAAAAACAAATATCTGTGGGAACATTGCAATTCATCCCTAGCAGTTGGCACATAATTACTAACTATTTAGTTTGATTTTGGAAAAATTGAAAGATTCAGATACCCCACTTCTTTAAAAATTCGGGTATTTCGGTGTTATAGAGTATTAAAAACACATTGTTGTAGATAATTTCAGTTCAAATAGTGCAGAAAAACATTTGTTTAGGAAAAATTCCAGATTCCTAGCTTTCCAGTGTTTCCCGACGCTCTTTTAGTTTTAACAATATTTCTGCGTGCATTTCACGAGTAATTGGGTAAAAATATGTCAAAACTAGACCACAAATTAAACAAACAGTTGGTATGGGGCCGACAGCAAAGCGAATAGCTGTGAGTGCAGATTCTGGTTGAATAGGTAGAGTTGTTTGTCCAACAACAGCTTCTTTAAAACCAGCAGATTGTAAGGCGTTACCTACTAAAAATAGCCCAAAAGCTAATCCAAATTTCTGCAACAAAACCATAAAACCATAAAATATACCTTCGCGGCGTTGTCCAGTTTGGAGTTCATCTAATTCAATCACATCAGGAATCATTGACCAAGGAACTAAATAAGCTGTAGACACACCAACGCCAGCCATCATCGCCATAATATACATCAATACTAATTGACCAGGCTGTAAGAAAAATAATCCGGCGGCGGCGATAATCCATAAACTCATACCGAGAAAATAAACCAATTTTTTGCCAATTTTTTTACTTAAATGACTCCAGACGAACAACATAACTAAGGCAGTACCTTGAACAGCAATCATCACTGTCGGTACATCTGCTTCTTTCAGACCCATGCAATTAGTAACAAAATAGGGAATGATGCTGGCGGTGATTTGCACACCTAGCCAAGAAAAAAGATATATCCCAATCACAAATAGAAAAGGTCGATTAGTAAAAACGATTTTTAATTGTTCAAAAAATGGTAGAGATGGCGGTTCTGCAATTTGGATACGTTTGGCTTCAAAAGCTAAGATGCGATCGCGGACTCCAAAAATGCACCAATATAAAGAGATGACGGAAATTACAGTACAAATTACCGCTAAAACAAAATACTGTTGTTGGCGGTCAGCAATTTGAGAAAAAACTATTTGCGCCAAAATCAACGATAAAATACTGCCACCAATGGAAAAAGTAAACCGGAAACTATTGAGACTGGTGCGTTCATCATAATCTTGAGTCAGTTCAGGAGTCATTGCTGTGTAGGGCAAATTCACAACAGTGTAAAAAACCTGAGAAATCAACCCAATTACCACGTAATACCAGAACAAAGCCGAAATATTAGTACTGCGATCGCTACTAAATTGCGGTACAATCCACTGCAAGAAAAAGAAAATCCCAAAAGGAATCGCACCATATAACATCCACGGAAGCCGACGACCCCAGCGCCGAGATTTTGTTTTATCAGTCAAAGTTCCAACAAAAGGATCGTTAACTGCATCCCAAATTTTGCCAATCAACAACACGCTACCAGCTAAACCAGCCGGCAGACCAGCAACATTTGTAAAAAAAACTAGCAAGAAAAATATCGAAATATTGGCAGTAATCGCCGGGCCTAAATCACCCGCACCATAAGCTAGTTTTGTTTTAAAATCTAGTTTTGGATTCAAATCTCTATTTTGGGCAGAATCGTTCATCATATTTTGGCGCTCTTACTAAAATAAAAAATTTGCGATCGCTATCAGTATTACCTCAAAATCACTTTCTTTATGCCAGACCTTTACGTTTCTTGGTCAGAATATCACTATAAAATTGAACAACTGGCGGTTCAGGTGTATCAATCTGGTTGGGAATTCAACCAAATTGTCTGCCTAGCCAGAGGCGGACTGCGAGTCGGAGATATTATTTCGCGGATCTATCAAAAACCACTGGCGATTCTAGCTGCATCATCTTACAGTGGCCCCGGTAAGCAAGAAAGAGGTCATCTCACCTTTTCTCATCATTTGACAATGACTACTGAACAGTTAGGTTCCCACATTCTTTTAATTGACGATTTGGTAGACTCTGGAATTACTCTTCAACAGACAATTCCTTGGTTACGGGAAAATGTCGATTCTGCCATTGCAGAAGTTCGCAGCGCCGTTATTTGGTATAAAGCTTGTTCGGTCATCAAGCCCGATTATTACGTTGATTACTTACCAGATAATCCCTGGATTCATCAGCCCTTTGAACATTACGAACATACCAATCCCGCTGCTTTGGCAGAAAAGATGAGTCAACTTTGTTGAAAAAAAGGCAGGAAGTAGGAGTTATCAATCAAAAAAGCAATATTAAATATTGACTAGTTCAAAACAACCACAGCCAAACAGGTAAAGTCACCAGCAACAATATCACACCCAGTGCTAAGGAAGTCACAGCGAGGTCGCGGTCAAGATCGAAGGTTTCGGCTAACACCATTGTGGCAAATGCTGGTGGCATAGCCATTTGTAAAACAATTACCTTGGCAGCAGAACCAGTCACGCCAAAAAGTGATAAAGTACTGCCGAGCAGTAGAGGTACTAGGAGCATTTTGATTGCCAAGCTGACAGCCGCTTGTGGGACTCTTTGCCAAGAATTGAGTAGGGAGAGTCGCATTCCAATTAAGGCTAGAGATAAAGCGACAGCACACCACCCCAATTTCTCTAGATAAAATTCCGCAGTAGTAGAGATGCTAACTTGGCGAAACAATAAGCCAAAACCAAAACTCCACAGGGCGGGATTAATCAAGATGGCTTGAGCCATTTGCCAGTAGTTTGTCCCACCGTAGCCAAAACGAGATGCTAGGGCGACACCCAGACCGTAAGCGCCAAATAATGACCCTAATAAATCGTAAAATAAAGCCCAGGCAAAATAATCTTGGCCTACCATTGCTAAAGTCACAGGAAAGCCGATATAACCAGTGTTGCCTACCATTGCCGCTAAAATAAAACTTCCCTGAGTCGGGTGCTGGAAAGTTGTATTTGTCAGATAAGCTTGGCCTTTAATAGTTAACCAAGCCAAAAATGCACCCAAAAAAATTGCTAAATGAGCGATCGCCGGAGCAATCCAAATCTGTGCCGATAAGTCAGCTTGACGTAAGAAAGCAACAATACTTACAGGTACTCCTACCCAAAAAAGCAACTGACCCAAACGCGTTGGAACTGTGGTAGGCAGTTTCCGTCCCAGGAAAAATCCGATTAAGATTAAGCCTACCAGTTTGACGTATAGTTCTAGGAGGTTTGCCAAAATTTCCCTAACAAAGACAGATGTAAAATGTACCGAATATGCTAATCTCTGTCCAGTCTACAATCTGTTATGAATTTTGCACAAAAGCAGGAGTTAACCCTTGAATAAAGCTGGGTTTTCTGGAAAACCCCCAAACTCGTCCGGTGATCCAGGTGATGACATTCCAGTGGCTTTACGCGATACTCCTGATGTCACATCTAAGACACCTTTACAACCTTTGGTTCTGCTCATTGGGGGAGTCGCGGGATTTATCCTGCTGGCTGTAGTTAGTGGTTTTTTCTTTTCTCTCACTACACCGAAAAAAACAGCCGATTCTCAATCGCCACCTGCTAATCCTCTAACCACTAATAGTTCTGGAAGTCCCCAAGATAATAATGCAGTATTGGGACATTTAGCCTACCCAGAAGCACCAGAGTCGGAGTTAGCACCAATTACCGCAGATCGCCGCATTAGAATGCGAAAGACGGCGGCGGAAAAATTTCGCGCCATGACGCAAGCCGCGCGGAGTGCGGGTGTAATTTTAGTGCCAATTTCTGGCTTTCGCTCTGTGAAAGAACAAGAGCAATTATTTTTTGAGGTGGGGGCGCAGCGAAATCAAACTCCAGCCCAAAGAGCCGCCCTCAGTGCGCCGCCTGGCCACAGTGAACATCACACTGGTTATGCGGTGGATATTGGAGACGGAACAGCATCAGTGACTAATCTCCAGGCTGACTTTGATAGAACAAAAGCTTTTGGGTGGCTACAAACAAATGCAGCCCGCTTTGGTTTTGAGATGTCTTTCCCTCAAGATAATGTGCAAGGTGTGAGTTATGAACCTTGGCATTGGAGGTTTGTAGGCGATCGCCAAAGTCTAGAAATGTTCTATAAAGCCAGAAATTTAAAACCAGCTAAGACATCACCTTAAAGAAGAGAGAAGTCAATCCAAAATTGATTGACTCCACCCTAAAATGTAGAGCTTGATAGCGCAGTGTTAGCGAGTCGTCAAGCGTCGGATTTTAGATTGGCGTTAGCGAAGCTTACGCAGCCAGTATTTTGGATTAATTCCGCCCTGAAGGGGTGGGGCTTGTACAGAAGATTCCCCATCCAAAATCTCAAATCCGAAATCTCAAATTTTTCGGTCAGAATTCCGCATCAATTAGTGGCTGGTCTTTTCCCTACTAATTGACAATATAAAATTCAATTTTGAATTCTGACTCCTGACTCCTTAATTCTTATGAGTGACAAACAATTTTTGGGAGGACTTTATTTTTCCGCATTTTCAAAATCTGTTAATGCACAGGCAAACTCTCTAAAACATGTTTTAATTAACACCTCTCTCATCCCTCTCTCTAAAGAAGAATTACGGATCATATCTGTTAATTCCAAGAATAGATAGGAAACAACAAAACGGTCTTGGCGGTCAAATTGTTTGAGACAATTCAATGTAAAGTCATAAAGCTCGGTTTTTCTGGGCTTACTTTCTTCTTCCCAAATTTTGAATGCAAGTTGAAAAGTTTTTAAGCGGATCTCACTGATATTGTAGGAAGTGTCTTTGTAGCGAATTGACACGCGTTGAGGCAGTTCCATAGGTTTTGGTGTAGAGAAATAATGTGAAGTATTATTCAGGCGTTTTTTCCTTTATCCGGAGAAATGTCCCATAATTAAGGAGATTATCTGAAGTTGTAACTTGCTCAACTGTAACTATGTATCAAACTACTTGTGTTGCCTAAAGTAGCTACTTAAATTCAGAATCATTACTTTTATTTATTATCCCCAGTGTAGATTTTTCAGATTGACAAAGTAAAAAATATATGGTTGGGTGAAAAATACGGGGTAAGCTGATAACCCACAAAGAACTGCAAAAAATGTTGCAGTTAAGCTGAGGGAATATGAATTTAATCAAAATATTAGAGATTCAACCTAAATGGTGCGTAATATCGCTCAGTGCCTTCTTAATAGCCTTGATAGGTTGGTTAGATTACCAAATACCGCCAGAAATTTTAATAGCAATTTTTTATTTAATTCCGATTGGTATTGCCACATGGTTTGCTGATAACTGTAGTGGGGTATTATTTTCTTTGATTAGTGCAATTACAAATTTTTTGGTCAATCAAAGACCCAATTTTCACTATTTACACCCTCTAGTACCTTATTGGAATACGATTGTAGTTCTAGTATTTTTCTTATTTACTAATTATCTTTTATCACAACAAAAAGTCACATTAAAAAACTTAGAACGGCTGGCTCGCACCGATGCTTTGACAGGATTACATAATAGGGCTTTTTTTTTGGAATTAGTAAATATTGAAATTCATAAATCTTTAAGACATAAAGAACATTTAACTATTGCTTATTTTGATGTAGACAATTTTAAATATATTAACGATCAATTTGGACACACTGTTGGCGATCGCCTACTATGTTTAGTGGCAGAAAATGCTAAAAATAATCTGCGTAAAATTGATATAATTGCCAGAATAGGTGGTGATGAATTTGCCATTTTATTGCCACGCACTGGTTATGAAGCATCAGAAATAGTATTACAGAGATTGCAAAGAACTTTATCATCTGCTATGCAGGAACAACATTGGCCTGTCACATTTAGTATTGGTGCAATCACTTTTATTAAACCACCACTTTCGGTTACTGAAATGATCGAAAAAGCCGATAATTTAATGTATGGTGCCAAAAAAAAGGGGAAAAACTTACTTCGCCACGAATTATCACCAAATTAAGCTTGAGCATAAAATCTAAAATTTAACATTGCTAGTCGTCATTTTGATCTATTTAAGACTACTCTTTGTTTAGTCAGTTAACGAGGTAATCAGAAATGGTAGCAGAAGTTAAAGAATTAGAGGCGCACCATTGGGTAAAAACTCGCTCTTCTCTCGACTCTAGTGAATCTACATTTTTAACTTGGAAAGGGAAAATTTATAGTTTTATTCCCGGAGAGAAAAGAAAACTTTTATTTAAAATGTTGGGAGTGAGTGTCAGTAGATGTATTTCCACAGAAAAAGGTAGTTGGGATTTCACTTCTCGTGAACTGACTTATTACTTAAACCCAGAAACAGAAGAGATTTTGCCTAAATGGAAAAATCCTTGGACTGGTGAAACTGTACCTGTGTTACACGTTGCGAATAATCCTGTGCAAGGACATTTTAAAGATAAATTTCCAGCGCAAGTCGAGGGAGACAGCACAACTTTTGTCTTTGATATTTTTCCGACATATCCAAATCCCTTAGCAGAAAATCCCAAATTTGCTGAATATAGCCCTTATGAAACTTACCAAGCCGCAGAATTATTTAAATTGACTGTCCCCACCGCAGATTTATTTAACACAGAACTCAATTCAGTTTCTCAGCTTAAACTGAGTTGGGATAGGATTGGTCAATGGTTGCCTTGGATGAAAATGGGCGATCGCACTGGTAATCTCATCTATAGTGCAGTAGGTAGCAAAGTTGGCGGTTTAGCAGAATTACCCCAACTACTACAAGATGAAATTAATCACCGTGTTCCTTTATATAAACAAGCTCCCAAAGCATTTGCTGATGGGGAAGATATGACATCTTGGTTATACTTCCAAAAGCATTTTGACGCTTACTTAGCAGGTGAAATCTTTCCCTTACCAGCCGCAGAAGAATTGTAATTTGGTGTGTGGTCTATTCCGCATTCAACGCCTTGCGGAACACCACCTTATCTTCCCCTGCCTTGTAGAAGTCACGAATACGCGCCTCCTCCTCAAAACCGCACTTTGTGTAGAAAGCCCGCGCTCTGTCATAGCTGGGAAGCCCTGAAGTCTCGACCAACAAAATCCGCTGACCACTTGCCCGTAAGGCATTTTCCACATACTGCACTAACGCTTTTCCTCGCCCTTGCCTCTGGTACTGGGGATGCACAACAATCATTAACAAGTCCCATGTCCCATCCGTAAACGGGGCAGGTGCGTAGTAAGCAACCCCGCACGGCTCCCCATTTTCCTCATCGGTGAGCCACAGATGACCGTCGCCGATGTTACCGCTGAAGTAATTCTCCAGCATGTTGCTCAGTTCTGCGGTTTCGTTCGCGGGGAATAACTCAGCTGCTACAGCGATCGCGATTAACGCTGCTGCATCATCGGGCGTACTAGCTCGAATCATAGGCAACTCCAGTGCTGTCTATTCATCATATTTATGGGTGTCTGTACTGCCTACCAATGTACACGATACAGATAGCTTTCCTCCGCGCACTGATGAGTTATACCATTTTTGATTTGAAATTTTTGGATGGGTAATTTCTGTCTAAGTTTGGGTTTTCTCAAACCATCTGTCGCACTCATTTTTCAAATGGAACAGGACTTACGCACAGGCTACGGAAAATCGTAGACGCGATCGCGGCTTGCCGCAGGCTACCACAGAGACGCAGAGGTCACGGAGAAATGAGAGTTTGAGAAGTGTTTTGCGTAAGTCCTATGGAAATTAACTGGATGGCAAGTATTAAGTGACTCAACCTGCCAAAATTAAAACTTCCGCATATTCCTACAAACAGGATCAAATCCTTTAGAAAAGACCGTACTGTCATCATAATAAGCTCCACTCAAATCTGCACCATACAGTTTAGTAAAGTTGAGTTTAGCTCCCCGGAGATTTGCTTCTTTTAATTTGACACCGCATAAATTAGCTCTTGTCAAATTCGCCTTTGCAAGATTAGCTTGACTTAAGTCTGCTCCCCAGAGTTTAGCTTTGGCGAGGTTAGCTTGACTCAAATCGGCTCCCCACAGATTAATTCCCGGTAAGTAAGCGGAGATTAATCTAGCTCGACTTAAATTTGCAGCCGGAAAATATCTTTCACCTGCATCGTAACTGCGCTTGAGTTGTTCAGCATCCATGAGTAGTGTTGACCTTTTTCAGTAATAGAGAAGTAATGTGTTCCCATTCCTGGTTTAGCTCGCCGACAAACTCTGGTTGACTACTGCGGTGATACCAGTAACGTGCATTATGCAAATCACCTTCTTGGCGATGTAAGTAGGCGTGAACCCAAGCACTATCAAGATCATTGGCATTTTGAACTATTTCGTGAGCTTGGTTCCAATTGCCTTTTTTGTCATACCACAGAGCTTGCAGTGCTTTTGGTAGGGTTTGCGGACATGAGGCTTGTTTGTCGATCAATCGCAGGAATTCTTGAGTATTCACGATCGCCACTCCACAACTATCAAACCTATTTCTAAGATACTTGGCGATCGCCCTTCATTACAATTATTATTGCCAGTTACAAATAGATAATTGACTGATATCTCAGCCTAATCTCTCAACTTGACTCCGTATTAGTTTCTGCACACTCACTAAAGCTCGATTTAATTCATAATTGCGTCTTTGGCGATTTTGCAAATATGCTTGTTGTTCTTCCTCAATCATTTCTACATCTTGCACTACTAAACCATCAAGTAATTTTTTGGCTGCATTAAATAAACTATCTTTAATAAATCGGCGAAACCATACAGGTAATTTATGTAATCGCCAAAAAGCGTTGAGTGAGGTGAAATGAATTAAATAAGCTTTAGTTTGAGTTTCACTTACAGGACACAATAAACAATAAATTTTAAAGTCTTTGCCTAGAGTGGATTGCCAATGGGGATAGATATAACTTACATCCAATGGTTCAGGATGTAGTTTTCGCAATGCGGGAAAAAATAACTGAGATATCGACCAAATTTTATCTATTTTGTAATAACTTTGGGCTGTATAATGAGCATCTACACGGTAATCATCTTCATCAATATCTTGTAAAGATGCTGCCGCCCAAGCTTGTAAATCTTGATGTAAATGCCCGTGATACATATCCATCAAGTTTTCAATTAAATAAGAATAATGGGCTTGACAGTTAATCACTGCAACCGAAGCAATATAATTCAAATGTTCCCATTCTGGTAAACCTAAAGGTTGATTAGAATGTTCTCCATCACCAGGAAATAACCAAATAAAACCGTCTTGTTCTTTGACTGGGTAGCGACGAATTTGACAGTTTGGCAATTTTTGATTTGCTGCTAAATAAGGAACCTCTGTACACTCGCCGGAGGAATTGAAACGCCAACCGTGATAAGCACATTCCAATTCATTACCGATAACTTGGCCGTGGCTCAGTTTAACTTGACGATGGGGACAGCGGTCTTCTAAAGCGTGAATTTTACCTGTGCTGTCGCGGTAAAGTGCGATCGCCTGATGCCAAATTATCACGCCTACAGGTTCATGTGTTACCTCATGACTCGGTGCAACTACATACCAGTGATTAGGATTAATCCCCAATTGACGAACATCACAAGTTTGCACAGCTTGAGAGAGAGATGACATAATTCAGCCTATCCTTTTCCGCGTTAGTCTGGTCACTGATGACCAGATTATCACCTAGGGAGCTAAAACTAATTTTGCTGACAAGTTATAAAGTATGTGTAGTTGTAGCAGAATTCAGGAGTCAGATTCCGAAAATCAGGAAAATGGGCATTTAAACCCATTTATTCATCCTGAATTTTGATTCCTGGCTGCTGAATTCTCTGTTGATCAACCAGTAAACATATTAAATCGATAATTTCTATGGCAAGCTACCCAGAAACCCTAACTAACGATGAATTCATTCAGGAACTACTTGAGGAGAAAACAATTATCAACCATGTAGAAGTAATTGAAAACGTCATCGACTCCTTAGAACAAGATGACAGTGCAATGGTTAGCCACACTCCAGAAGGTGCTTATCTCTGGAAGTTTAACTACGGTAGCGTGGAAGTGTTTGTTCAACTCACGGGGACAACCGATGAAGACACAATCACAGTGTGGTCTGTGGTATTAAAGTTACCCGCCAAAAATGAACCAAAATTAATGCGCCAACTTTTAGAGATGAACTGCTCTGGTACTTTTGAAGCTCGTTTTGGCATAATTGAAAATCAAGTCGTGGTGATTTCAACACGCACACTAGCCGAGTTGTCTCCTGGGGAAGTTTCACGGTTAATTACAATTGTCGCCACGATCGCCGACAACAACGATGAAGCTTTACAATCTAAGTTTGGTGCAGCTTAAGTAATAATTAATGTCCAACAAGCAGGTATGGCGACTGATTCCTTTCTTAGAAGCCTCTGGTAATGTGCAGATGGCGATCGATAAATGGTTATTAGAACAGCACCATTCCAGAAAGCATCCTCCAACTCTGCGCTTTTATACTTGGTCGCCAGCTGCTATTTCTCTCGGTTATCATCAAAAACAATATCCCCAAGCATGGGAAAATTTAACTTGGCAAGGTGAAAAACTAGATGTAGTGCGCCGTCCCACTGGTGGTAGAGCAGTATTACACCAAGGCGATTTAACATACACTGTAGTTACATCGGGTTTAGCTGGAAACCGTTTACAAGCATATACAAAAATTTGTGAGTTTTTAATTCAAGGATGGCGATCGCTCGGCGTAGAATTAACCTACGGTACATCTGGGCGGGGCTACATCCATAACTCTAACTGCTTTGGGACAGCGACAGGTGCAGATTTAATTTTACCCAATGGTGCAAAACTCATCGGTAGCGCCCAACTCAAACGCAGTGATGTAATTTTGCAACATGGTTCCATTCGCTTGCAACCAGATGCGGAACTGTTTACCCAGGTATTTGGTACAGAGTCGTTAACTAACGTGCAGTTTCCTCAAAGTATCGAACAAATTATCACAGCCTTGATTGCTGCTGCAAAAGATTGTTTTGATATGGAAATAGAAGTCCAACCATTTTCACAACTGGAATGGGAGGAAATTATGGTCTACTCAAATCATCAAAATGCGGCATTTTCATCGTTGAAGAGTTGAACCTCAGTAACTTGGTTATTTATCACCTGAACAGAAGCAAAGCTCCCATCTCCTAAAAATTTATTCAAATAAAGATCCGCACCATACTCTGCTAATAAGGTATATTCTCCAGAAGGCAACCCTACCTGAAACTTTCCATTAGCATCACTCACTGTCCAACCAATCAACCTAGGATGTTTTTGTGCTTTGTCTAAAGACCAACGAGGAGACCCAGTGCTGAGAATTTTTCCAGAAAAGATCCAAATTTTTGTCTTAACTGGCTGTGAATTTCCTTTCGATTCATCAGGTTGATTCGTCGGTATCTGATTACCACTAAGATAAACAACAAAACCATTAATTCCTTGAGACTGAGGAGGAAGTTGTTGTTGGGAAAGAGTAATCGGCCCAGAAAATTTCACCTGTGTCATTGAATCAGCACCTCCAACCAAATTTCCCCCTGTGAACGAGGCACTACACCCCAGAATTAAAATTAATATTGCTTGCTTGATTGTTACAAACTTTTTGATCAGCTTCATAGGTTAAATTGCGGCGCTAGGAACAAGAATTAATGTTAGCGGAACATTGATTTACTTATGTTCCGCTTGGCAAATGGTTAGCAGAAGCTAGAACAATCTGACACTAGAATCAGTGAGAATACTTCGCACTTGAGCATGAGTTAGGTTGCGATTTGCACTTAACATCAACGCTACTACACCAGCTACATGGGGAGCCGCCATAGAAGTCCCACTGGAAAAGCCATAGCTATCACCAGGAATAGTTGAGTAGATCTGCACTCCAGGCGCAACGATATGCTGTATGGCATTGTTAGTACCTGCTCTGTTTGAGAAGGAAGCAATATTACGGTTAATATCAATTGCACCAACAGACAAACCATACTGAGTTGCATAATAAGCAGGAGTACCAGGAGAAGCCAGACTGCTATTGCCTGCGGCGCTGACTGTAATGACGTTGCGGCTGGCAGCATAAGCTAGAGCATCTCTCAATTCGGTTGAATCACTCCATCCCAAACTCATATTGATGACATTGGCACCATTATCTACGGCATAGCGAATTGCGGCAGCAAGACTACCAGCATTGGTGAATCGTCCTTGATCATCAACATCTCCCATCCGAATCGCCATGATCCGAGACTGGTGAGCAACCCCCGTAATACCTACCCCATTATTACTCGCAGCAATTGTTCCAGCTACGTGAGTTCCATGTGTTTGACCCCTAGAAGTCGTTCCTGGCAAGATGTTATTGTTATTTTGATTCTGACCAAAATTCCAACCATTCACATCATCTATGTAGCCATTGCGATCGTCATCAATTCCATTCCCAGCAATTTCTCCAGCATTACGCCAAATGTTATTTCTGAGATCAGAGTGGTTAATATCTACCCCTGAGTCAATCACAGCAACTACCACACCTTGCCCTGTATAACCTCTAGCCCAAGCTTCGGGAGAATTGACCAAATCATTCCCCCAATTGTTACCGCCTAAATTGGCAACATCGGCAAAAGGAGTTGTCTGCCCAATCGCCCTAGCTACAGCAGCAGCGGCATTCACCAAACCATATCCATAGGTGGAGTTAAAATTACCAGCAGCATTAGCTGTCAGCACCAATTGATAGTTAGTATTACCAGTAGAAAAAGGATACACTCGAACATAGTAAGTGCCAGTAGCCAAAGTACGAGTAATCAATTCTGTACCCAATCCACTGGCAACTGAACTAGCAATAATCTGGCCACTACTGTTTAGCAATTGCACATCTGCGTCAGCATTCAACCCACTTAACGCCAGACTAAAGTTACTATTTTGGGTGACGTTGAAACGATAGTAATCATTGGTATCACTACTACCAACAAAATCTTGGAAGGTACGACTACCCGTCAGAGTACCAATGTTTCGGGCAGCCGCTAAAGTATTACCAGCACCATCTGTTAATGTAACGGCTGCGGCAGAAAGAGTTAAGTTGTAGTTGGTACTACTAGTATAAGGATAAACTCGAATATAGTAAGTACCTGCGTTCAAGGTACGAGTAATAGATTCAGAGAGAGAAGATTCTCCGTAAGAGCCTTGAATTAATCCACCAGTACTGTTGAGCAGTTGTACATCTGCATCTGAACTTAGACCATTCAGGAGTAAATTAAAGTTACTAGTTTGGGTGAGGTTAAAACGATAGTAGTCATTGGTATCAATTGTGCCTACAAAGTCTTGGAAAGACTGACTACTACTAAGAGTGCCAACGTTGCGAGCCGTGGCTAAAGTATTACCAGCACCATCTGGCTGAGACACTGCGGTAGCAGCAAGTGTTAGGTTGTAATTAGTATTGCCACTGTAGGGATACACTCGAACGTAATATGTCCCTGCTGTTAACTGTCGGTTGATGCTTTCAGCACTTGAGCCACTAGCCGCAGAACTGACAATTACCCCACCAGTGCTGTTGAGCAGTTGTACATCTGCATCCGCACTCAGACCATTCAAGGCAAGGCTAAAATTGCTACTCTGAGTCAGAGCAAAACGGTAATAGTCGTTGGTGTCAATACTACCCACAAAATCTTGGAAAGAACGACTGCTACTCAAGTTGCCAATGTTTCGAGCTGTGGCTAAAGTATTGCCTGCATTATCAACTATGGTGGGAATGGCAGTTGCCGAGAGTGCTAAAGTATAATTTGTATTTCCACTGTAAGGATATACTCGGACATAGTAATTTCCAGCAGTTAACTGACGGCTGATATTTTCTGATGCTGTTCCTGCTAAAGCAGAACTTTGAATAGTCGCACCACTACTATTGAGCAGTACAACATCGGCATCGTCAGATAAACCACTTAAATTCAAGCTAAAGTTGCTGGCAGTACCAAGGGTAAAACGATAGTAATCATTTGTGTCTGTACTACCAACAAAATCGTTAAATGTTTGCGTACTGCTTAAGGTGCCAATGTTACGGGCTAAAGTTAGGCTGTTACCAGCATCGGCACTGGCTGTGAGGCTGAGGCTATAAGAAGTGTTCGCACTACCGTAAGGATATACTCTGACGTAATAATTTCCAGCGGCTAAGTGACTGTTAATACTCTCTGATGTTGTGCCACTTAAAGCAGAACTTTGAATAGTCGCACCACTACTATTGAGCAGTACAACATCGGCATCGTCAGATAAACCACTTAAATTCAAGCGAAAGTTGCTGGCAGTACCAAGGGTAAAACGATAGTAATCATTGGTGTCTGTAGTACCAACAAAATCGTTAAATGTTTGCGTACTGCTTAAGGTGCCAATGTTACGGGCTAAAGTTAGGCTGTTACCAGCATCGGCACTGGCTGTGAGGCTGAGGTTATAAGAAGTGTTCGCACTACCGTAAGGATATACTCTGACGTAATAATTTCCAGCGGCTAAGTGACTGTTAATACTCTCTGATGTTGTGCCACTTAAAGCAGAACTTTGAATAGTCGCACCACTACTATTGAGCAGTTCAACATCGGCATCCGCCGACAAACCACTTAAATTCAAGCGAAAGTTGCTGGCAGTACCAAGGGTAAAACGATAGTAATCATTGGTGTCTGTAGTACCAACAAAATCGTTAAATGTTTGCGTACTGCTTAAGGTACCAATGTTACGAGCTAAAGTTAGGCTATTACCGGCATCGGCACTGGCTGTGAGGCTGAGGTTGTAAGAAGTAGTGGTACTACTGTAAGGATATACCCGTACATAGTAGTTTCCAGCAGTTAAGTGACTGCTAATGCTTTCAGAATTTGACCCGCTATTGAGGGAACTAGCGATCGCAACTCCACTACTATTGAGCAGTTCAACATCTGCATCAGCTGATAAACCACTTAAATTCAAGCGAAAGTTGCTGGCAGTACCAAGGGTAAAACGATAGTAATCATTGGTGTCTGCACTCCCAACAGAGCCAGAATAAGTTCGATTACCGCTTAACGTACCAACATTTACAGCTGTTCCAATGGTGTTGTCAAATTCAACGGCAACATCTACACCATCTAAATTTAAAGTACCGCGATCGTCTTCACCTCTTAACCGAGCCAACTCTTGATCACTAATTGCTTGACCTAACACAATCTGACTCAACAGTTCACCCTCGTCTCCTGGTGTATCACCGCCAGAATTAAACTGCTGATCTAGAGCATGACCATACTCTTCTAGCAAAACCTTTGCTAGTCCTGTCAACGGATCTTGCTGAGTCAGAGTTTCTGACAAATAGATTGTATTTCGTTCAGCAGAATAAGCGCCTACTGCACCTTGCAACTCTGCATTACTCAAAAAGAGAATGTCTGGACGATCTGTGAAAACTTTATTCTGCCAGTCTGCTAAACGAGTTGCTACTGCACTGGCATTTTTAATATCAAAAACAAAGTTCAGCTTTTCATAAGCGTTGGGAGTCTGGGCGAATTCTTGCAGCTTACTCTCGATGAAATCCAGCGCGATCGCTAGAGAAGCAGAAGTTTGGCTTTGACCAAGTTGTTGTTTGGATAAGTTTTGCAGTGGATTTTGTAACGGATCTAGTTGATTGGTGAGAGAGTCTGGAAATGGTAAATGCTCGTTAGTGTTGCTATGAAAGGTATCCATAAATGCTCTGTCTTGGTATTTAGCTTCGATAGTTTGGGAATATTTGTCTTGAAAACAGACTTAATTGGTATGACAAAATGAGCATTGTTAATTGCCTAAGAGCAAAAACTATGCTTTAACTGGTATATTTACAATGCTTCTTATCAAAAAAGGCTTTTACGCGTTATATGCTAACATAAATATAATGTTCTTAAGAATATAGTTTACGTAAATATACTTATTGTGTCAATTAAGTAACTAGATAATGTTCATCAAAATTCAAAATATCTATAGGACTTACGCAAAAAAACTCTCAAAGTCTCATTCCTCTGTGAACTCTGCGTCTCTGTGGTAGCCTGCGGCAAGCCGCGATCGCGTCTACGATTTTCCGTAGCCTGTGCGTAAGTCCTGTATCTAGAGCAAAACTCTGTTGTAGAAATGAATGCAGCGTTTCTGTATTGCCATTTGCTACATAGATAAAAAAATTGTTAAATATTCTTGCCTGGAAACTACTTAAATTCAAAACCACCAAAACACAAAGGATACTAAGTTGAAGCGTGAGAACAACCTTAGTCATCTTCCTGATGGAGCATTGAAAGACTTTTAGTATATGATACCAATCTGAAAAATAATTGCGACAGATTGAGTGCTGAAAAGCTTACCAACAAAACCTTTCACAATCCAAAATCCAAAATGGTATGAGTATCATTTCCGTAGCTACTTTATGACTCAGCAACGCCTGATTTTACCTATGCTAAACCTTGCTTTCTAGAGGTTGTGAAATCGGAGTAGTTGCAGCTAACTTTCTGCCGTAGTTAATAGCAATCAACCCTGTCACATACATAAATAAACTGTAAACCGCTGCGGGGATTGCCATATCAGGATTGTTGAGTAATCCGGCGGTAATGGCGATCGCTAATGTACCATTTTGAATTCCCACCTCAATGGCTATGCAGATTTGCTGAGGAGGATTGAGGTTGAATAGTTTGCTAATATAAAAACCCGCCAGCATTGAAATACTATTCAACAGCAATACACCAACTCCCACTTGCAAAATAAAGCCAGGGAGGCGATTCCACTCACGAATAATTAGTAAGAGAATAATTATTGCCAAGAAAGCGACTGCTAGACGGCTAGTCACCTTTTCTAGACGAAGGGCGACTTCTGGGAATAACTGACGCACTCCCATTCCTAAACATATTGGCAGAAGTGTCATCAGAAATATTTGAACTATTGTTGCACCAATAGGTAGAGCGATCGCCGCAGTTTGTCCGATGAAGTGTTGATATGCGAGGTTTGCCAATACCGGAATTGTCAAGACGGTAATCAGACTACTAAAAGCTGTCAAAGTCACCGATAGAGCAACATCACCTTTAGCCAGGAATGTAATTACATTGGAAGATACCCCACCTGGACAAAGTGCAATTATGATTAAACCCATAGCAATGGTTGGTTGCATGGGTACTAATTTAGCAATAGCAAAACCAATAATCGGTAAAAGAACTAACTGACTAATCAAGCCAATGGTGACAGCTTTGGGATATTTCTTTACGCGTTGGAAATCTTCTGGTGTGAGAGATAAACCCATTCCTAGCATAATAATTGCTAAGGCTATGGGTAGAACAACCGTAGTTAAAAAGCTTGCTTCCATAATGAATATTTATAAGAATGACACAATAAGTTAGAGATTTATCGGTAAAACAAAATTATTAGCTGTTTCGTGCTGATTTCTATCTTAAACTGCTGGTATAGGCAGAAACATTATCAAACAGTATTGCTTTCTTTACAAGCGTATAGGCGAGTATTAATGCCAAGGAAAACCCATCGCAATAACAAAAGGGACACAAAATAATTGTGTCCCTAAATAAACTAATTCAAGATGCTAGTTGCAAATGTGGATTTAAGACTGACGATAACAGGCGAATTCCATTGAAAAAGTCGCCATCCCGGATGTGAGCGATCGCAATTCTGTAGAATAGCCAAACATCTGCACTAGTGGAACTTCGGCGCGAATCACTGAATATCCTTGCATTGTTTCGGAACCCAACAACAAGCCGCGCCGGGATGATATATCGCCCTGGACTCTACCCATGAACTCGTTTGGTGTTTCCACTTCGACAAGCATAATTGGTTCGAGGATATAGGGTTTGGCTTTGGCGATCGCATTTTCCAGGGCTTGATGTGCAGCGGAACGAAACGCCAACTCGGAAGAATCAATTGGATGATAGGAACCCCCATCCAACACGACTTTCACCCCAGTTACCGGATAGCCAGAAAGTTTTCCTGATGCCATCGCCTCGCGGAAACCTTTCTCACAAGCGGGGATATACTCTTTAGGAATCGCACCGCCAACTACCCGACTCTCAAACACAAATGGCTGATCTGTTGGTTCAATCCACCCAGTAATATGAGCGTATAGACCAACACCACCTGATTGTTTTTTCAGACGGTAGTCAAATTGAGTTTTTTGCCCAATGGTTTCCCGGTAAGCCACGGCGGGAGTACCCACATAAACTTCCGCATTATATTCTCGTTGAATTCGCTCTACGTAAATATTTAGATGCAGTTCACCCATCCCAGAAATCAAGGTAGCGCCTGATTCGGGGTCAATACTCAAGCGAAAGGTAGGGTCTTCCCGTTGAAAGCGGTTGAGGGCTTTGGCTAGGCGTTCGCTATCTTCCTGTTTTTTGGGTGTAATTGCCAGTGTAATTACTGGTTCTGGCACAAACATCCTTTCCAGAGATACTAGTGTTTCTCCGGTACAGAATGTATCACCAGAGGCACAATCCACACCCAACAAAGCCACAATATCCCCAGCCACTGCAACTTTCACCTCTTCGCGCTTGTTGGCGTGCATTCGCACCAAGCGCCCGATTTGCACTCGTTGTTCGGTACGAGAGTTATAAACGGTATCGCCTGACTTTAACGTGCCAGAGTAAATCCGGGTGTAAGTTAGCTGTCCAAAGGATTCAACGGTAAGTTTGAATGCCAAAGCTACTAAGTCCGCATCGGGATCTGGGTAAACACTGACTGATTCTGCGGTTTTGACTACTTCTCTATCTATGGGAGACGGTAAATAAAGGGCGATCGCATCTAAAAGATTCTGCACGCCTTTATTTTTGAATGCGGAACCTAGCAGTACTGGTGTCAGTTCTAGCCTCAAGGTTGCTTGGCGGATAACTTGCCAAATAAGTTCCGAAGAAATCTCCTGATCTGCCAATAGCATCTCAGTCATCTCTTCTGAGAACAAAGACAAGCTATCTAGCAACTTCTCCCGCGCCTGTTGGGCTGCTGCTACCAAACCGTCGGGAATTGGTTGTTTGACCAAATTTTCGCCATTTTCGCCCTCAAAGTAGTGCGCTTGCATTGTCACTAAATCAATCACACCTTGGAAGTTATCTTCACTACCGATGGGATATTGCAACAATACAGCATTTAATTGCAAGCGATCGCGGATTGCCTGGACGACACGAAATGGATCTGCACCCATCCGATCCATTTTGTTAATGAATGCTAGACGCGGTACACGATAGCGTTTCATCTGGCGATCTACTGTGATGGACTGGGATTGTACACCCGCCACAGCGCACAAAACCATCACAGCCCCATCCAGCACCCGCAAGGCACGCTCTACTTCAATCGTGAAATCCACATGACCTGGTGTATCAATTAAATTAATTTGAATATCATGCCACTGACAAGTTGTTGCAGCGGAGGTAATGGTAATACCATGTAGCTTTTCCTCCGGCATAAAGTCCATTGTTGCCCCCTTACCGCCGCCTCTTACCTCCTCAATAGTATGGATTCTGCCTGTGTAGAAGAGAATTCGCTCTGATAGCGTAGTTTTACCAGAATCGATGTGGGCAGAGATACCAATATTGCGGACGCGTGTTCGGGGAATCATAACCTTTCCTTTTTGTTTAAGGGACAAATAGTTACCACTGAAGTGGTAATATATTCATGTATTATATTTGTATTACATAAAAAAGACAAGGCTGATCATCCAGAAATTTGACGGGGATTGATCAAGTGCGATCGCTCCCAGTGTTAATCAAAGAGACTTTTGAAGTGCAACGTAGTAGGATCATTCAAGTGAATGGGTCAGCTTGATGCAGTTGATTAGCAATGCCTAACAGCAAGCCTCTACGCCATCAGACACCCTAAAATTGAAGCAAAAGACGATTCCTAAAACAAGCACATTCCATGCGTATTTCTCTCAACTGGCTGCGGGAACTAGTAGAAGTCAAACTAAGCCCAGAAGAATTAGCTCATACCCTGACAATGGCGGGGTTTGAGGTAGAAGATATTGAAGACCGCCGCACTTGGGCAAATGGCGTTGTTGTGGGGAGAGTGCTTGAGCGTCAACCCCACCCCAACGCTGATAAATTAAGTGTGTGTCAAGTCGATGTTGGTGCGGCGGAGACTTTAAATATTGTCTGCGGTGCAGCTAATGTCCGCGCAGATATTTATGTCCCAGTCGCCACCGTTGGTACTTATTTACCGAACATCGATTTAAAAATTAAACCGGCAAAACTGCGCGGTGTTCCTTCTCAAGGCATGATTTGTTCTTTAAAGGAACTGGGTTTGCCGAATGATGTGGATGGAATTCATATTTTTACCGGGGAAAATCTACCTGTGGGTAGTGATGTCCGCCCCTTACTTGGTTTGAATGATGTAATTTTAGATGTGACTGCGACTGCTAACCGTGCTGATGCTTTGAGTATGGTAGGTATAGCGCGGGAAGTTGCTGCACTGACTGGTGGTAAATTGAGTATTCCTCAACCTGGAGAAGTTGTAGTCACGCAAAATTCAGGTAAATTAGGTTTAAAAATTGGCGATACCCAAGCTTGCCCTGCATACATTGGTACAGTCATTGAACAGGTGAAAATTGCCCCGTCACCTGAGTGGTTGCAACAGCGGTTACGGGCTGCGGGTGTGCGTCCAATTAGTAATGTGGTTGATATTACTAACTATGTCTTGTTGGAATGGGGACAACCACTCCACGCCTTTGATAAAGACAGGTTACAAACTGTTGCTGGTAATGGCAATTTAAATATTGGTGTGCGGTTTGCTAATCAAGGGGAATCCTTGAAAACCTTAGATGGGCAAACTCGCACTTTAACAACCCAGAATTTGTTAATTACCGCTAATGACAAACCTGTGGCTTTAGCCGGAGTTATGGGGGGAGAAGAAACGGAAGTCTATGAGGGTTCGCAAAACTTAGTTTTAGAAGCAGCTTTATTTGATTCCGTCGCTATTCGCCGTTCTTCTCGCAGTGTGGGGTTACGCAGTGAAGCGTCCGGGAGATATGAACGAGGAGTAAATCGGGCGGAATTAGAAATTGCTTGTCGCCGTGCTTTAGCTTTAATTAACGAATTAGCTAACGGTGTAATTGTTCACCAAGAAATTGCTGATACCCGTCCTGACCCGGCGACTTGGAGTCGTTTTATTGCACTGCGGTTAGATAGAGTTAATGAAGTGTTAGGGCCTGTGGATTTAGGTGAAGACACAGGCGAATTACAAGCAAATGATGTTGTCAGAATTTTAACTGCCTTGGGATGTCAGCTAACACCAACCGAAGAACGGACTTGGAATGTGGCTGTTCCTCCCTATCGTTACCGTGACTTAGAACGAGAAATTGACTTAATTGAAGAAATTGCTCGTCTTTACGGCTATGATCATTTTTGCGATACATTGCCCCAAAAAGCAGAAGCTGGCTATTTGCCAATAGACCAGGAATTGGTGCGGAAATTGCGTGCTTCCTTCAGGGCAGAAGGTTTGACAGAATTAATCCAGTATTCTTTAGTCAAACCAGGGAGCGATCGCCAGATAGTATTAAGTAATCCCTTATTCGCTGAATATTCGGCATTACGCACCGATTTAATTTCTGGGTTGATTGATGCTTTTCAATACAACTTAGAACAAGGTAACGGTTCTCTCAACGGCTTTGAAATCGGGCGCATTTTCCAGCAAGAAGAAGATGGCTTGCGCGAAGCAGATGCGATCGCTGGTATTTTAGGAGGAGACAGAAACCTCGGCAAATGGTCAAAAGGTGGACGGGAACAAGCCATGACTTGGTTTGAAGCCAAAGGCATTCTCGAAAGTGTGTTTCAGCAATTCGGACTTCAAGTAGAATATCAACCAGATTGCCGTGATGAGCGTTTACATCCTGGACGCACCGCGTCTCTGTGGATAGGCGGGAACCGACTGGGTGTATTTGGTCAACTGCATCCCCAACTACGCCGCGAAAAAGATTTACCTGATTCTGTGTATCTGTTCCAATTAGATTTAGATGCGCTGTTGGATGCTTTGGATCAAGATGAAATTCTGATTCCCACATTCAAATCTTATTCTACTTACCCAGCCAGCGATCGCGATATCGCCTTTTTCGCCCCTGTAAAAATTTCTGTGGGAGAACTTGAAAAAGCCATTACTAAAGCGGGTAAAGGTTTGCTGGAATCTGTGGAAATCTTTGATGAATATCGCGGTGAAAATGTCCCTCAAGGACAACGAAGTTTAGCATTTCGTTTAGTATATCGGGCCAGCGATCGCACTCTTACCGATGCCGAAGTCGAACCTGTACACAACAAAGTTCGTGAGGCTTTAGTAGAAAAATTCGGCGTTAACCTGAGAAGTTAAACATCAACAGTGATGAGTTGATTTATAGCTCATCACTCCCTACTATTCATTGTGAAATTTGCATTTTTAATTAATTAGCTATGACCAAATACATCCTCTGGGGTACTTACTGCGACAACGTTCTCGAAAAACGCGCTCCTTACCGTCAAGCTCATTTAGATGGTTTAGCCAAACAAAAAGAATCTGGTGTGTTAATTACCATCGGCCCAACCAAAGATGTCACCAAAGTTTTTGGGATTTACGAAGCTGAAGATGAAGCTGCTGTCCGCCAATTAATTGAAAGTGATCCCTATTGGCAAAATGGGATTTGGACAGAATACTCTATCAAAGAGTGGATTCAAGCTGTTTAACTTAGCAAACTTAGGAGCCAAAATTTAGGAAGATCAATTCACTGCCGTAAATTCTCAGCACAAGTTAAAATTACTAACTTTTAGTAGAGGTAATGAGTCTTGTACGTATGTAATTATCAAAATATGCTAATCAGCGATAATGTTGCTGTTGTCTAGAATAAACAAGTGTTAGCGATCGCGCTTAATATTTAATTGTTCACCAATCGTTTGATTTTTGAGAGGGTACTACCCATGCAACACATCCTAAAACGCGTATTTCTACCTGGTTTGATGGCTGCTAGTTTAACCAGCATCAACTTAATTCCGGCTCAACCTGCTGCCGCTGATGACCGAGTTCTGAATAATGCGGCAATTGGCGCTGGTGCTAGTGCATTAACAGGAGCATTAACAGGTTGCGGTTCTTTCTTAAATAATGCGGCTACTGGTGCGGCGGCTGGTGCGGCTGTTAATGGTGCTAATGGTTTAAGAACCAGAAGCGACAGAAGAGTTAACGGACGTAATATCATCCGAGATGCTGGCGTAGGTGCTGGTGCTGGTGTCGTCGCAGGTGCAGTTACTGGCGGCTGTAGAAATACCTTGAAAAATGGTCTTAATGGTGCGGCGGCTGGTGCGGCTGTGCATATTTTAGATCGCAGACCTGCCAAAAGAAGAAGATAATTTATGATGGATAATTCGTAATTTTTTCCCTAAACACGAATTATCTATTGTGGATTATGGCAACGGAAAGAGTCTGAGAACAAAATAGATTATTTGTAGGGGTGCAGATGTTTGCATCCCTACTTTGTTTGTTAGATTGTTTATGATTTTTCAAAAAGACTATACGATTTTGGATGAGAAAACAGTTTTTAAGGGGGGTTGGAGGGATATCAAAATACTAAAACGTTAACGAACCGTATTGCTTTGACTGCTGTATATAGGACTTACACAAAAATAACGTAACTCCGTCATTACGTAGGCGTTAGCCTTCCCGTAGGGTACGATAGCGAAGTAATCCCCCTGACCCTGGGATTGCTTCCCTACACTTCGTTCCGGTCGCAATGACATTATCGGCGTTGCGTAAATCCTAATATAAATTTAACCTTGTTGTTAGCAGCAGAATATCAAGAAACGTAAGTTTAAATTGTACGTTCACCATAACGTAAACCTTAATGAATATTAACTTGATCAATAACTTCTTAGGACAGTTAAGACAATGATGAGTCTTTGTTGAAAATTTTAGAATGACTGCATCAACGCTTAACTGTTTTCTGCATGGAGAGCATTTAAAGCAAGTTCTGCTGGATGAGCTACGCCGTTACTCGCAAGATTTAGTTTTTCTAATCTGCGAAGTATAATCATCCCACGGGAACGATTGGAGGAAGAATCTTTATCTACACAAGCAGCATACATCCGTTGAATGGGACATTTCCAAAAGCGTGTATATCGCTTGGGATTTGTATCGGCAATTGTGACTTCTTGAGTTTTCGAGTCATAATCTGCTAGTAAGGAAAAGTGACCACCTTCTAAACTAGGATTTTCATGAGCAATCCGAGTATTGAAGTTGAGAATATGAACATCATTTTCATTACAAACCGCAGCTTCTACTTCGCGGGTGAAGGCTTCAAGGGTGATACTCGGTTTATCAAAATGATCCATCTGAATTGACAAAGGTAATCCCTTTCTTTCTATGTAAATTTTACAGGTGTCATAGGTTTCTGCTAAAGTCATGCCATCATCTAACACAGATGCAATTGGCAGTTGAGTAACATAGAAAATCTCATCAACAGTTGTCAGATATCCTAACGCTGTAAAAGCATAAGCGATCGCAGTCACATTACAACAGTAAATAGGTTGTTGAAACTGGTGTAGTTGAATGATTTCTAAATCGCGTTTAGAAATTTGACCGATGTTATCAATATCCATTTATTTTTACTTTATTCACTATCCCTGAATTTGGCAGGGTTTTTCATATTAATAAATTTTCTGAGAATTTTGGCTAATAGACAAGGACAGTTAAGACATTTAAGCAGAAAAATAGGGACAGTTAAGATATTTAAGGAAAATCAAGTATTTATTCTGTATAATCAGGAACTTATCAATTAGGTTGGGTTCTCTGTAAATACGTTTAATCAACAATGTTAATGTATCGGCTCACATTGTGAATGTATTGGCTCACATTGTGAATGTATTGGCTCACATTGTGAATGTATTGGCTCACATTGTGAATGTATTGGCTTACATTGTGAATGTATCGTTTAAAACAAGCAACGGAACAATGCAGACTAATTTCAACTAGATTGAGATTAAGATTTACTCACAAACCTATCGTTAGAAAGAAGTCAAAATTTTTGAGGAATGATAGGAATATTCTGGTATGTTAGCGATCGCTGCTTAAAATTAAACTTTTATGAATCGTTCCGCCTGCCTCATCTTTAATCCAGTTGCGGGTCAAGGCAACCCAGAACAAGAACTGCTAGAGATTCGCTCATTATTAGAACCCACTATTGACTTAGATATTCATTTCACCACAGAAGAAGTCGATGCTGATCAACTGGCTAATGCCGCAGTTCAGCGAGGAGTTAATGAGATTATTGCTTCTGGGGGTGATGGGACACTCTCAGCAGCAGCAACGGCTGTAATTAATACGAATATCTCTTTCGGCATTATTTCGCGGGGGACAGCCAATGCTTTTGCTACAGCCTTGGGAATTCCCGACACCATTGATGCAGCTTGTCAAACAATTTTACAAGGGGTAACTCGTGATATAGATGTAGCTTATTGTAACGATCGCCCATTGATATTACTAGCTGGTATTGGCTTTGAAGCGGAAACAGTCGAAAAAGCTAACCGCGAAGCCAAAAACCGCTTTGGGATTATTGCTTACATCTTAGCTGGCATTCAACAGCTACGAGAATTACAGAGTTTTGATGTAGAAATTGAAACAGACGAAAAAATTATCAAAACCACAGCCGCCGCTGTCACCGTAGCCAATGCAGCACCACCAACATCAGTTTTAGCACAAGGGCCAGCGGGAATTATTTATAATGATGGCTTATTGGATGTAACAATTGTTGCTCCTGTAAGTAAAGCAGGTGCGATCGCCGCAACATATCATTTATTTCAAAGTGCGTCGGCGGGTAATGCGGCTGAACGGGATGATATTGGTTATCTCCGCGCTAACCATTTTAAAATCACCACTGACCCAGTACAAAAAGTTGTCTTGGATGGTGAACTTGTAGGGACAACACCAATAGAAGTTAAATGTGTTCCCGCAGGCTTAAAAGTGTTTGTCCCAACAGTGGAAGAAGCTGAACTCGCTGAAAAACTCGAAGGATTGCCAAATTTAGTAATTGAGTTGAAAAATCCTCCAGCAGGAGAAACGGCAGAGTAAAAGGAGTAAAATGTTTTGAAGCTAGTTTCTGATCCAGCGATCGCTAAAAAAATTCAAAAGATGAACCAGCGTGTCCGCTGGGAAGATCCGTTAATTAAAAGGCGCAATATTGACCAAACAAAACTGGTACTAGAAGATGGTCAAGCTAATGACACGGAATTTTCGTTTTTGGTAGTAGGAGATAGTGGTTCCGGGAGACATGGCGGACAAAATCCTCAAAGACGAGTAGCAGAACTGGCATTACCTCATTTAGATGATTGCCGTTTTATGCTGCATACAGGCGATGTTATTTATTTAGTCGGTTCGAGTGAGTATTATCAGCAAAACTTCATTCAGCCTTACAAAGAATATCTTGTCGGCGGTGAGCATCCCAAAAAGATTGCTTACGATAATATGACTTTCCGTGTACCGATTCTCCCTGTACCCGGAAATCATGATTATTATGATTTGCCAATTGTCTTTAACTTGTTATCAATTACAACATTACCAATTCGGCGGTTATTGCGATCGCGCCTGGATATGGATGTTGGTTTACATGGGTCAAAAACAGGCGATGCTTATGCTAAAGCATTTCTTGATTATCTCAACGCATTTAAGTTTCCTGGCGATTTAGACCGACATTTAGACACACACTACACAGTCAAAACAGACACAGGTCTTTGTTTAGCTTACCAACCCGGACAGTTTACGCGATTGCCCAATCGTTATTACACTTTTCGTTATGGTGGGATTGACTTTTTTGCTTTAGATTCCAATACATTCAACAATCCGCCACCACTACCAGAAACCCCTGAAGGCGACGCAGAACGCATCATTTTAGAACAACGCCGCCAAAACTTTGAACAAGAAAAACAGCAAATCTTAGACAAATCCAGCCAGTTAAATCCTGATAACCCCAACGAAGCCGAATATTTAGATGACTTATACGTTAAGCTGTCGCAAATTGAAGAACTGATTGTTGATATTGACAAACAATTAGCACCGCAACAAACAGCCGACACCGATATCGAACAGTTGGAATGGCTGAAACAAAGATTAATTGCATCTTGGCATAACTCCCAAGTGCGGGGACGCGTGGTTTATTTCCATCATCCTCCCTACGTTACCGAAGCGACCAAATGGGAACAAGGACAAACATTAGCAATTCGCACTCGCTTGCGTGAAGTATTTAATGCAGTAGCAGAAGCCGTGGGTGATTTGCCTCAAGACCGTGCTGTAGTAGATTTAGTCTTAAATGGTCATGCTCATTGCCTAGAATATCTGCAAACATATAATACTGGACACGCAGATTCGGCGATGAACTGGATTGTATGTGGTGGAAGTGGCTTTAGTTTGCGCCGACAACGAACAGAAGGCGCTGATTTAGTTGAGAGAGATAAATTAATTGCGCGATCGCATTTATTTGTAGGTCGCAACGGTCACGGTTCAGCAAAACGCCGTCCTTACTCATGTTTGCGAATTGATGTCACAGGCGAAAATCATCCTCGATTTATTGTCCGCCCTTTAGTTGCTGAATGGTATCAACAAGAATGGCATAATTATCAAATAGAACCTTTTGTGATTTGATAATTAATTAACCGTAGATAGACTTAGATAAAGCATGAATGTCTCACGCATTCGGTGAAACCGTTCTCGAAGAGTAGGCGCAAAGGCGCAAAGAGTAAGAGTTTTACATTTGAGTCTCTGAGATTAGAACTCTTCATTCAGTGACTTTCTTCTCTTCCTTGGCGCACTTGGCGTATTTGGCGGTTTGTTTAAAAACTTTCTAAGCTACGACTTTCGGAAACATACTTTACCCCCTAAGAAAGTGTCAGCTAAAGAATTTAGTAATTAGCGTAGAAAGTAATTGAAATTAACTGAGCATGAGTGAGAAAATACTATGCTTCAAATTGTCGATAATTCTTTAGGGTTACATTGGCTGGGTAATGGATTAGTAGCCATAACCAGAGTCCAAGAACTACTAACTCCAGAACAAGCTTCACTTGTTTTTTCTGGGCCTAAATTTCTAGTTTCATTAGTGGCTGGTGTCTTAATGGCATTCGCCTTTCAACTATTACTAACTAACTTTGCAGTTGCTTTCAGAATTTCTGCAACGGGAGATGATTCATCTTCTAGCGATGATGATGAAAGTTTAGGGACTACAATTCGCAAAATAGAAAATAAAGTTGGATTTTTGGCATTAATTAGCGTTACTATTGCATTATTTATTGCTTGTTTTTTAGCAGTAAAACTCAGCTTAATTGAGAGTGCATTCTTAGGCGCAATTATTGGTATAGTCATCTGGTCTGCTTACTTTTCAATCATAGTTTGGTTTGGTTCCTCAACAGTCGGTTCCTTAATTGGTTCAGTTGCGAATACGGCTAACGCTGGTTTGCAAGCCTTAATGGGGACTGCAACTAGCGCGTTGGGTGCAAACTTAGCACAAAAACAGATGGTTTCTACAGCGGAAGATATTACAGCCGCAGTGAGAAAAGAATTAACATCTGGCTTTGATGTTGACAGTATTCAAAATACGCTGCAAACTTCATTAAGTACTTTGCCAAAACCGCAACTAGATTTCAACGATATTCGTAGCCAATTTGATAAAATTTTTAGTGATATAGATTGGAAGTCTATACCTGATGGTGATTTAACGCAAAATTTCAATCGTCAAACCTTTGTCGATTTAATTAGCGATCGCACAAATTTTTCTCAAGCGGATATCAATAAAATTGCTGACCAATTAGAAGCAGCTTGGAAACAAACTGTAACTCGACGCAATCCTGCACAGCAAGTAATTGACTTACTCACATCAGCAAGTCCCGAAGAATTGCAATCAGATAAATTAGGCGATCGCTTGCAAGAATTGGTAACTGTTGGCGGTAACGGTAACGGTAGCAATGGCGGTATGAAGCAAGCCATTCAATCTGGTTTAACTGCTGCTTTACCAATAGTTTTAGAAAGAGTAAATACTTCTAATCTAGATGTGAATAAAATCACCAATCAGTTGCAAAAACTGAAAGATAAAGTTCAAGATTTAGATATTGAGGATATTACTCACCAATTGCAAGAGACTATTGCAAAAACTACCAAAACCGGAGATAATTCATCAAACTCTAATTACCGTCAAGATATAGAAGCTTACATTCAAAACTCTTTACCTTGGCACTTTAACCGCATCACCATTAAAGATGAATTCCGCGATGTCATCTATGACCCGCAAGCAGATGCGGCAACTATGCGCCGTGAATTAGAAGGATTTAGCCAAGAAGATTTTGCTAATTTGCTAATTCGCCGCAGTGATATTAGCGAAGCCAGAGTTAAAGAAATCGCTCAACAGATGGAAGAAATTCGCCAAGAAGTTTTAGAAACTTTGCAACAGGCGGAAGCGAAAGATAAAGGTCAAGATTTACGGAACCGCATCGAAAATTATTTACGTTCGACTAGTAAAGAAGAACTGAATAATGAAGCTGTTGAACGAGATTTTACTAATTTACTCACAGAATTAAACACTGATGTTGCAGATTTAAATGAACGCTTACAGGGATTTGACCGCGATGTTTTGCAACAAGTCCTATTGCAGCGTCAAGACTTCAGTGAAGACGAAGTTAATAATCTGCTAAATCAGCTAGAAAGTGTGCAGTATTCTGTTTTAAATCAATTAGAAGAACAAGGAAAAAGCAAAACAGAAGAACTACGGCAAAAAGTAGAAGATTATCTCCGCAATACTAATAAGGAAAAACTCAATCCTGAAGGTATTAGCCGTGATTTCAGCACTTTACTTCAAGACCCCCAAGCGGGATTTAACTTGCTACGTCAGCGTTTATCTCAGTTTGACAGAGATAGTTTAGTTAAACTGCTGACTCAGCGTCAAGATTTAAATGAGGATGAAGTTAATCAAGTTCTTGATCAGCTAGAAGCAGCCAGAGATAATATCTTGCAAACGCCGCAAGCTGTAGCAGACAAAGCTAAAGAACAGTACACACAAACCACAACTAAAATTGCTGAATATCTTCGCAACACCAACTTAGAAGAACTCAACCCCGAAGGTATCCGCGAAGATTTAGAAAAATTGCTGGTTGATCCGAAAGAAGGAGTTTCTGCGATTCGCGATCGCTTATCTCAAGTTGACCGAGAAACTTTAGTTAAACTCGTGACTCAACGCGGTGATTTAAGCGAAGAACAAGTTCAAAAAATCATCGACCAAGCGCAAGATGCCATTCAAGATATTATCAAAGCACCGCGCCGCTTGGCAAAACGTACGGTTCAGCGAGTTGTCGATTTTGAAGCGAACCTAGAAGATTACCTGCGTAACGCCAATAAAGAAGAACTCAACCCCGACAGTATCAAACGCGATTTACAACTGTTGTTGCGCGACCCCCGCGCCGGAATTGGTCAATTAAGCGATCGCTTTTCGCAAGTTGACCGTTCCACAATTGTGGCGTTATTATCCCAACGTGATGATATTTCGGAAGAGGAAGTTAACCGTATTGCCGATCAAATAGTATCGGCGCGTGATTCGATAGTCAAACAATACCAGCAGATTCAGCAAGGAATTAAATCAGCCACCGATCAGGTAACAGGGAGAATTCGCAATTACCTCAACTCCTTAGATCGTCCTGAACTTAATTATGAAGAGATCAAGCATGATTTTGCCAAATTGTTTGATGACCCCCAAGCCGGATTTGCAGCCTTGCGCGATCGCCTGAGTCATTTTGACCGTGATACTTTAGTAGCGTTGATCAGTTCGCGGGAAGATATTTCTCAGGAAGATGCTAACCGCATTATCAACCAAATCGAAGCCGCCCGTGATAACGTCCTGCAACGCGCCGAACGCATTCAGCAAATCACCAAGGAACGTTTACACAGCATTAAACACCAAGCGAAAAAACAAGCCGAGGAAACGAAAAAAACCGTTGCTAACGCCGCTTGGTGGCTATTTGGGACAGCACTCACCTCACTTATCGCCAGTGCAATTGCAGGTGCGATCGCTGTAACAGGTTTAACTATCTCAGCTATTGGCTAGTTTCTGATTAGTTATAAATTATTGCTTGTGACCACAAGCTGATAGCCATTACCCAACAGTTACCAAAATTACGTCTGGGCGATGGCTTTTTCAATTGCCACTATTACTGATGAGCAGGAAAAATAAAGTAAAAATTTTACTATATACTCTGTATAGTTACTTAGTTATTGAATTTTAGTTTGAGATTGAGGAATTTAAAAATGTCTACCGAAGCTCATATAGTGGATGCTATTCAAGAAAGTGAATTTAATACACTTTTAACTCAAGAAAAAATTCTAGTTGTTGATTTTACTGCTACTTGGTGCGGCCCATGTCGCCTCATCAGTCCGTTGATGGAACAACTTGCAGAGGAATACAAAGGACGCGCCAAAGTCGTTAAAGTAGACGTAGATAACAACAAACCACTATTCAAACAATATGGTCTCCGCAGCATTCCCGCTGTTTTAATCTTCAAAGATGGTGATTTAGTTGAAAAAATTGTTGGGGTTTCACCTTACGAACAGTTCAGCGGCGCGGTGGAAAAGCTTCTTTAACTATGGTGAGCTTAAGGGGTTGTGAGAGAAGTCTAACTCTGTCAAGTTGGAAAGTTGACAGAGTTCTGGTGGCAGAGTGCTGAGTTGATTTCCATTCAGGTACAGTTCCGTCAAGTTGGAAAGTTGACGGATTTCTGATGGTAAGTGGCTCAGTTGATTGTTAGAGAGGTCTAACAACTTCAAGTTGGAGAGCTGACAGAGTTCTGGTGGCAGACTACTGAGTTGATTTCCATTCAGGTACAGTTCTGTCAAGTTGGAAAGTTGACAGATTTCTGATGGCAGACTACTGAGTTGATTATTAGAGAGATACAACGCTGTTAAGTTAGAAAGTTGGCAGATTTCTGGTGGTAGGCTGCTCAGTTGATTGTTATGGAAGTACAGCCCCATCAAGTTGGAGATTTGACAAATTTCTAGCGGCAGACTACTGAGTTGATTTCCATTTAAGTATAGTTCCGTCAAGTTGGAAAGTTGACAGATTTCTGGCGGCAAACTACTGAGTTGATTGTCAGAGAGAAACAAATCCGTCAAATTTGAGAGTTGGCAAATTTCTGGCGGTAAACTACTGAGTTGATTGTTATCGAGGTACAGTACCTTCAAGTTGGAGAGTTGGCAAATTTCTGGCGGCAAACTGCTGAGTTGATGATTAGAGAGATCTAACTCTGTTAGCTTGTCCTTGGCAGCTTGTTCAATAATTTGCAACAGTTCTTCGTCTGTCACCTGCAAACCCCACTTCTACTCTGTAGCTATATTTACCAGAATAGTGTAACAGTGTGGAAGTGGGGAGTAGGGAGTGGAGAGTAGGGAATGGTGTAGTTAAAGTCATTTAGATTAGAATCTCAACGAGTATTCAAGGCTTGCTCACCAAGTTCAAATACTGGTTAATGAGAATAAAAGACTCATCGGCGAGTATCAAAGGTTCGACTGTGAGTATTAAAGACTCGCTCACGAGTATCAAACACTCGTGAGCGAATAGTAAAGACTCATCCACGAATATCAAACACTCACTCATGAGTATCAAAGACTCTTGCGCGAGTATTAAACACTCGTTCATGAGTATCAAAGACTCATTTACGAATATCAAATACTCACGAGCGAATATCAAACACTCACTTATGAGTATTAAACATTCTTCCGCATTTGCTTATTCTGCTTGTAAAAAAACATTCTTCTGAACTTTAAGCACATTAGCTTACCCAGCTTGCTCACGCATCTTCTGGCATAATTACAGAAATCAATTGATTACGATTCTTGCGATAAATTCTAAAATCGCTATCAAATGTGAGCAATTCACTTTTAGGATAAAGTTGTGTCATCCTCACCAAACAAGCATCTGCTAACGACATTGGCACAGACTGATATTGCCGTAGTAATTCTTTAATCTCTGCTGCTGACTCACTTAAATGTATGGGAATTAAAATGTTTCCGGTACTTAGTAAAGACATCACCGCTTCTTGACCACCGTAGATATTTCGCAACAAAAAACAAGTCTCAACAATTACAGCTTCACAAGTAAGTAATGGTTGCTCAATTGTCGCTAAGGTATTGATTACCCAGTCATGAAGATGCTCTCTGCGATTAATAAAAGCTACTAATGGCCCAGTATCGATGATGACTTGGTGCTTCATTCACTCCCTAAACCTTCAAGATATTGTTTGTTTGTAGCTAAATCACCAGGGCCACCGTCAACACAACCAGCAAGTTGTTGAGCAGCACTCAAAAATGAAATAGGTTCCTGATGTTCTTGGTTTGTATTTTGTCCTGCTATCTTATTTTGCAGAAACTCAATAAAATCCAAAACCTCTTGTTGCTGTTGTGGCGGGAGCGATCGCATTTTTTCAGTAGCAGTTTGTATAATGCTCAAGGCAACCTCCAGAAGTTATCCATCTTTTTTGAAAATGAAGGAGAAAAGCCAGCACAACCACACAGTTGTGCTTAAGCTTAATCTGTATTCTCAATTAACTTGAAACCCCAAGGTCTTAAAGCGGCGATCGCAATTTCCAGATCTACCCCTTCATAAGCCTCCCATTCATAAGGGTGATCTTTTGGGTGTCCATCACCGACATTACCTGCAACTTTAACTACCGGAAAATTCGCCACGCGATCGCGTTCTAAGCGTTTTGGCACTACAAGCCGAATTTTATGGCCAATAAACTTCGTTGTACTGGCATTTGCTACAGATTCCCGGATTAAACAGATATCACCAGTCTTTCCCCAAGTAGTTTCATAGATGTAGAGAAAAGATATATAAGTAGCTGGTTTGATGGGTCTTTTTATAACTGACATTATCTGTAATCCTTACAAGATGCGTGAAAAATCATACAACTGCTGTCTATCACTAGCTACAGCCATTTTAATTTTAAAACTCTAATCAAAATAACGTTTATAGCGTTTTGCTAACAATCGTAGAGAAATCGTAAATCACACACAATATCTCCAACTTCTGTGAGAAGTCAGGGATCTGTGCCTTTCATGTGCAATTCAAGATTATAAGCGATCGCTCATTCTCCCTCACAATTATGGAAAATAATAGATTAAGTCGAGTATCACAAGACTCACTTGCTTTCCTCATTTCTTCTAGGAAAATATGACTCATCCTTTCCTTGAACGCCTGCGTAGTCCAGATAGCCCAGTTCTTGTCTTTGACGGGGCGATGGGTACTAACTTACAAACTCAAAATCTCACCGCTGAAGACTTCGGTGGCGCACAATACGAAGGTTGTAACGAATATCTAGTCCATACCAAACCCGAAGCTGTCGCTAAAGTACATCGTGACTTTCTCGCGGCTGGTGCGGATGTGATTGAAACCGATACTTTTGGCAGTACCTCAATTGTTTTGGCAGAATATGACTTGGCAGATCAAGCCTACTACCTCAGCAAAAAAGCCGCAGAACTCGCCAAAAGTGTCGCAGCCGAATTTTCCACACCAGAAAAACCCCGGTTTGTTGCAGGTTCCATCGGCCCGACAACCAAACTCCCCACCTTGGGACACATTGACTTTGATACGATGAAAGCGTCTTTTGCTGAACAAGCGGAAGCATTAATTGACGGTGGCGTAGATTTATTACTGGTTGAAACTTGCCAAGATGTGCTGCAAATCAAAGCCGCACTGAATGGAATTGAAGAAGCTTTTGCCAAAAAAGGCGATCGCCTACCTGTGATGGTTTCTGTGACAATGGAAAGCATGGGGACAATGCTGGTAGGTACAGAAATCAGTGCTGTTGTGACAATTTTGGCACCTTACAACATTGATATTCTCGGTTTAAACTGTGCCACAGGGCCAGATTTGATGAAACCACACATCAAGTATTTGGCAGAACATTCGCCGTTTGTGGTTTCTTGTATTCCCAACGCGGGTTTACCGGAGAACGTCGGCGGTCAAGCACACTACCGCTTGACACCGTTAGAATTACGGATGTCGTTGATGCACTTTGTTGAAGATTTGGGTGTCCAAGTGATCGGGGGTTGCTGTGGGACGCGTCCAGAACACATTCAACAATTGGCAGAAATCACCAAAGAGTTAAAGCCAAAAGTGCGACAGCCTAGCTTAGAACCTGCGGCGGCATCAATATATACGACTCAGCCTTACACTCAAGACAATTCTTTCTTAATTGTCGGAGAACGTCTCAACGCCAGCGGTTCTAAAAAGTGCCGTGATTTACTCAACGCCGAAGACTGGGACGGTTTGGTATCAATGGCAAGGGCGCAAGTGAAAGAAGGCGCACACATCCTCGATGTCAACGTTGATTATGTGGGACGTGACGGTGTGCGAGATATGCACGAACTCGTTTCGCGCATTGTGAATAATGTTACCCTGCCCTTAATGCTTGACTCCACCGAATGGGAAAAAATGGAGGCGGGGTTAAAAGTTGCTGGTGGTAAGTGTTTGCTGAACTCTACCAACTATGAAGACGGAGAATCGCGCTTTTTGAAAGTGCTGGAGTTGGCGAAAAAGTATGGTGCGGGTGTAGTCATTGGTACGATTGATGAAGAAGGCATGGCGCGGACAGCCGAGAGAAAATTCCAAATTGCCCAACGTGCCTATCGTCAAGCTGTAGAATATGGCATTCCCCCCACAGAAATATTCTTTGATACCTTAGCCCTACCAATTTCTACTGGGATTGAAGAAGACCGCGAAAACGGTAAAGCCACCATTGCAGCCATTCGCCGCATTCGCCAAGAATTACCCGGATGTCATGTAATTTTGGGTGTCTCAAATATTTCCTTTGGACTTTCCCCCGCATCCCGTATTGTTCTTAACTCGGTGTTTCTCCACGAAGCAATGGCGGCGGGAATGGATGCAGCAATTGTCAGCGCCAACAAAATCCTACCACTTTCTAAAATTGAACCTCAGCATCAAGAAATTTGCCGCCACTTAATTTATGATGAACGTAAATTTGAGGGGAATGTCTGCGTTTACGATCCTTTAGGAGAACTAACCACAGTCTTTGCCGGAGTCAGCGCCAAACGCGACAAAGGCGTTGACGAAAATCTCCCCATTGAGGAGATTCTCAAACGCCACATCATTGACGGCGAACGCATCGGGTTAGAAAAGCACCTGACAAAAGCCTTAGAAACATACAAACCACTGGAGATTATCAATACTTTCTTGCTAGATGGGATGAAAGTAGTAGGTGAATTGTTTGGTTCAGGACAAATGCAGTTACCCTTCGTTTTGCAGTCGGCGGAAACCATGAAAACGGCGGTAGCTTACTTAGAACCATTCATGGAAAAATCCGAGGCGGGTAATAATGCTAAAGGAACAATGATTATTGCCACAGTTAAAGGCGATGTGCATGACATTGGTAAAAACTTAGTGGACATTATCTTGTCAAACAACGGCTACAAGGTAATTAACCTGGGAATTAAGCAGCCAGTAGAAAACATCATCGAATCTTACAATCAAAATAAAGCTGATTGTATTGCCATGAGTGGTTTGTTGGTAAAATCTACTGCCTTCATGAAAGAAAACTTAGAGATATTCAACGAAAAAGGAATTACTGTCCCGGTAATTTTAGGCGGCGCGGCGTTAACTCCCAAGTTTGTTCATGATGATTGCCAAAAAGCCTATCAAGGTAAAGTCATTTATGGCAAAGATGCTTTTTCTGACTTGCATTTCATGGATAAATTAATGCCAGCCAAGGCTGCACATAATTGGGATGACTTGCAAGGATTTTTGGATGAAGTCGGTGATGAACCCGAAACTACTCAACATTCAACACTTATCACTCAGCATCCAGCACGGGCTGAACGCCCCGCTACCGCTCTAAGCGCAGCCATGCCCGCAGGGCTTTACAGCACTGAAATAGACACCCGCCGTTCCGAAGCCGTCGCGGTAGATATTGAACGTCCCACACCGCCATTTTGGGGAACGCAGTTATTACAACCGACTGATATTCCTTGGGAGGAAATATTCTGGCATTTGGATTTACAGGCTTTGGTTGCGGGACAATGGCAATACCGCAAACCCAAGGAACAATCCAAAGAAGAATATCAGGCTTTCTTGGCTGAGAAAGTCTACCCCATTTTAGAAACTTGGAAACAACGAATTATTGAGGAGAATTTATTACATCCTCAAGTAATTTACGGTTATTTTCCTTGTCAGGCTGAAGGGAATACGTTGTATGTTTACGAAACGAACAACTCAGCACAGGTAAAAGCCAGTTTTGAATTTCCGAGACAAAAGTCTTTAAGAAGGCTGTCCATTGCAGATTTCTTTGCACCGAAGGAGTCGGGGATAATTGATGTCTTCCCAATGCAGGCGGTAACTGTAGGGGAAATTGCGACAGAATTTGCCCAAAAGCTATTTGCAGATAATCAATATACAGATTATCTCTACTTCCACGGTTTAGCGGTGCAAGTAGCCGAGGCGCTGGCTGAGTGGACACACGCCAGAATTCGCCGCGAGTTAGGTTTTGTTGCTGAGGAACCTGATAATATTCGGGATATTTTAGCCCAACGCTATCGTGGCTCACGCTATAGTTTTGGTTATCCAGCTTGCCCGAATATTCAAGACCAGTACAAGCAACTGGATTTGTTAGAGACTGGCAGAATTAATCTGTATATGGATGAAAGTGAACAGCTTTATCCAGAACAGTCTACAACGGCGATTATTGCTTACCATCCAGTAGCGAAGTACTTCAGCGCATAACGTAACTAAGGGTGTAGGGGTTTAGGGGTGTCAGAGTGTAGGGGGAAGAAAATATTGGTTTTCTACCGTACTCCTTATACCTTTTATTCTCTGATATTCCTTATCCCTTACGCTCCCACACCCTTACACCCTTTTTCTCTTACGCCCCTTATTCTGATAGATACAATCTAGTCTTGTAGTATTTAGTATGGCGTGCTAAAAGTGTGTAGTTGAATTCTAAATAAGAGGTCACAACAGTGTCTCTCGAATGTTTCATAAGGCACTAACAGCACCCCAAGATTCAACTGAATGTTCTGTAAGGAAACATAGTCAAAGCAATGTCTGAAAAGTTTGAAGAAAAATCATTCCCGGAAGAACCAGAAAAATTTTATCCCACGCAGCACCTCAAAGTCTATCAAACGAGTGATGCGGGACAACTATTAATTTGTGAATGTCGTAACTGCTTGACTGCATTATCTATTGATGTGGTTTTTCTCACACCCCAAAATTCCAAACCTAAACCAAAAAATAAACCTGACACTCAGCAAGATGATGTGATGAAGTGTCCTAATTGTGGACGAATTCCTATCTTTTTGGAAGGCTGTGTTGTACAATCTATCAACCAATTACCTTCTTCACCGTGGAAATAGTTTTGTTACCCAATCATACAATTTGATTGAGTATAAGAAAGTGCTAAGTATACATCCACGAACTATGACTGTTTTAGATGATGAAATTATGATTGGTATTCCTGTCAATTTGGCAGGCAATACAAAAATCATAATGAGATTACTGAAAAATATCAGGTGTTGCTCTACACAAAATTACCAATATATTTGAAAACGTAATATTAATATTTATATGGGTCGTAACAAAACCCAGTACTTGCAAACATACCTTGAGTATGACAAAAATCAAGGTATTTATCCCACTTTTTATACTGGCTAAAAATTTCTATGATTCCCCAGGAAACTGATGCAAAAGAAGCTACTGCGTCATCAAAAATCTGGCGTAGTTGGCGAGAAAATTTAACTTTAGTGGCGATCGCTTTATTGTTGGCAGTGTTAATCAGAACTTTTGTGGCGGAACCTCGCTATATACCTTCTGATTCAATGGTGCCAACATTATATGAAGGCGATCGCTTGGTGATAGAGAAGATATCTTACCATTTCCAACCTCCCGTAACTGGGGATATCGTAGTTTTTCAAGCCCCCGCAGAATTGCAAAGGCGCGGATATCCTAAAGACCAAGCTTTCATCAAACGGGTAATTGGTACACCGGGAGAAATCATTAAGGTTGCTGATGGCAAAGTTTATCTCAACAATCAACCTTTGCAAGAAGATTACATCGCAGAACCACCAAATCAGCCATTCCCAGCAGTCAAAGTCCCCGCGGATGAACTGTTTGTGATGGGAGACAACCGTAACGATAGCAATGACTCGCGTTATTGGGGATTTCTCCCAAGACAAAATATCATCGGTCGCGCAGTGTTTCGCTTTTGGCCGCTGAACCGCATTGGGTTTATTTAACAGTTATCAGTTTTTTATTGATTACTGTTCACTGTTCACTGTTTGGAAATTTCCGTTCCCGCACCTCTACAGCGTAATCCTGTACAGCTTGAGTAATTGTCTCCCGCAGGTTAGTGTAAGTTTTGGCAAATGGTGGTTGCTTGGCGGAAAGACCGAGAATATCCGAAGTCACTAACACTTGACCATCACAATACGATCCAGCACCAATCCCAATTGTGGGAATGCTGAGTTTTTCGGTGATATTTCTTGCCAAATCTGCGGGGATATGCTCTAAAACAATAGCAAAGACACCAGCTTGTTCTAAGGCTATCGCTTCATTTAAAATTCTTTCTGCCTGTGCTTCGGTTTTACCTTGTTGGCGCAAGCCCAATTGATGAACTGATTGCGGTGTCAAACCAACATGACCCATCACCGGAATTCCCACTTGGACTAAACGTGCGATCGTCTCTACCATTGCTGGGTAGCCACCTTCTAACTTAACCGCTTGCGCTCCAGTTTCCTTCAATATTCTGCCAGCTGAGTTCATGGCTTGGGCGACGCTTTCTTGATAAGTCAAGAATGGTAAATCAACCACAACTAAAGCGCGTTTCACTCCACGACGCACAGCTTTAGCATGATAAAGCATTTCATCTAGGGTGATGGGGAGTGTAGTCTCATACCCTAAAACTACCGCCATCGAGTCCCCAACTAAGATTAAGTCTACACCAGCCGCATCGATAAGTTGGGCGATCGCATAATCCCAAGCGGTTAAGGCTGCGATTGCACGTCCCTGTTGTTTCCATTGAATTAATTGCTGGGTAGTAACTGGCATAGAGGTTAAAGGTTAAAGGTTACAGGGTATAGGTGATAAGTAAAAGTTATTTACCATAACCCGTTACCTATCACCTGTTCCCTCATTTCACAGCGCGACTAAAAGCAAGGTGGGGTTTTGCACCGTTCATTTTGGGCATTAACCAAGCTAAACCTTCACTAGTGCCTATCCATAATTTATTACCGATATCAGGTACAAGGGCAAGAACTCGACTAGAAGGAAGTCCCGCAACTTGATCTAAAAGAGCGCCTGTATGTGGATTTAATCGTAACAAACCATTGTTTGTCCCTACCCAAACGCTACCATCTTGGGCAAAGTTTACTGCTGTGACATTCCTTCCGCGCAATGCAGTTACAGACCGTAGTACTTTATCTGTTTTTGGATCAATTACTAGTAAATTATTCGCCATTCCTGCCCAAATTAAGCCTTCGGGACTAATAGCTAAAGTTTGCACGGTCGTGCCAGGCAAACCGTCAATCCGCTTCATAATATAAGCATTAGCAGTATTTACCCGCACTAATCCATCTAAAGTTCCCACCCACAATTGACCTTCCGCATCCAAAGTCAAAGTGTTGGCGCTGACTCCAGGTAAATTTTTCACTGTGGTCATAATTAAGCCTTGGTCGGGACTAATTAAGGCTAAACCGCTATCAGTTCCTACCCACAAGTAGCCCCGCTTGTCAATTAACATCGATAACACGCGCTTGGAAGGCAAAAACAAATTCTGTGCTGTAATCTCATTAGTTCTGGGGTCAACTCGCATTAGCCCTTCGTAAGTTCCCACCCACAAACGCCCTACCTTGTCTTGTGCTAAAGCACCAATAGCAATATTTGGTAAATTTACACGCGCCAATATCTTACCTGTCTTGGGATCAATCCGCGATAGTCCTCGCCATGAACCCACCCACAGATTACCTTTAAAATCTTTCAGCAAGTTACTCACACGATAATCTGTTTCTATTGATCTTTCTTCCACAGTTCGTTCGTCCGGCAAAGGTTTGACTTGTGGCGGTGGTGCAGATGCCGGGTAAGAAGGTGTTAACTCGGATGGTTTAATATCTGGAGTGTTACTTGGTGATGTATTACCGCTGACTTGTGCTTTGACCGAACTTGTCATCAGTACAAAGCCCATGTTCGGCAAAGTAATTAACCCCAGCAATATAGAAGTAATTAAAAAACTAGTACGCTTGCGACACAATACCACGATGACATTCCCTCAAAAAACAGTAAGTTGAGCCATTGCCTAAGCTGCTTGGCGGTTAAACTCAGTGTTCCCTTTGTTGGGATTGTTTAAATCGTCTTGATAAATTTTTCCTAGAAATTACTGATACCAATGTCCTGTAAATATGAAATACATCTTTAACAAGATGCAAATATCAAGTTAAATAGATATTTTTGCTCATCAAAATTTAACCAAATTGAAATTTAGTTTATGTAAATGGGAAATCTAATCGTAGGTTGTAGAGTGCTGATATCCGAATTGGATTAACACACTAGATATTTAAACTTACAATGAGGTAATCGTGTTTCAAGTTGTTGTAGGTCATAGTGACGATCCTGATTCGCAAAATGCGATCGCAGAAGTGCTGCAAAAATGTCAATCTTCTCTGAGTGGGTTAATTCCTCAAGCTGGAATTTTATTTACAGCTATTGACTTTGACCATGCGTTAATTTTGCAATACATCCAAGATACTTTCCCCGAAATTGAGTTAATTGGTGGCACAACAAACGGCGAAATATCCTCAATTCTGGAGTTTCAACAAGACTCATTAACTTTAATGCTGTTTGCGACAGACGAAGTGGAAATTAAAGCAGGTGTTGGACGAGAAGCATCGAAAAATCCAGCCTTGGCAGCCGAAAATGCGATCGCCCAAGCAATGGCAAAAAGTACATCTGTACCCCAATTATGCTTGACTTTTCCCGATAGTTTAACTAGCAATGGGGTGTTGATTTTAGCAGGTTTAAAACAAAGTTTGGGAGCAAATATTCCCATCATTGGAGGAATGGCCGCCGATGATTATACCTTTGAAAAAACTTACCAATTCTTTCAGGGTGAAGTTTTAAGTGATTCAGTCCCAGTGCTGCTGTTTTCTGGAGGACTATTATTTTCTCACGGCGTGGCTAGTGGTTGGCATCCTATCAGTCAACGTAGTCGTGTCACAAAAGTAGATGGCAATATCGTCTATGAAATTGATGGCCAGCGTGCTTTAGATTTCTATCAGCACTATCTTGGAGAAGAACAATTTGCCGCCAATTATGCAATTCACGCCCTGGCAGTTTTTGAAGATCAAGAACATTTTTACATGCGTGCGCCCAATGGCTACAATCAGCAATCTGGTAGTGTGACTTTCTTTTCTGATATTCCCGAACAAGCAGTTGTTCAAATTACTGATGCAAGTCGTAACGATATTCTGTTCGCTTCTGAGGCATCTTTAAAGAATGCTCTCACCGATTATCCTGGAATAGAACCAAAAGCAGCCTTGCTAATTTCCTGTGCAGCCCGGCGGCGGATTTTAGGCACTTTTGCTAAACAAGAGTATCAGCTAGTCAAAACTTATTTACCACCAGCATTGCCTTGCTGTGGTTTTTATGCTTACGGTGAAATTGCTCCTTTGATTAACAAAGGTCAAACCCAATTTCACAACAAAACTTTTGTAACACTGCTTATGGGAACAAAATAAGTGATGTATGGATAATCAAGACAATTCCATACAAATTCAAGATTTGGCTAAAATAAATCGGATCTTGCAAAAAAAGCTAGAACGCTGCGAAAATGAACGTCGCCAACTAGAATCTGACATTGCTACTAAGGAATTTTTACTTAAAAAAGTTATTTGTGAATTAGAAAGTTCCCAAACTAAATTACAGCAAAGAAGCCAAGAGCTAGAAAATACCTTAGATAGTTTACATAAAATGCAAGCCCAGATGATTCAAGGCGAAAAGATGTCTGCTTTAGGTCAAATGGTGGCGGGTATTGCACACGAAATTAATAATCCTGTTAGCTTTATTTATGGCAACCTCAGCCATATTCAAGAATATACCGATGACTTGTTGCGTCTGGTTCACCTTTATCACCATTACTTCCCCAAACCACCCGTTGAAATTCAAACTGAACGCGAAATCATTGATGTAGAGTTTCTCGAAAAAGACATGATTATGGTGCTGAAGTCGATGAAAATCGGGACAGAACGCATCCGAGATATTGTGTTGTCACTACGTAACTTTTCGCGGTTGGATGAAAGTGAGTTCAAAGCGGTGGATATTCATGAAGGCATTGACAATACTTTGATGATTTTGCAACACCGTCTCAAATATAGTGATCAAAGCCCGGAAATTCAAGTCATCAAGGTATACGGCGATTTATCTCCTGTTGAATGCTACGCCGGAGAGCTTAATCAAGTGTTTTTTAATATTCTGGCAAATGCTTTTGATGCGCTCGAAGAATTCAATGCTCAACGGACTGCTCAAGAAATTCACGAAAATCCGAGTCGCATCACAATTCGTACTTGTGTTGTTGATTCGCAGTGGGTGAAAATTGCGATCGCTGATAACGGGGCTGGAATTCCAGAAGCCATTCAGACACAAGTTTTTAACCCGTTTTTTACCACAAAACCTGTCGGAAAGGGAACAGGTATGGGAATGGCTATCAGCTATCAAATCATTACCGAAAAACATCACGGTAAGTTAGATTTTGTTTCGATACCAAGCAAAGGAACAGAGTTTGTGGTTCAAATTCCTCTCCAGCAGTCAGGGGGCAGGGGTGAAAGTGTGTAGGGTAAGAATAAACAAAAACAAATCACAAACGAACAAAGTTACATTCCCATACAATTAAAGATGACTTTTGTAAATTAGTTGTAACAAAATGTTTAAATCTTTATGTAATAACAAATTTAAATATATAAGTTAAAAATTTTCAAAGAATAACTTATGCAATTTATTGATATATTGTGAGACAAGTTACAAATTACGTTGTGTGCAATATTGTCTTTCGCTCACTACTCGACTAAACACCATCCAGCAAAATTCTCTCCTGGTCTGTTTTCTATAAATTGAGAACACAGCAAGAGTGCGGATGCGGAAATGTCAGCTAGAAAGCTCGTTTCCTGGAATAACCGAATATCAAAGAGAATAATCTCATACTTTCCGCAAAGTAGAGAGTTTTTAGTGAGGCTGAGAAAGTTTAGCGAGTCAAGAGGAATAAATAAAAGAAATTTTTTCATCAAACAAGGGCGCAAACGCTAGGACATGAATTCCTGGTTATACATAACACTGGTGAAAAGTCAAGTGTTAATCAAAGTAAAACTGCGGCTCTTTGGCGAAGACGACCTCTAAAAAAATGTGCCTAATCTTCTCCTCTGCTGATGAGGGCAAGAAAAATGGTAAGAGGAAGTTGTACAAAACGTGATTTGATAAGTAAAAAGAGTGACATCTTGGAAGGATAGATATGTCTTACGCTCAAACGAAGACTCAGGCAAAATCTGGGTATAAAGCCGGGGTTCAAGATTACAGACTAACTTATTACACACCTGATTACACACCTAAAGATACAGATCTTCTGGCGGCGTTCCGTGTTACACCCCAGCCCGGAGTTCCCTTTGAGGAAGCGGCTGCGGCTGTAGCGGCTGAGTCTTCTACTGGTACTTGGACGACCGTATGGACAGACTTGTTAACCGACCTAGATCGTTACAAAGGTCGTTGTTACGATATCGAACCAGTTCCTGGCGAAGACAACCAATTTATTGCTTACATTGCCTATCCTCTGGATCTGTTTGAAGAAGGCTCCATCACCAACGTTTTAACCTCAATTGTAGGTAACGTATTTGGTTTTAAAGCTTTGCGGGCATTGCGTTTGGAAGACCTTCGCTTTCCTGTTGCTTACATCAAGACCTTCCAAGGGCCTCCTCACGGTATCCAAGTTGAGCGTGACAAATTAAATAAATATGGTCGTCCTCTGTTGGGTTGTACAATCAAACCAAAATTAGGTCTGTCTGCTAAAAACTACGGACGTGCTGTATACGAATGTTTGCGCGGTGGTTTGGACTTCACCAAAGACGACGAAAACATCAACTCCGCACCATTCCAAAGATGGCGCGATCGCTTCTTGTTTGTAGCTGACGCAATCACCAAAGCGCAAGCAGAAACAGGCGAAATCAAAGGTCACTACCTGAACGTGACCGCTCCTACTTGCGAAGAAATGCTGAAGCGGGCTGAGTACGCGAAAGAACTCAAACAGCCCATCATCATGCACGACTACCTGACAGCAGGTTTCACAGCTAACACCACCTTGGCTCGTTGGTGTCGTGACAACGGCGTTCTACTGCACATCCACCGCGCGATGCACGCAGTAATTGACCGTCAAAAGAACCACGGTATCCACTTCCGTGTATTAGCTAAAGCCCTACGTTTATCTGGTGGTGATCACATCCACACTGGTACCGTAGTAGGTAAATTGGAAGGTGAACGCGGTATCACAATGGGCTTCGTTGACCTATTGCGTGAAAACTACGTTGAGCAAGACAAGTCTCGCGGTATTTACTTTACCCAAGACTGGGCTTCTCTACCTGGTGTAATGGCAGTTGCTTCTGGTGGTATCCACATTTGGCACATGCCCGCACTAGTAGAAATCTTTGGTGATGACTCCGTACTCCAATTCGGTGGTGGTACTCTGGGACACCCCTGGGGTAACGCGCCTGGTGCTACAGCTAACCGCGTAGCTTTAGAAGCTTGTGTCCAAGCTCGTAACGAAGGTCGCAACTTGGCGCGTGAAGGTAATGACATTATCCGCGAAGCTGCTAAGTGGTCTCCTGAGTTGGCTGTAGCTTGTGAACTGTGGAAAGAAATCAAGTTCGAGTTTGAGGCAATGGATACCGTCTGATAATCAAGTAAAAGGTAAAAAGTTAAAAGGTAAAAGAAAATCTTTTTACTTATTACTTTTTACTTTTAACTTAAATTTGGGCTGGGTCAAGCATGAATCTCAAGCAAATAGCGAAGGATACAGCCAAAACGCTCCAAAGCTACCTGACTTATCAGGCGCTAATGACTGTATTGGCACAGCTAGGCGAAACGAATCCACCGTTAGCATTCTGGTTACAAAATTTTTCCGCTGGCAAAGTTCAGGACGGAGAAGCTTATATTAAACAACTTTTCCGAGAAAAGCCAGATTTAGCCTTGCGGATTATGACTGTCAGAGAACATATAGCTGAAGAGGTAGCCGAGTTTTTACCAGAAATGGTTCGTAGCGGTATTCAGCAAGCTAATACGGAACAACGCCGCCAGCATCTAGAACGCATGACGCATCTGAGTTTATCCAACCCCAGTCCTGAATCAGAACAGCAGACAACTTCCGATACTGACTGGGATCATTAATCCAGTTAGGTAAGCATAAGTACTTATTTTCAAATAGCAACCCATTATCACCAGCTATGCAAACCCTACCAAAAGAGCGTCGTTACGAAACCCTTTCTTACTTACCTCCTCTTTCTGACGTTCAAATTGAGAAGCAAGTCCAATACATTTTGAGCCAAGGCTACATTCCAGGTGTTGAGTTCAACGAAGTTTCTGAACCCACCGAATTTTACTGGACAATGTGGAAGTTGCCTTTATTCGGCGCTAAAACATCTCGTGAAGTATTGGCTGAGGTTCAATCCTGCCGTTCTCAATATCCCACACACTACATCCGTGTTGTAGGTTTTGACAACATTAAGCAGTGTCAAGTTCTCAGCTTCATTGTTCACAAACCCAACAGATATTGAAAAAGTTACGGGTAAAGGGTGAAATTCCTAATACCTGTGGTTTCAATCTTTAAAAGAAGAGAGGTAAATAGTTTTACCTCTCTTTTTTTTGGCTAATCTACCAGATTCAACTATGCTGTTTGTTGTTTACAATTTCTATAAAAGATAAAAGCGGCACAAGTGATAGAGGACACAAGTACGAATGTGCGATCGCTCCAACTTAATCAACATTAATAGTTTACTGATTAGTTATATCTTGCTGTTGACTTAACCAAACTTTTAAGTCTGCCACCGTGGCAAAATCTAACAATGCTTCCCCTAGCGGTTCTAATTTTTCAATAGATAGTCTTTGAATTTGCTCGATTAAAGATATATCTATTTCTCCTAAACGCCGATTTAACAAACGTAGAATTAGCTGTTGTTCTCCTTGTTGTAACCCTTGTTGTAAACCTTCTTGTCTAGCGCGTTCTCTGTCTTGTTGATACAGTGGTGCTAATCTCATCACTAACTCCCGATCATCGACTTCTATATTTTGATTGATGCTCAAGTTTTGTTGCAGACTATAGAGTAATTCTAGCGTCACTCTCTGGAACGGATGATTTGTTGGTAGGCCAGTTAGTTCATCAATTGCTTGGCGTTGTACTTTCCCACGTCCTAAAAGTCTTACCCATAATGTTTCTAGCGTATATGGTAACTGATGAATTACCACGATCGCTGTGCGGAAATGTTTTGGTAAGAAGTAGACTCCTTTTCCCCAGTCTAAGTTTAGTTGTCCACCAAACCCAGAAATGATGCTTTTTGAGCAAGTAGGTGTGAGTATCCATAGTTAGGGAATTTCTGAGTCTGGTATTTTGTTCTTGCTGCGCTTTGCTTCTCGCTGGATTGCGCTTTTTACTTCTGATAGTTTTGAGATACAATGCACCACAAACTCGACTTATTTTAGAAGCGCGATCACCTTCAGCCTTCCTTGCTGATTCGGGAGGGCGATCACACTAAAAATTCAGCTTATTTAAAAAGAGCGATCAACCTAAATTATAGTTGAGATTCAGGAGGGATATCGCTCTTTTTAAGAGTATATTTATAGTAACAAACGGCAGTGCATAAGTATAACTAGCATTTAATTTTGTTAGTCTATAACAGCACTCACTTCAACCCGAATGAGTCCTGGTAGTTCATTTGTTGCCTTCATATAAAGAATTATTTTTTTCTTTTCTAATGCGAGTCTATATTGAAATTTTCTGGCATCATTCTTGCAGTTATCAACACATTTGCCACTCACGCTCTTTATACGAACATCAGGTTGCCAATCAAGTTTATATCTAACCCAACCTTGTCCTCTTGAAGCATTGTATTCCCAATCTTCAGATCCAGCTGCACCATTGGCAGAGAGAATAATATCTTGTTTTTCGATTTCGCTGGCTAGTGCAATTGGATAGCCTATAAATCTAGAGATTAAAGTACCAAAAACAATGAGCAAGCCAACAGATTTTAAATTTTTCATGATGGTATTTTTCCTTGTCAACATTTTTTTCAAATTAGCAACTTTTTCGTTACACTGAACAATTTCAAAATTACTCTTATGCAGTTGGTAAAATAGCCACAAGGATAACTGCAAAAATTCCAAACAGAAATCCAAGTACAAGCCACAGTGCTGAGTTTCTACCCTTTCCTTGTGCAATTTGCATAGAAACACAAGCAAAAAACGACGCACAAATTAATGATAAAATTAATAAATCAACGCTCATTACACTCCTGTTTAATCTTAATTTAATTAGGACTTACGCAATAACTCTCTCAAACTCTTATAACTTCGTGTTCTTTGCGTCCTTTGCGGTTCGTTTTTTCCTAATTTTGCGTAAATCCTGATTTAATAAAAAATTACTAAAAAACGCCATCAAAAAATTCTTTGCCCATTCTTATGGATGTAGCTGTCATCACTAAACCACCAGTCATAATATGAGGTTGTTGCCCTGTAAGACCTACTATTGCCGTACCAGAGCCAAAAACAAACATTATTACAGTTAGCGTTTGTCCTATTAGTTTTCCCATTGTTAGTGTTAACTTTTTTCAATTATTTAAATTTGTGTTTTCTCTGCAAGTGAGCTATGTATGCCTCTAAAAAAAGTTAAGTGCTAAGAGCGATCGCACATATTTTGATGTATTTCATGAAGGCGATCGCATGAAAAAATAAGGCTGATTCACCAGGGCGATCGCATGATAAACTCTGGGTAATTCATGATGGCGATCGCGCCTAATAAGTTGGTTTATTTCAAGTATTTCGCTACGGATATAGAGGGTTAGTGCGATAAAACGTTGCATCTTGTCTGAAGATGTCTCTTCCATCTGCTGCTTCTACCCATAACTCAAAGTTCTTGTGTCGTATATAGTGTCCGGGTAAGTTGAATGATTCAAATGAAACAGTAGAAGTATTGTTACCAAAGAGTCCATTCACAATACAAAAAGTAGCATCTTCCTTAAAAAGTTGCTGATTAGTTCTTCTTGCCAACTTCAGCCTTAAATTTTCGTGTCTCAAAAAATGACCGGGAAAGTTTACAGATTCAAATGACTTGCATTGACTATTTGCTAATCCTGGAACAAGTTTATAGGTTGCGTCTTTTCTTCCCAGGTCATTGTTGATTGGTTCTAAATAGCCCAAGAAATTTTTATGCCGAATATAACGATTGGGAGCGTTATATGATTTGAAGGAAAAGAAACTAGATTTACTTTTACTTTGGGAAAAAACTGATGTAGATGTGGATGTCAGAAGGATAGCACTGACTGACACACTTAAAGTTGCAACACTCAAGAGCTTTTTCAGGCAATTAAATTTCATAATAATACGAAGTTGTCACCTTGGATTGGAATAGAGATAATAAGCTTGTGACTCAAAATATTAATCACAAGCGTGACATTGGCAGCGTATAGCTGTCAATCATAAGTTGAAATTTTCATACAACTCAATATAAATATAAATACGTATAAATACTTTTAATTAAAATCAAACAACTTTAAACTAGTTATTATGAGCCAATTTAGAGAAATAAAAGCTCAAAGCGTTACTTAATAAGCATTCTAAACACTAGTACTATTTACATCTGTCTAATTACAGAGGATGATCAGCATTAACTTCTATTAACATAGTCACAAGTGTGAGTAGAATATGAGGCTAGTAACAGCAAAATATGAATCAACAAGAGTTTGAGGTGATATTTGAAAAACTGACAAGCCGACGGAAAGAAGTATTGCAAAGGATACTAGCTGGCGAGACGGATGCAGAGATAGCAGTGGCGATGAATATTGGTGAGGCTAGTGTCAGAAAATTTATTGAGAGAATATGTCGGGAGTTTAGGCTAAATAGTGAACATTCTGATAGCCGTCGCTACAAACGCTCTGACTTAGTGACACTCGTGGCTAAATACAAACCCGACTTACTCGGTGAACATCAACCTCAACTGACACATCAAGTCAGCATAGCTGAACTTGAAGAGGCTGATGATGCTAATGTGACTGAATTTATTTTGCAATTGCTGTCAACACATCAACCTATAAATGAGGAATTTAGCAAATTTATTCTGCGCTTTAATTTCAATGAACAGGAGAAAAAACAAATGCCTAAAGCTCTGAATAAAATTGGCTATGAAAATTACTTAAATAGTGATTTTCATAAAGCGTTATCTTATCTAAAAATTGCTGTGGAATTGAAACCAGATTTTGGTTCGGCTCACTATAACTTGGGTGCAACTTATGAAAGATTAGATAGTTGGATTGAGGCTTGTGAGCATTATAAAATTGCTATGCAATATCAAAACCGGGTGGCTGATGCGGCGATTAATAATTTAGCGCGGTTAGAAATTCTCCAAGGAAATTATGCGGCAGCGATAGAGTTAATTGAGCCAACTTTATCTAGGGTAAAAGATAACACTGTCAAAGCGGCATTACATAAAAATCTTGGTTGGGCATATTTTCAGCAAAATTCTTACCCACAAGCAAAGCAACATTTACTTATATCTCTGGAATTAGAAATTGATTATGCGCCTGCTTATGCTTTATTAGCACAATTCCAAGAAGCGCAGGGAGATACACCAGGAGCTATATTATCATGGCAAAATTTTCTGGAATCTTACTCTCATGACCAGCAATTAAATAAAATCCGATGGAAGTTACCAGAATTAGAAGTTTGGAAACTGAATGCTATGAGGAATGTTAGTAGGGCAAATATTTCAAATAGCGAGATCCCCGACTTCTGAAAGAAGTCGGGGATCTTATGGCTTCATAATTAAATTTAAGTGATGATTAGGATAAGTCAATCAAACTTCCACAACCCCAACACATAGCAATACTGGTAAAGTTGCAAAAGAACAAGCATCTAACATTAGCCAGGAGGAAAGCGTTGTGAAAGCAGTCTTAATGACAGCAGCTGGTAGTCCCGAAGTACTGCAATTAAAGGAAGTACTAACCCCAAGTATTCCTTTGGATAATACGCAACTTTTAGTCCGGTTGGTAGCGGCTGGGATTAACCCGATTGATACGAAACTTCGCAAACGCGGTACCTTTTACCCTGATAAAATGCCGGCAATTTTAGGATGTGATGGTGCAGGTATTGTTGAAGCTGTCGGTGCTGGTGTACAGCGGTTTCGTCCGGGAGACGCAGTATATTTTTGCTATGGTGGCTTAGGCGAACACCAAGGTAATTATGCAGAATATACGGTTGTGGATGAACGATTTGTGGCGCGTAAACCTGCTTCTGTGTCTTTTACCGAAGCGGCCGCAGCACCGTTAGTATTAATTACTGCTTGGGAAGCTTTATACGAACGGGGAAGATTGGAACCAGGAGAAAAGGTGTTAATTCATGCTGGTGCTGGTGGTGTCGGCCATGTTGCAATTCAATTAGCTAAACTTAAAAATGCTACTGTTGCTACAACAGTGAGTTCTCAGGAAAAAGCGCAGTTTGTTCAACAACTTGGCGCAGATTATCCAATTTTTTACAAACAAACAGACTTCGCCCAAGCAACTTTAGATTGGACTAATGGAGAAGGAGTAGATTTAGCTTTTGATACTGTTGGCGGAGAAACTTTTCAAAAAACCTTTCCAGCAGTGCGGGTGTATGGCGATATTGTGTCGATTCTGGAACCTGATGCGAATACTGTGTGGAAAATTGCGAGGAATCGGAATCTCCGCATTGGCTTGGAGTTAATGTTGACACCGATGTTATTGGGAATGGATGAAAGTCTGCAACATCAAGCAGAAATTTTAGAACAGTGCGGGAGTTGGATGGAACAAGGGAAGTTGAAAATTCAAGTGAATCATCAGTTTCCGTTACAAGATGCAGCAAAAGCTCATGAATTAATTGAAACTGGCGCGATCGCAGGTAAAATTGTCCTGCTGATTAGTGATGAATGATTGACTAAATTATTTTTTCAACGCCAAGTTACGCTGAGGGAAGCGCGGAGGTTCGCGGAGAATTTCGCCTTTGTGTTCCTCTGCGTTTTATTGTTGAGTTTTTTATTACCTTCTTCTGCTGTAGCTACACAGACTCAATTAGAACGTACACCCCTAACTCTGGAAATATTACAAGAAAGATTAAGCAAACCCATACTCCGCGAAGGTAATTTAACTGTGGATTTGCGAGAGATGGTGATTGATTTGCGTCCAGAGAATGGCAGTTTTCGTGATGCTTTTTATCAGTTATTGCGGAAAGAATTACAAAAAGCTGGTGCGAAACCTTTGGGTTTAGACCTCAGCTATTCTGTGATTCAGGGTGATTTCATTGGGAGTGATTTGGGTTTACGCACACCTTTATATGCTCAAGCGATCGCACCAATTTTCACCGCTACAGAACAAGCACAACTAGAAAGTTTACGTCTAGTTTGTTTACAATCACTAGCGATGTCTAACGACAAGCCGCTTCACGTCTACGCTTTACCTAACTCTAAAGATTGTCGCTCACTTTTGGCAACTGATGCAAATACTTCTGGTGAAATTAATGTTTTTCGTGGGACTTTAACTCTGACAAATACTCGCTTTAATGGGCAAGTGCAGTTCCTCAATACTTTTTTTCTCCAGTCTGTAGATGCTCAAAATGCGACGTTCTTGCAACCAATAAATTGGAGTGAAGCTAGATTTAGCCGTGTGGTTAGCTTTATGAATGCTAATTTCCGGCAAGCTAGTAATTTTCAAGGGAGTATTTTTTTTGATAAAGCTAATTTTAAACAAGTTCAATTTCAAGAACTTGCTGATTTTCATGGTAGTTTTTTTGCAGAAGTGGCTAACTTTAACCAAGGGTTGTTTAAGCAGTTAGCTAAATTTAACAAAGTACAATGGCAAGGTAATATTAATTTTTCTGATGTACGCTTTGCTAATCAAGTTCAATTTACCAAGGCAAATTTTAATCAGTTTTTGTTGTTGACAGAAGCAACTTTTGAACAAGCTGTGAGTTTTCGGGAAGCTCAATTTAATCAGCCTATAAATCTGCACGGTGCGAGTATTCTGAATTTAGCAGACTTTAGTGATGCGAGGTTCGCTAAAAATGCTTTTTTAAATGTATCTGGGTTAAGTTTTAACTCTAACCAAGCCAAAATTTTAGGTAATCTTGGTCAAATTGGCAAAATGTTTTGTGTAACTAGTTTACAAGGTAATCAAAATATTTTGCGGAATTTAGGACAAAATTTTCGTCAACAACAACAAATTGCTGATGCTAACCAAATAGAATATACCAAACAGCGTCTCAGGTTAATTGAGTTAAGTCAAAGTTTGCTGAGAACAAATATTAATAGTGCTTCGATAAATCGTTTGATTAACTTGGGTTTTTCAGCAACACAAGCAGACGCAATCATTAACCGTCGGACTATCAGAATGTTTCGTTATAGTACTGAGTTATTAACTTTAGCAGATATTGATTTAGAAACATATAATAAACTCAATAATCACCTGAGTTTTGCTGAGCCACTAGGTTTTGGCGGATGGATATTACAAGCTTGGAGTTTGTTCGCTTTAACTCTATTGCTGTTATTAAGTGGTTATGGCACAAATTTTTGGTTAGCCTTTGGTGTCGGTGGTGTGGCGATCGCTTATTTTGGTTTACTATTTTGGCTAATAGATCGTTACCGTCGTCTCCATCCTGTACCAATTATTCCCACCTACTATGAAACTGTCTCTATATTAATAGGTTTTAGCTGTTTAGAATTTTTGAGTTTATTAGCTATTTTTCGCAATGCTGAACAGCCTTGGTTAACGCTGGGATGTTTATTGATAATTATTATCCCTGTACCAATCACTTTAATCATCCAACTATATCAACAAGGACGCTATCACGATTTAATGGATTTTTCTTACTTCACAGAGGATGGAACTTTCCGACAATTAAGATTATTGATTGGACGCTTACCAGTGATACCTAGGAATGCCACATTTCGGGAAAGATATATGCCATTGTTGAGCGATCGCCGCTGGAATTGGTTGAATTATTATGACTTTAGTCTCAACAATTTAGTGAGATTAGGATTTAATGATATTCGTCTGCGCGACCAACATTTACCAGGGATAATTGCTACCCTTGCTTGGTATCAATGGAGCTTAGGTGTACTGTATATTACCCTAATTTTGTGGACACTTTCGCGCACAATTCCCGGATTGAATTTGTTGATTTATCTGAAATAATGCTCATCAGTGAATGTCTAATTCAAGCAACGGAGTTTTTTGTGTATACCTTAAAAACCTTGCAATCTGGTGATGAAGCATGGCTAGAAAATTTTCTATTGCAACACGCTGACACGTCCATGTTTCTGCGATCAAATTGGCGCGAAGCTGGACTACTTGACCAAGGTGCAAGGTTTCAAGGAACATACATAGCGGCGATCGCTGATGCGGCTATAGTTGCAGTGGCCGCCCATTATTGGAATGGGATGCTTATAGTTCAAGCACCAGTGCATTTGGCAGAAGTGGTACAAGCAACGGTAGCGCAGTCCCATCGTCCGATTTCGGGAATTGCAGGCCCAGCAGAACAAGTTGAGGCTACTAAGCAAGTGTTGGAACTTGTAGCGCGACCAACTCAGCTTGATGAAAGCGAGATATTGTTTTCTTTAGCATTGCCAAACTTACAAGTACCTCCAGCTTTATTGGGCGAAGTGGAATGTCGATTACCTTATCCTGAAGAGTTCGATTTACTCAGCCAGTGGTGTGCTGAATTTAATGTGGAAGCATTAGGACAAGCTAACACTCATAATTTAATCTTAAATTGTCGCCGTGAGCTAGAAGCACGCCAAGCTAGAGCTAGACATTGGGTATTGGTACTAAAAGATACTCCCATAGCTTATACTACCTTCAACGCTTGGTTGCCAGAAATTGTGCAGATTGGTGGTGTCTGGACACCGCCACCACTTAGGGGTAAAGGTTATGCTAAATGTGTCGTAGCTGGCTCATTATTAGAAGCGCGATCGCATGGTGTTGAACGTGCCATATTATTTACTAATCAAGAAAACCACCCAGCCCAAGCAGCATACCAAGGCTTAGGTTTTCGTCCGACTGGGGAAGAATTTGGTTTAGTAATTTTTAGTGATTAGTAACTCGAAAAATACTGGTAGTACAGGTCGGCATAAATAACAAATAACAAAATTCTGAGGTAAATTAATATAAACCTTTCCGTTCCTCTTACTTAACAATTAGTTATAAAATATCTCCAGTTAGTTCTATTTACCGACGATAGATCATTTATTTCGTACATATATCTTAGCTATTGATTGAAATCAGAAATTTAAATTTAAACTTTATTTGCAATATGATAATTGCCAGTTTAACAAACTGTAAAAATTTCTGTTTAGGCAAAAAAAGCTTAATAAAATATTTAGGAAATATCCTGTAAAAGACATTTAAAAAAGAGCATAATTTTTCTTAAAAGGAACCATTATTTAGCCTTGCTAGTTCTGTGAAGAGTTTTGATTGGTGCAAACACTAGGGCTGAAATGACGGGGTTTAAGCTTTTTTGCTTCGTACTATATATGCTGAACAGACATATCTGAAAGGAACTAGTAGAAAAGCTACTCAAAAGTATAGACAGCGGTTATGTTATTGGCATTAATGAGTCTATTTATTGGCACATTGGCATTGATGTCAAAATTGGCGATCGCTTAGTTTTTTAAGGAGAATATCTGATATGGCTCGTAAGAAAAAATCATCGAGTTCTAGATTTCAGCATTTACTACATACCAGATGTCCTATTTGTTGCATTGTTCCACCTCACATGCTAGAACATGTGGCTGTAAATGGTAATCCTCAGCAACGTGCATGGGCGTTTCATACACTAAATGTTTCCGCGCAGTTACGCGGACGACGGGATGTTGTCGGGAATATTTTCTTCTCTCCTTCTCCTGGTGAGAAGCGACGGACTATCTACGATGCCAAAAATGGACAACAACTTCCTGGTACTGTGGTACGGCATGAGGGTGATCCTCCAAGTACTGATGAAGCAGTGAATGAAGCTTATGATGCTGCTGGAGCTACTTATGACTTGTATTATGAGGTGTTTGAACGCAACTCTGTTGATGATAAGGGTTTGCGTTTAGATTCTACCGTACACTACGGTGTCAAATATGACAACGCCTTTTGGAACGGCGACCAAATGGTTTACGGTGATGGTGACGGAGAACTATTTCAACGCTTCACTAAATGTATAGATATTATTGGGCATGAGTTAACACATGGAGTTACTCAATACGAAGCTGGTTTGCAATATTATGGCGAACCAGGGGCGTTAAATGAGTCATTCTCTGATGTTTTTGGTTCTTTAGTGAAACAAAGGCTAAAAAATCAAACAGCCGATCAAGCCGACTGGATTATTGGAGAAGGCCTTTTAGCGCCTGGTGTGAAGGGTATTGGGATTCGCTCGATGAAAGCCCCAGGAACAGCCTATGATGATCCTGTACTGGGCAAAGATCCACAACCAGCACATATACGAGATAAGTTTACTGGTTGGGAAGATAATGCAGGAGTGCATATAAATTCCGGTATCCCCAACTATGCTTTTTATTTAGCAGCAGTGGAGATTGGAGGCTATGCTTGGGAAAAAGCAGGGAAAATTTGGTACATTGCTTTGCGCGATCGCTTGCGTAACCAAGCACAATTTAAAACCGCAGCTAACATCACTATCCAAGTCGCAGGAGAACTTTATGGTATTGACAGCCTAGAACAAAAAGCTGTGCAGAATGCCTGGCAAAAGGTAGGAATAATTTAGCTGATAGTAATGAGCAATGATGAATCATGAATCGATCAAGGTTTCATAATTCATGATTGATCATTCCGAATTTTTCATTGTTGTTAAACTGGGGGAAGATAGTCATTTTCTCCCAGTTTTTGGATGCAACGGAGACTTAAAAATGCGGATCACGTTTGAACGCACAGGCGGCTTTGCTGGGATAACTAAAAAAACCACCCTTGATACCAACACTCTGCCAGCAAAAGAAGCAAAAGAACTACCATTATTAGTCCAAGCGGCTGATTTATTTCATTTACCTGCACAAATTCCCGCGCCTAATCCTCAAAGCGATCGCTTTCAGTATAGGTTAACTGTAGAAGACAACGATCAACAGCACACAGTAATTGTCAGTGAAGCCGCCTTACCAGGAACTTTAAGACCTCTCATTGAATGGCTAAATAACGCAGCCAAGCAAAAATAATTCCAAGGGGCTAGAGACTAGTATTTTTACTCAGCACGGACTGAACGCCCCGCTACCGCTCTAAGCGCAGCCATGCCCGCAGGGCTTTACAGCACTTTTACAGTTCTTCCCAAGCTGTACCTTTGTAACCATAGTCAAAAATTTCTGGATGCAGCATTTCTGCCAAAATTTCTAAAGAATCTACTAATCGTGGCCCTGAACGGTTGAAGTAAGCATTCCCATCAGTAATATAAACTCTGCCTGTTTGATTGGCGTGAAGTTTTTGCCATTCTGAACGTTGAGTTAATAACTCAGCTTCTTTGCGAGTGCGAATTAAATCAAAGCCACAAGGCATAAATACAATCACATCTGGATTGGTGGCAATGAGTGTGTCCCATTCCAAAATTACTGAAGGTTCGCCTGGAACACTAAATAGTGACTGTCCACCCGCCAAGTTGACTAATTCGGGAATCCAGTTTGCTGCTGTCATTAAAGGATCTGTCCATTCAATACAAGCAACTTTAGGCAATTCGTTAAGTGAAAGTCCCTGAATTTTTTGCTGAATAATTTTAACTCTTGCTTCTAAATTTTCTAGTATTTTTACTGAATCTACATTAAAGATATGAGCAACTTGTTCAATATCAGCCCACACATCTTCAATAAGATTAGGCTGTAAAGAAATAATTTTTGGTGAAGTTGAGACGAAATTAGCAACTGCTTTTTCAACTTCTGGCAAGCTAACTGCACAAACATCACACTGATCTTGAGTCAGAATGTGAGTAGGTTGTAACTGCTCTAAAACCTCAGTTTTGATTTGATAAATACTCAGTGCCGATTGCAACAAATCATTGACCTTAGTGTGAATATTGTCGCTAGGCTCATCAGTGTTCAAGCGGGCTTGTGTACAGACAGGAAGATTTTTGATTTCTGGGGGATAGTCGCACTCATGCGATCGCCCTACAATTGCATCAGCTAACCCCAATGTGGCTAAAATCTCCGTTGCACTTGGTATCAAAGAAACAATTCTGATATTGCTATTAGTCATTACACCATCTCCAGAACATCTGCTTACAGTTCAATTTTTACAAACTTTAAATAATTAAGTATCTTTCTATAGGAGAATGCCGCAAGTTGTTACTGCCGTGATTAACTGAATAAATTGACTATTTAAGAAAGTTCTATAAACCAATATATTTCTGCACTGATTACCTCTCATCTTATGAGATATCTTCTTTAGGAAAGATACTATTTTCGGGCTTTCTATGCTATTGGGTGGTAAGCATTAATAAACATTTCCCTCAATCATGTGCCTTTTGCAAGTGTGTGATCTTATTAATAGCATAGTAGTTATATGGAGTTTATCTCTTAAACTCATAAAGTTTTTAACAAACAGCGATTCCGCACGTAGTTATATACCAGATGATTGCCAAAGATGGATAACTAATAATAATGTAATTTTAGTGGTAAGTATTGCACTGACATCAAAGATTTTGATGAAAAAAAATATACTATCCGGTTATGAAAAACCCTGTGGGGTAATTGTAGTTATAAAAGATGGTTCTATTTCTGTGATAGCTCTACCAGACGTGGTAATTACTTAACAGGTGTAATAGATGCAATTAGCAGTGGTTAATGATAGTAAACAAGAGATTGTGCAAATCAGAGAAAATGAGCAACGTAAACAGATTCAATCCCTAGTGCAATTGGCCAGGAGTAAGACATTCCAAAAAGGCAATCTCAAGGCAATATTACAAGAAATTACAGAAGTGGCAGCAAAAACACTGGCTGTTGAGCGAGTTGGAGTATGGTTATACAGTGCTGATCACACCACAATTGAATGTCGAAATTTGTATGACTTGAAGAAAAAAATACATACATCAGGTCAGACATTATTAAAAGCAAATCATCCTAATTATTTCCAAAGTTTGGAAGTGGATCGCAGTTTAGCAATTAGTGATGCTATTAACGATAATAGAACCCAGGAATTAGCCGCATCTTATTTAAAAGTATTTGGCATCGCATCATTACTAGATGCACCAATTTGGCTAGGAGGGCGTGTGGTAGGTGTAGTATGTCATGAACACTTTGGAGACATGCGCCAGTGGACTGTAGAGGAAGAAAACTTTGCTAGTTCAATTGCCGACTTTGTGGCCTTAGCAATAGAAGCCAGCGATCGCCACACTGTACAAGCAGCGTTACAAAAAAGTGAAGCCAAGTTTCGCGCAATATTTGAGCGTTCGTCTATTGGCATTGGACTTGCAGATATCAAAGCCGAGATAGTAGATATTAATCCCACCTTATCGCAAATGCTGGGATACAGTCGGGAAGAACTGTATGGCAAGTACTTTATCGATTATATTTCCCACCAAAAAGGAGATTTAGAGGTATATAAACAACTAATATCAGGAATGCGCGATCGCATTGAAATCGAAAAGCATTTCCGGCATAAAAATGGTCAGTTAGTTTGGACTCACCTCTCGATTTCCATGATTCCTGGGAGTAATGGTACACCAGAGTTTTTTCTGGCAATTATAGAAGATATTACTGAGCGCAAACAAACAGAGTTGAAACTCCATACATCTCAAGCAGCCGCAGAAGCTGGTAATCGCGCTAAAAACGAATTTTTAGCTACAATGAGTCATGAACTGCGAACTCCTTTAAATGCAATTATGGGCTTATCACAGTTGTTGCAGCAAGGAATGGTTGGTTCTTTAAATGAAAAACAACAAGAATATATTAATTGTATATATAGTAGCGGAGAACATTTACTAGCAATCATTAACGATATTCTTGATTTATCAAAAGTAGAAGCAGGTAAAGAAGAACTAAATTTATCAACTGTATCGGTAGTAGATTTATGCAATTACGCCATTTCAACAGTACATGATCAAGCTAAAGAAAAAGGTTTAAACCTAATCAGCGAAATTGATCCACAGGCAGAAACTTGTAAAGTGGATATTCGCCGGAGCAAACAAATGTTAATTAATCTGCTGACGAATGCGATTAAATTTACACCAACCGGTCAAGTAAGTTTAGAAATTAATAAAGTGCCAGAAGGCATTAACTTTACAGTTGCAGATACTGGTATTGGTATAGATAGTAATCAATTTCAATTTCTCTTTGAACCATTTAAACAATTAGATAGCCGCTTAAATCGTCAGTATGAAGGCACAGGCTTAGGTTTAGCCTTGACACGTAAATTAGCCCGATTGCATGGTGGAGATGTAACAGTCGAATCTAAATTGGGAGAAGGCAGCCGTTTCACCTTATTTCTACCAGATCAAGCAGATTTAACCACAGATATTATCATAGTAGATGAAGATACTAATAAATTTTCTTCAACGCCAAACAAATTAAATGAAAAACGCATTTTACTGGCTGAAGCAGAAGCAAATATAGGCATATTTTTACACGACTATCTGCAACTTATTGGCTACCAAGTTGAGTTGGTAAATACTGGAGATAACTTATTAGAAAAAATTGCCAATTTCCAGCCAAACTTAATTTTGTTAGATACGCAATTTTTGCCAAGTCAAGACACAAGAATCTACCAAAGATGGATGCAGAAGTCTGAATTGCAAAATATTGCTGTGGTGTTTATGGGTAGTAATGAAAATGAATTGCCAGAATTGAATTTGGGAAAAGCAGATAAATATGACTATATTTTAAAGCCAATTCGGATTATTCAGCTTGAATCAATTCTGATGCGATATTTCAGCTAGTACTGTAAGGCGTAAATCATAAGTCAAAAATATGTCAAGCAATTTGATATTGCAAGATGAAAAAAGATTTAAATTGAGTATCAAAAATTTCACAGTAAAATTACACTCGAAAAAATAGTGATAAAAAGCTAAAAATAACTAATTTTTAGGCTATTTTTAGCTTATTTTTGGAAAAATATGAATATAGCTGGCTTTTAAGCACTTGGAGTACTCCGTAGTGGGTGTAGCATTTCCCAAAACGTGCATTGTTCATGCCGAAGTTATGGTGGTATGAACTATTGACTCTTGACTATGGAATAAATGAAAAATTGCTACTGACGATCCACTGATCTAGCGAAGTAAACTAGAAGGAATCTGATGATTCCTGTGGTGTAACACCAACCTATGTCGCTAAAAATAGATCGTGGACTGTTTAAATATGACTTCATAGACCATCATGCAGTCTTGTGCGTTTCAGTGGATGCGGATGTGAAAGAGATCCGCAAGCATTATCTGCAAATTGCTCGTCGTTTGCATCCTGATAGTAATGCTTCTGCCACTCCTGGGGAAAAAAAGCTGGCTAGTGAATTATTATCTAAGTTGGTTAACCCAGCTTATGAAGCACTATCTGGCGATCGCACCCGCACAGAATACATGATAATTTTGTCTCAAATGGGTAAGCGTTTAGTGCAAGATTCGGCTTCCATAGAACTTACCACCGATTTAGCCAGACAGCTGGCGGCGGCTCCCAATATTGATCATTCCTATAAAACTGCGATCGCTAAAATTGCGGAAACTCAATACAATTCCTTACAGCAAGTAATACCTATCATTGCTCAAATTAGTGAGTTGAACTTAGTCTATTTAATGCGGAGTGCAGGTAAAGCGTTCTCTAGCCAATCGGCTGCGCCTAAATCTGCACCGAGCGCCAACACTCCCCCAAATACAGCCGCAGCACCGCCACCACCGCCAGCGCCACCAAAAGAAGACTCAGCCGCGGAACAATATATTCGTCGGGCGCAAGGTCTAATTGAGAAAAACCAATTTGCTCAAGCCAAAGTCGAGTTGCAAGATGCACTGAAACTCGCACCCAAGAGTGGCCGCTGTCATAGTTTGATTGCTTTAGTTTATTTAAAGCAAAATCAGCTAAAAATGGCCAAGATTCATTTTGATAATGCTTTAAAATTAGACCCGACAGACCAAATAGCGGCCACATGGAAACCTAAAATAGATAAAGCTTTGAGTCAACAATCAGGTGGTTCTAAAGCGACTCCATCTGCCAAAACTGGGAATACACAACCAGAGAAATCGGGAGGTGGAGGTTTATTTGGAGGTTTGTTTGGTGGGAATAAAAAATAATGGTGTATCAACCAGCAGCGGGAGCAAGGGATTTATTACCTTTAGATGTGGCTCAAAAACGCTGGATTGAAGATAGGTTACAGCAAGTGTTCCATCGTTGGGGATATCACAAGATTATTACCTCAACGTTGGAACGAATGGACACCTTGATGGCGGGGGAAGCAATTCAACGCCAGATGGTGATTCAACTGCAAAATTCTGAAGATGAAGAATTAGGGTTACGTCCAGAACTGACAGCTTCTATTGCGCGTGCTGTAGTTACGCGTATGGAAGCTGTTACCTATCCGCAACGACTTTATTATCATGCCAATGTCTTCCGACACATTTGGGAAAATCGGCACAATCGCCAGCAAGAGTTTTATCAAGCTGGTGTGGAACTTTTAGGTGTTGGCGGATTGCGGGCTAATGCTGAAGTACTGCTTTTGGTGGGTAATTGTTTAGACGCACTGGGTTTGCGAGATTGGCAGATAGTCTTGGGCGAAGCGGGAATTACCCGATCGCTTTTGCAAGCTTTTCCGGCTAATATCCAAGCAAAAGTGCGTCAGGCGATCGCTCACCTTGACCGTGTGACCATCGATACTTTGCCGCTAAGTGAAGATTTGCGCGATCGCGCCAGAATCATGCTCGACCTGCGCGGCAAAAGTCAAGACGTATTACAAAAAGTCAGTAGTCTCGGTTTAGACGCAGAACAGCAAGCAGCAGTAAATAGCCTCAATTCTCTAGTAGAGTTACTGGAAGGAGAAAGGAATTTTCCGGTAATTTTGGATCTCAGTTTGATCCAGACCATTGACTACTACACAGGTATTGTCTTTGAAATTGTCAATAATAGCGATTACCCAGCCAGAGTTTTAGGGCGGGGTGGTCGTTACGACCAACTTTTAGGACTGTATCACCCCCAAGGCGAAAACATCCCCGGCATTGGTTTTGTCCTCAACATTGAAGATTTATACCAAGTTCTGTTATCTAGTCAGCAATTGCCGCAAGATATCCCTGCCAGCAACTGGTTAGTAGTGCCAGAAACAGAAAATGCTGAGGCGGCTGCTTTTGCATATTCCCAAAAACTCCGTGATTCTACTCATCTAGTCATAGTGGAAATGGAACTAGGAGGCAGAGATGCAGAAGCTATCCGTCAGTATGCCAGCGATCGCCGAATTGCCCAAATCGCTTGGATTAAAGCCGATGGTTCCCCCACAATAGAAAGTATTAGCCAATAGTCAATGGTTTTTTGCTGTTGACTATTGACCAATATGGTTCAGTTAAGGTGATAGGGTTGATTTCTCAATTTCTGCTTACCTATCAGACAATCAGCAAGATTTGGGGGACGCAACCGTCCTCCAAACCCCCTGCAAAATAATTCTTGCGTTTTTGGTTGAGTAATTATTTGTTGGTTTTGTTGTGATTTAGTTTTCTTATCTGAACTGTATTGGACTATTGATCACTAAAGAGAGGGAATCTATCAAATGCCGCACACAATTGTAACTGATGTTTGTCAAGGCGTTGCCGACTGCGTAGATGCTTGTCCTGTAGCCTGCATCCATGAAGGGCCTGGCAAAAATGTTCAAGGAACCGATTGGTACTGGATTGACTTTGCTACCTGCATTGATTGTGGAATATGTTTCCAAGTATGCCCAGTAGCAGGTGCGATCGTTCAAGAAGAACGGCCAGATTTGCAAAAAACACCTTGAAGAAGAATTCAGAAGCTAGAATTCAGAATCAATTAGGCGTTGCTTGGGTTTAAGGGTGTGGGGTATAGGGATGTAGGTGTTCAAAATCCTCACAGCAATATACCCTTACCCCCAGCCTGAACAATATTATTCAACACATAAACCATTTGCTAACAGTCATCACAGCAAATAAACTATCTCTGTGCATGGATGTAGTCTACAAAGTAAAATTTTGGACTCAGCCAGAATCTCAGCCAAGGGTAAGCACCTAGACTTAAGGGTGCGATCTCAATTAGGGGTAAACCTAGTTGAAGCCGCAATCCATCGGGAAAAAGAGCCACAGCGCATATAGTGATTACAAAGTAGATTAGAAAGACTGCTTGTAAGCGTTGCACTACTAAAAGCGCATTCCGACAGCTACTACAGTTTTGGGTGTGTTGTTTGTAGCGATCGAAAATTTGTTGGCGATCGCCGCAGGATTTCATCCAGTATAAACGCGTGGAGTATATGAAGCTATCTGATGTCTAAATTACTTGCCAACCGACAACACTGAACCTTCGGAAGCTAGTAAGGCGTGCGGAAGAACAGATTGCACCTCAGCTTGCACTTGGTCGAGAAAATTATCATCGTCGTCTGGATGATGATGAGAAATGACTAACTGCTGCACTGCGGCAGTTTGAGCTAATTCTACAGCCGCTTGCCAGTGTAAATCAGAAGATTCATGGTTGTTAGCTGTAGGCGGACTGTAAGTAGCATTGGCAATCAGCAAATCCACACCTTTTACCAGCTGTAAAATCTGCTCTTGATCAACAGGATCAGCATTTTTAGTTAAATCACTGATATAGGCAACACTTTTGTTCTGCCAAGAAACTCGGTAGCCAATAGAACGCTGAGTTTGATTAATCAATGCTGTGGCGATCGCAACATCATCTAACTGCACCTCGCCACCAGGTAGCAAATTATAAAACTGCAATTCTGATTGCATCACCTGGAATGGATAAGGAAAGTGCGGCTGTAGCATTTGGTCACAGAGGCATTGTTTAATCGAAGCACTATTAGAAGCAGCCGAACCGTAAATATGAAAGCGGTTTTCTGGGACAAATGCCGGTGCAAAAAAAGGAAACCCTTGAATACGATTCGATTGGGAGTTGGTAAAAAATAAATACGCCTCTACGGGTTTTTGCAATTGTCGCAAAGATTTACCGAGTGTGCGTAGACCAGTTCCACCATCAAAAATCAAGCGTTTACCGGCTACTTGTATTTCTACACAAGCAGTGTTACCACCATAGCGATTGGCATTACTAGCAGGGGTAGCAATTAAACCCCTAACACCCCAAAATTGCACAAAAAATTCACCCGCGGAACTAATAGGAGACGTAGTTGCGGTTTCAGTTACGGAACTTTGGAAATCCGACGGCGCAAGATTTGACATTTTTCTGAAAAATTAGGCCTTACTGAGCAGGTCATCGTAGTGCCGCACTTCTAATAGTCGGTTTTTTTCGTCCACAATGACTACCGTAGGAGAGTAATTTTTTAACTCTTCCAAAGAGAACTGCCCGTAAGCCATTATAATCAAGCGATCGCCTACAATGCCTAGACGTGCCGCCGCCCCATTTAATTCAATAATTCCCGAATTAGCTGGAGCCGTGATTGTGTATGTAATGAAGCGCTCACCATTGGCAACGTTAACTACTTGCACTTGCTCATAGGGTAAAATACCAGCCTTTTCTAACAATATTTCATCAATGCTGATACTTCCTACATAATTAATATTTGCCCCGGTGAGGGTGCAGTTGTGTATTTTCGCCAAAAGGACTGTACGCTGCATTTCGTTTTGAAGTTTTTGTGGCCAGGTAGGCAATTTGCAAATATCAAGCTGTTTATTTTTGCGATTACCTGACTCTAGTATAGGAAAGCAGGAGGCAGTCTTTATGAATTTTGTACCTAGCACTTCGTGAAGTTGAGGAGTTAGGAGTTAAAAATCAACACTCCTAACTCAGCAATGCTTATTTAGCAGCTTTAATACACTGTTCTACTAAGGCTGAGACTTTACCGACATCTTGCCAAGCGAGAATTTCTGTTACTTTCTTTTCCAAGTTTTTATAACTGCGGAAAAATTCAGCAATTTCATCTAAACGGTGTGGTGCTACGTCGTTAAGAGATTTGACGTGAGTATAGCGTGGGTCTTTGTCTGGTACACAAAGAATTTTTTCATCGCGATCGCCACCATCAATCATCTCTAACATACCTATTGGTCGCGCAGCAATAATACAACCAGGAAAAGTTGGCTCATCGATAATCACCATCCCATCAAGAGGGTCGCCATCATCAGCCAAAGTATTCGGCACAAAGCCGTAATCGAATGGATATTTTACCGAAGAATAAAGCACTCTGTCTAGGGCAAAAGCTTCCAGTTCTTTGTCATACTCGTATTTATTCTTGCTCCCGCCAGGGATTTCAATCAGAACATTTAGAATACCCGGTTTTGGTTGAGCAGGAATACGGGATAAGTCCACAACAAAACTCCTCGGCTAACGGTGAATCGGGGATGCACTCTGTTTAGTTCCCCGTGTAGAATTTTATGGCCAAGATGCACTTCTTCTCAAATAATTTTCTAACAGGCGCTAAATACAACAAAGATCCACAAAAAAATTATCCTTCCTCTTGACCAAAATGCTGATCAAAATTTATTAGTTGAAGTCACTCTTTCTGCATAGTAATTATTGCTGCTATTGATGATTATTCCATCAGAGGGATGTCCGATTACCTAATAATGGCTAATCTAAAATTAACCTCTAATCAATAAACAATCAAAATTATGCCATCTGCAAAACCATTGTATGGCACAGAGCTAGTAGATTGTGCCAGAGCAAATGCCAAGCAAGGAATTGAAACTGCTGCTTATCAATGTGGCTATGGTGATGATCTCAACACTTTTGCCCAAGAACTCCGTCAAGCTTGTGCAGAAATGAATTTGCAAGTCAAAGAATTGAGTGAATTAATTACTGATCAAGATATGATCCTCGAAATAGGTACTGGTGAAATTATTGCCCCAGATACAGCTTCAGAATTATAAAAACTACTGACCATTCCTAAAAACATCTGACTTTGAATCGGAAATAAGGATGGTCTGTAAATTTGGTGCGATCGCCCTTCACTAAAATTAAATCTTACGCTCCTTGATTGGCTGGGCGGGATTACCTGCATAGATTGTCATCGCTTCTAAAGAACGTCCTGTAACTCCACCCAAAGTCAATACCGCACCCTTCCCAACAGTCACTCCAGGGCCAACTACTGACTTAGCCGCAATCCAGCTACTTTCTTGAATGTGAATTGGCGCAATAATTAACTTAAAATCAGGATGACTCCAGTCATGGTTGCCTGTGCAGAGATAAACCCCCTGAGATATGCACACATGGCTTTCAATAGTGACATTTGCTAGGTTATCAATCCAAGCATCTTCCCCAATCCACACATGATCACCGACAACTAGCCGCCAGGGAAACTTCACGCGCACTCCTGGTTTAATCCGGACATTCTCACCGATCTGTGCGCCAAAACCGCGAAGTATCCAAACTTTTAAGCTTGAAGCAGTTAACCAACGATTCTGCACCACAGAAAAACCCAGGAAATACCACAACACTTGTTTCCATAAGGGTGCGCCAGGAGTATAAGTATCAGTAGTATAGCTATCTAACCGCATATATCAAGCTAATAAATTGTCAATTAAATATAGAAATCATCAGGCAAATTAAACTGTAAATTTTTTTGTTAGGGCGTATAACCAAGTATACAAATATCTTGACGTTTAGATGTTTACTCTTAATCAGACACCGAGTAAGTTTAGGATAAAATTGCCTAAGCCAGAATCAAATATGCTGTTACTTGAGGCTTCAAGAATTTTATCTAGATTTGCATAGCTTCAACTTATAGTCTTCACGAACCAGTTGATCATTCTCTTGAAAACACACAGGATAACTCCTATTGAACTGTGTACATAGGGGAGACATTCATGAGATTGGTGTGATTAATTTAAAATTAATGAATTTACTTGAAAAGCTTACCAAATCAGCTTATGAGATTTCTGAATGCAATTAAATTCAAGTGTATCCACCAGGATTTAGTTGACGATATATGAATTTATGGTAAATTTACTCAGGCAGAATATGAAGTATTCTGATTTAGTGAGGAGGTACGATTGATCACTGTTCTCAGAGTTTGTTTAATTCCTGCAATCTTGTACGAAACTAAAGTTTCATATCTAAAACCTAGTTTCTTCATTCATTTAACTTAGTGTTAGTCCCAACATAATACTGCGTGATCAGTTTCTTCTGAAGATCAGTTCTAGAGCTTATTTCGGGAGAAGCAATCGTCAAAAAGTGTGTTCATTTTTCATTTCTCAATACTTCTGAATTGTTAGATAGAAGTTATGTTCCCGATATAAAGACAATCAGGCTAAGAGGTTCTATGAAACTTTTCAATGACCTTGTGACAGTAGCAGAATCAACTGCTCCTGTTATTTATGATGCTTTTTTTTGGTCTGTTTCCAGTTGTAGAGCTAATCTCTCCCCAACCAATCAAAGCAACAACAAGTATGTTCAGAAAGAGAATTTTAGTCTCCATAAATTTCTGACAAATAAGCAATTGACACAGAACGCAACTTCATCGAAGCATAACCAAGCTAGTGTGACCATGAAATTTCCTGTGTATAGATCAGGGTCAAATAGCCTTGCTTACGGTGAAGGAATGCTCTTGGGTGGTGCTGATACCAAGATGGGTACTGCCAAAACTAACTTTAGTGTCACAGCAGAAAGCGTCAATTGCTAAATAATTATGAAGAAGATTAAATATATCAAGTTTTGCCTACTCGCGGCACTTACGCTGCTGTTGAGTTTCTCTAGCACCATAATTCATGCCCAGACTGCACCCCTAACAGTTTTAACAACTCAAGCTCCTAGCACTTTCAAGACTGATGGAATTCCCTATGAATTAGGTATGAAATTCCGCAGTACCAAAGAGGGACAGGTTAGCTCGATCCGCTTCTGGAAACCTGCCAATGAGACAGGCTCGCATACTGGCAGAATTTGGTCAGAAACAGGAACTCTCCTATCTAGTGTTACTTTTGCCAACGAAACTCCTTCGGGTTGGCAGCAACAAGCTCTGAATACACCTCTGAATATTCAAGCCAATACAAACTACGTAGTCTCTGTCAACACCAATACTTATTACCCAGCCACGAATGGAGGGATGACTAACTCCATTGTCAATGGAGATTTGAGTTCAGTGGCAGGTAGCAATGGAGTGTACAACACAACTGTAGGCGCGTTCCCCACGAATTCTTACCAAAATACGAACTATTTTCGTGACATCAGTTTTGTTGCTGCTGCCCCACCAACGACATCAAACCCACCAACGACATCAAACCCACCAACAACATCAAACCCACCAACAACATCAAACCCACCAACAACATCGACATCAACTATTCCAGCAAGTTCTAAAGCACCTTGGCCAGTCTTTCAGCGTATAGATGCACTCAAGTCTTCTTCCACTGTTGGGTTAACAAAAGTTTGGGGAGATTATTTTGAAAACAGTGAAGATCCATTTTTCCTTTTACCTGGTGTACAGACTCAAGAACTGTCGAATACTTCAGGAGGCAACTATGCAGTCTACAACAACATTGATTTAGGCAGTGGTGCAGAAGCACTGATGCTCCGCGTTGCTTTGGCTTCAGGAACTAATGCAGTTGAAGTGCGCTTAGGCTCGGCTAGTGGTACTTTGTTGGGAACATGTAGCATCAACAGCACCGGCTCTGTCTCAACCTACCGTACTGTTCCTTGTCCTTTGACTTTGAATACAGCCCTTGCCAAAGGAATACAAAACCTAGTTATCAGGTTCCCAGGAACTAACAGCACAATGCGCTTTAATTGGTTCGCTTTCTGGGCAAAGGATACAACGCAGACAATTGACCAGGTACAAAAATGGCAATCTACCGTTATGGTCAACAGACCAGCACCTGTTATACCAATTGCTGGTAGCCCAGTGCGGACACAAGATTTGCTACCTGCAAGTTCTGCGACACTGGCTAAGTCATACGGTCTATGGTCTCCTGGAAAAACTTGGGAATGTCCAAAATGGATACACGATACTTATTGGGTAAAAGCTGACGATAATAAAATCTACCCAACTTGGCACCCACCGGTGGATTTCAACCCAGAAACCAATACTTATTGTACCTATGGTCATGAGCATGGCGATGACCCACGCGGTTCAGAAGTGTTTACTACTGCGGGTATGCCAGCTTTCGGCTATATCAACGAACAGCACGCAATTAATGACCCAGCTAATCCCAGACATGAAGACCACTTTGGCCATAAGGTTTTTGTTGCCAATAACTGGACTATGTACAATGCTAACAATAGCAGTAACACAACAAAATGTGATGTACTCGTAAAAATACACATGGGTTCACATTCACCAGATGCGCTCACAAATACGGCACATGAAATGTTTGTGGCAGGTAAATGTGATGGACAACAAGCTTTTAACGTCAAACAGTTTGGCTTGTTTGGTGCGCCTGGATACTTCAAAGAACCGGAAGCAACTTATTGTGACGCATTCTTGCCTTCTGGTATTACGCCGAATCCGCTCAACCAACCAACAGATGGCGCTCATCGTGCCATTCCTACAAAGGATTGCTATGCGCGTGGTACTCAAGCAGAACAGTCTTCCTTAGTTCAAAAAAGAACATTTGAATACTGGCTAACAGAGTTCGTACGCGGTGATTTTTACTTTAGAGTTACAAATCCTGCTCGGATTTATGATGCCTCTTCTACCACGAAGATTGGTAGAACAGTGGATTTGTGTTATTCCTCTACTCATCCTCTCGCTAAGACCTTGTTATGCCAAGAAACCCTAGCCGCTGGTAGCCAAGTAGTGTGGGATGATCCTCGTTCACCTTTCCGAGGGACAGTTGGTATAGAGAGTCACTTTTCCAGATTAGCCTTTGATAATTCTTCATCTTCCGTAATTTATACAGATGCCTATGGCAAAAATGCCAGAACATCACCCGATTCTTCTAGGAAGATTACCTTTAAGCAAATCGTCCCAATTCAGGGATTTGATTATAGGGTAAGTGGCCAAGATAGCCTCTTCCCCTCCGTAGACTATTCTGCATTAGGGAAAAATGGTGTCAGAGCGCCTAACTAAATAATTTAGTTATGTTGAAAAGCAGCCTGTAAGCAAAATTACAGGCTGCTTTTATTATGTATGACCTTGAGTCATAAATTTATCTTTGTAAACTACTGCCCACATCCCAAAATGATATTGTTACCAATGCTGAGTATGTTTGCGTAAGCTGGCTTGTGTCTGTTTCTGAGTCTGGGAATTTATATGTCTGACGTATCATTAGACCACGGGTGTGAATGCTACATTAAATAGGCGTGTTTTCCCAGTGCAAAATAAAATTAATATCATGCTCCCATTATGAGCATCTACCAATCCCTGAAAAAATCCTACAGACGAGACAGTTGGCGTGGCAATGACTGGCGATTATTTTTGCGGTTAGTTCCCTATGCTCGTCGTGATATCAAACTGCTGACTTTGGCAATGCTATTGCTTGTGCCGATTGCTTTCTCTAATGCCATACAACCATTATTGATTGGACAAGCTATTTCTCTCATCCGTAATGAACCCAGTACTTATGAGTTTCTCAGGAATATTCCTCTGTGGCAAGGGATAAATATCCTGGAAGGATTTATCTTGGTGGCAATTGTTACCCGAATGTTCTTCACCAGCATCCAGGGTTATCTGCTACAGAAGTTAGGACAAAATATCACAGCCGCTATTCGGCAAGACTTATTTAAGCATGTCACATCTTTGGCAGTCCGCTTTTTCGACCGCACACCTGTAGGTAAATTAATTACCAGACTCACTAGCGATGTAGAAATTTTAGGAGATGTATTTTCTACTGGGGCGATCGGCATAATCTCCGATATATTTTCTATGGTGGTGATTATTGGGATTATGTTGTCTATTCAGTGGCAACTTGCTTGTTTGCTGCTGTTAATATTACTACCTATTACCTGGTTGATTATTTACTTTCAGCAAAAGTATCGTAAAGCTAACTATAAAGCACGGGAAGAACTGTCTTTATTAAATTCCCAGCTACAAGAAAATATTGTTGGTATTAACGTCGTACAGTTGTTTAGGCGGGAAAAAATTAATGCAGAGTTGTTCCGCAGCGTTAACAACCGCTACATTGGCCAAATGGATCAGACCATTTTTTATGATTCTGCGGTATCAGCGACCTTGGAATGGATTGGCTTAGTCGCGATCGCAGGTGTATTATGGATGGGTGGTTGGTTACTGTTGGAACAAAACCTGACATTTGGTGTATTATCTGCATTTGTTCTGTACGCCCAGCGATTATTTGACCCATTGCGAGATTTTGCCGAAAAATTTACCGTTATTCAAGCTGGCTTTACTGCCATTGAACGAATTAACGATATTTTAGATGAACCGATAGAAATCCGCGATCGCAACAATCAACGTTTCTCAGTATTTGATCATAGCTTTGGTTACATAGACGAAATCATGGCGGAGATGGAATCACAAAGTTTCAACTCCACACCAGAATTAGGCGAAATTCGCTTTGAACATGTCTGGTTTGCTTATAAAGACGATGATTTTGTCATCAAAGATTTAGATTTTGTGATTCGTCCTGGCGAAAAAGTCGCATTAGTCGGCCCTACTGGCGCAGGTAAAAGCTCCATTATTCGGCTTCTGTGTCGCCTTTATGAACCCACCCAAGGACGAATTTTAATCGATGGTGTTGATATTCGAGAAGTCCCTCAAGCAGACTTGCGCCGCTATATGGCTGTCATTTTACAAGAAGGCTTTTTATTTGCTGGGAATGTTAAAAGTAACATTACCCTCGGAGACAGGTATACATTCGAGGAAATTGAATTAGCTGCACAAAATACTAATATTGCTCAGTTTATTGGAGAATTGCCCCAAGGCTATAATACTCAATTGCGAGAGCGTGGCACAAATCTTTCTAGTGGTCAAAAACAACTATTAGCCTTTGCTCGTGCTGCTATTCGTAACCCCCAAATTCTCGTATTAGATGAAGCAACGGCAAGTTTAGATGTGAATACAGAAGCTTTAGTTCAGCAGGCACTAGATCAGTTACTAGTAAAACGTACTGCTATTGTGATTGCTCACCGCCTATCAACAATTCGCAATGTGGATCGCATTTTTGTTCTCAAGCGAGGTGAATTAATTGAACAGGGTAGTCATGAGGAATTATTACAACAAGGGGGTATGTATGCAACCTTGCATAACTTACAAATGTTAGGAACTTAATCGTTGGATTCAGTAGGATGGGCATGATCATACCCATCCTAAATTATTGATTTTTCCTTTGCAGTTTTGAAACAAAAATACTATTAACTAGATTTTTTATAAATCAACAGAAATATTGGTAGATGATTAACCCTAAAATTACTATTTACTCAAAGTTACCACCTTTGTTGATGTCAGCCAGACATTAGCAATAGTATATTTCACTAATACTGACTCTTGATGAGCATTACAAGCACTTCTAAGTTTAACAGACTTAGTATTATCCTTGATAAGTTGAGCTTGATAAATATATAAAGAACCATCAGGACTTTCACAACTAATTTCACCTAGAAGTGTCTGATTATCTAAACTTTGTTCCAGGATTTTGCCAGCAACTTTGTAATTAAACCAATCCCATCCATAATGGAAAATTAGTTCTCGTTCCAAAACTTGTAACTGACTTGGTAAAATTCCCCAGCCTCGATAAACTTTTTCTAAGGATTGAATATCGCCAGTCCTTGTTAGTATCGCCTTCAATATTTCTTGGTCAAGAACACCATAATATCTTCCTTCTGGTAAGTCTATGGCTGTAGGTGCAAAACGATGTCCACCAAAATGACTTGACTTCCAAAGCCTCACATTATCTAATTCCAAATCATTAATAGTATTAGCAGCATGGAAGTAAAAAGGATTACCATATTTAGCACAGCATTTATCATGACTACCGTGTGTACACACTAAGATATCTCTTGTTGCGTTTGTGTATACTGGATAATCAGCGGTTCTATTGGCTAACCATTTTTTGACCACACCTGCTACTTGCTCAATATTTGGCAAGTGAAATTCATACTTGCAGTATCCATGACTTAAACCCTGTTTTTTCTGATAAATTAACAGTGTTGTTTGGTCATTTTTATGTGATGTATCATTAGCGATTAAAAGAAATCTAACTGGTAATTTTGCATGGTTAATTTCCTGTTCTAAACTTTGTAAGTTTTTAGGAACCCATCGAGAATTAAAAGTTTCTGTAGTCCAAGGTGGCGGACACTCGACTAAAATATATGTTTCGTAATTGGTAGCACTACCAATTAAATCTTCTCCTACTTGTCGCGCATAATCAGAACAAAAAAAGGTACTCATCGAACTTATCTCATTTGTTGGCTTTACAGATACAAGAGGTGTGAATAACAATTGTGTTTTTGACTACAATTTCTGCATATCATAAAGATAAACAGAAATAATTTGCATTTAGGGCTTAAAAGCAAACTGCCACTTTATAACATCATTTCCAGAGAAAAACTGTCTAATTAATAAAGTCTCCACAATATTGTCAGCTAAACTCCAATAAGTTATTACTGTACTTTTCCGGAAAAATTTTAAATTTTTGATTAAATTATGTAGTGGCTTATCGCTAGATATTCCTTTTGTATGTGTTTTAAAAAGTTGTTTAAAGTTACGGGCTTGTAAGTTCCCAATCCTGGAAATTATATTGCAAATCTTTCTCAATAAATATATAAAAAAAGAGATGAAATAATCCCTAAAAGTAAAATAAGATACAATTTATGCCTCAACATTTAACTTGATCTGCATAATTTAACTCCAGGGAATATGTCTTGACTGTAGCTGAAGCCAATAAACAATGCAAGTTTTGGAGATGATTTATTACCTTTACCTCCATTTATCAGTGTACGGCAGCAAGTTACGTTCATCTTTTTAAACTGTCCACCACAGCCATCAAAATTTTAAATTCACTTGATAAATATGTTCAACTGTTAACTTGTTAGAGATGTTGAATCTACTTCCCAACGAAATAGTCTGGGTAGCTGCGATACATCTATGGCGTAGTTCACAATCCATAGCACTAGTTCAAACATCAATAAATATCGCACCCACAGCAGTTCAGGTTCTGAACCCAACAGTGTCAAACCTTCGTAAAGTTTCCAGAAACGATAAGGTAAGTAAATATAAGGCACTAGTACCCATATTACATTTTGTAGTTTTCTTAGAGTTACAACTTCAAACAAAATTTGCAAACCCAAGATAATAAAGTACCAACCCAGAACAGCTAATACAGCGCTGTGTTTCCACCATACGCCCCACAACAACATAATTTGTAGTTGTAGTAGTACACCTAGTATTTGGATTGATAAGAACTACCACTTGTGCCACCAAGGGAATGGTAAAGGCAAAGTATATGGTTTGGGATGTTTCCATACCCGACTTAAAATCCCAATCCAAGATGTGGCAACAGTCAAAAACAAGAGATTTTCTAGGAGTAGATAGAGATTGATGTTCACACCATTCATAACTTTATTCTTACTCTCTGGCGCTTCTAGTTAATTCTCCTAAAGAAAGAAATTTTAGCTAACGACCTAACCAAGCTCTGATTAAATCAAGAATACTGGAACCACCCCAAATCAGTGCAATTAAGATTGAAGTAGTCAAAATTGCGCCCATCAGACTCAGGGCTAAACCACCTAAACTAATAGCACCATCATCTTCTAACAGACCAAAACCAGTTACAAAAATACCCATAGCTGGTAATGTGTTTGTTCCAGGAATGGGAATCATCATCGAAATTGACATAAGAGCGATCGCTATACCGATTGTCACCCTACCTGGGGTTGTAGTACAAACAACAGTGAGACGAGGACGAGCGATCGCTTCAATTCTGCGTAACCAAGGAATTCCCGCCTTCAAAAACCCTTGAACTGTCTCTAGTTGGATTGGGTGATTTAACATTTTCTGCGGTAGCCAAGGACTTTTTGCACCTACAATTAATTGTATTGCGAGTAAAAAAATTAGGATACCAAAAGGCGTTGAGTATCCTGGAGCGGGTACTGGTAAGGCTGAAGGTAGAGACAAAATAACTAGTAAAAAGCCAAAAATTCTTTCTTGTGCTAAAAGCAGAATATCTGCCAAAGTCACTTTTGCTGATCTTTCTTCTTCAAAGAAATAGCGTTGTAATTCTTGAGATAATCTAGCCATAAAATTTCATAAAAAAGTAAATTCAGGAATTTAAAATCTGATAATGGACTGGACAAACTCTAATTTACTAGTTTTTGGATCTGTTTTCTGGGATTAATCCACAATGGTAGGCACTAAAGAAATAACAATAATCCCACGAATAATTGGCAATAAATATTTATCTATTTGTTCCGCTGGTAAAGTTTAACTCTGGTAAATCAAAATTTATGAAATCTCACTTTCTCAAGCATCAGCATTAAATATCTTAGCGTTCAGCAATATTGCTGCATGATGAATATTATGAAGTTTGCATAAGTTGATCAATTATTTATGTCATGGAGTTTCAATCGAAAATGAGGAGATATTGGAAATTAATCCGACTATTTTGGACTACCTCCATCGCAGCAGAGATGGAGTATCGGCTTAACTTTGTCGTCGCTACCCTTACCAGCTTGGGTAATTTAGTTGGAAGTATTTTTGGCTTGTTCTTGTTTTATCGCACTGGCTATACTTTTGCTGGCTGGTCGTGGGAAGCCGCTTTAGTTGTGTTGGGTATTTTTACCATACTGCAAGGCTTTTCGGCGACATTTTTGGCTCCTAACTTAAATAAAATTGTGAGTCATGTCCAGATAGGAACTTTAGATTTTGTACTCCTCAAACCTATCCGTAGTCAATTTTGGCTATCTACTCATACTCTTTCGCCTTGGGGATTACCGGACATAATTTTCGGTATGATGATCATTGGTTATGCAGGTAAGCGCCTGGGCTTAGGAATTCAGAACTATCTGCTGAGTGCGGTACCTTTATTATTTGGTTTAGTTATTTTTTATAGCCTGTGGTTTATGCTGGGAGCCACTAGCATCTGGTTTGTGAAAATTAATAACGCCACTGAAGTATTGCGGGGTTTGTTGGAGGCTGGTAGATATCCAATGGTGGCTTATCCCGCAGCTTACCGTTTTTTCTTTACCTTTGTTGTACCAGTCACATTTTTGACTACTATTCCCGCAGAAGTAATGTTGGGTCGAGTTCAGTTTAGTGGGTTGATAGGTGCAATGGTGTTAGCAATTGTTTTATTTTGGCTTTCTACTAAGTTTTGGCGGTTTGCTTTGCGATTTTATACAAGTGCTTCAAGTTAGATAGGACTTACGCAAAACACCTCTCAAACTCTCATTTCTCCGTGACCTCTGCGTCTCTGTGGTTCGATTTTCCGTAGTCTGTGCGTAAGTCCTGTTAGAATTGCGATCGCCAACCTGTAACCACAGAAGGATGCCAAACCTACTACAAACTACACAAGCTAGAATTAAACGTTTATTCTAGAAATGAAAAATGCCCCATATTTTACTCGTAGATGATGAAATACCCTTGTGTGACAGTCTCACTTACACATTACAAAAAGAGGGCTACACAGTGACGATCGCGGCTGATGGGCATAGTGCGATCAAACAGTTCCATAAACAAGTACCTGATGTAATTTTGCTCGATATTATGCTGCCAGAAGTTAGCGGTATGGAGGTTTGCTGGCGAATTCGAGCTTTTTCTGATGTACCGATTGTTATGCTTACTGCTAAAGATCAAGATATAGATAAAATTTGGGGTTTAGAAGCAGGGGCAGATGATTATGTGACTAAACCATTCAACACCCGCGAACTACTAGCACGGATTAAAGCTGTGTTGCGCCGTCGTTCTGGGGAACAGCCTTCATGACAGGCTGGATACCACGCATTAAGTTAAATACAATTCATGCCAAGCTGTTAGCCACCTATCTTATGCTGACAGCTTTCGGCACATCACTCATGGCTGGTTATATTTTGTGGTCGTTCCATGCGTACTTTATGCGGACACGACAGATGGACTTAGAAAACTGGACAAGCGCCTTGAGTGAAAGCGTAGCAGATGCGCTAGAAGAAAAGGATATTTCACGGGTAAAAATACTAGTACAACGCTATGGCGCACCACAGACAATAACGCTGCGTGTTTTTAATCAAAAAGGCAGTCTTATCGCAACTTCTGACCCCAAATTAGATCAGCAAGTTACGAATTGGTACAAAGTGCCAGGAATGCAGCAAGCTTTCCAAAATTATGCGGCGCAAGGAGTTGCTAAAGGAGTTTTAAGCAACGAAGATCGCCTGTATATTGCAAGACCAATTCAGCGTCAAGGTCAATTATTGGGTGTATTGCGAATGTCCATCACCCTGAAACAATTTCAGCGCCAGTTTTTGACTGTAATTTGGAGTGTTTTAGGAACTCTTGCAGTGACAATATTGCTGTGTGCATTAATTAGCAGTCGATTTGCACGCAGTCTGTCAAAACCGATTGAAATTATGCGGAACTTTGCGATTCGCTTGGGTAGCGGACATTTCGGTGATAAGTTGATTATTCAGCAAAATAATGAGTTAGATCAGTTAGCCGCAGAACTCAACCGGATGAGTGAACGGTTAGCTTCTTTAGACCAAGAACGTCGGGTATTTTTAGCTAATGTTTCTCATGAATTACGTACACCCATTAGTAATGTGCAGGTGACAGTTGATGCACTCAAAAATGGTGCTTATGAAGAAGCAGAATTACGCGATCGCTTTTTTCAAACTATCGAAAGTGAAACTAAACGTTTATCACGCTTAATTCATGACTTGCTAGATTTAGGACGCTTAGAAGCAGGGGTCACAGAATTAGAAAAGCAAACAATTTCTTTGCGGGGATTAATTACCCGTGCTGTAAATGCAGTGGAACCACGAATGCAGGCTGTAGGTGTAACTGTGAAAATCAATGTCGCTGAACTACAACTACAAGGTGATCAAGAAAGATTATTACAGGCTATCCTCAATTTATTAGATAATGCTATTAAACACTCACATCCAGATTCTCAAGTGTTGATATCTGGGTACAGTGAAGAAAAAAGAGCAATTATTCAAATTCAAGACCAGGGTAAGGGCATTAACGACAGTGATTTACCCCGGATTTTTGAGCAATTTTATACTACAGACCCTTCCCGTAAAGGTAGCGGTAATGGATTAGGACTAGCGATCGCTAAACGCATTATCGAAGCTCATAAAGGTAGTATTACCGCCAGCAGTACCCTGAATCAAGGGGCAACCTTTACCATTAGCTTGCCTCTGCAAGGATAATCTCATATCAATTCTTCAAATCAAATCATAAAATAAAATGCTGTTTTATGGAAAATAACAGCAGTTACTATTGAGCAATATGCCAATACTGAGTAAGTACGGTTATTGCGATCGCACCTTGTCATAAAACGAATTTCATTACCCAATTAATAAATTTAAACAGAGCATCCCGCGTATATAAAAAAGTAAAAACTTACCCCCTACATACGCGTGAAACTAAGAAATTACACTGCCATCATTTCTGGTTCTGACTGTGTTACAGATAAATTACCAAAAAAGTCGTAGTGATCTAAGGCTTCTAAAATCCCCCAAGCATAGAGTCCTTGAGCAAAGTAAATTTGGGGATAACCGCGTAACTTGTGAATTTCTTTGCTGTAATTCCCGACAACAACTGCTAAGGTATTACCCGCCAGCATGGATTCATCATTACCTGATGCGCCTGCGACTAAGAAACGCTTTACGGGTAATCCCCATTTTAAAGCTACGTAGCGCAGAGCATCTCCTTTAGAAGCTCGGAATGGTAATAAATCAAGATACATATTATGGCTAAAAATGCCTTTGACGGGGAGTTGTTGCTGACGCAAATGGCGGATGATTTCGCGGAAATTTGGTGCTTGATCAGCATCAACAAAGTAGCTAATTTTAAACTTACCTTGGGTGTCTGGTGGCTGTAATTCTATTCCAGGAATAGCTTTCATCGCTTCTCGAATTGCCGCAGGTTGCCAATTATAGCTGATGTGTTTTTGCCAACTGGTATCTGTAACGATTTTCGGGCCGTAATAGATTTCGCTTCCGGCTGAAGTTATGAGTAAATCAGGCATGGGAAATTCCCATTCCTCTAACATATTTAAGGTACTTTCCAGGTTGCGGCCTGTAGCAATACCAACACCAGTTGTATGTCCTTCAGTATGAATACGATGAATCAACTGATGCAAAGCTTCCTGATCACCTAATAAAGTGTTATCAATTTCGGAAACTAGGAAGCGATCGGCTGTTGGTAAGTGATTGGTTTCTGGGATTTTCCATTCTGGGCGATCGCGTGTAGGAAATTCCCGCACTGGACTGAGTAAAGATTGAATCTTTTGTTGGGGAAAGAGGCGGACTTTCTCTAGATATTGTTCTACATGACTTTCCCAAGAGAAATACTTGCGGACATTGCTTAAGCCGTTGCTAGACCAACGTTGCCATTGTTGCCTATTTGTTAAAGCATCACGCAGGGCATTTTGAATGTCTTCAATATTCAGTGGATCAATCAACACACCATTTTCACAAGCGCCAATAATATCCCTTGGCCCACCATCAGATGTGGCAATAATTGGTACACCACAAGCGGAGGCTTCAATCAAAGTTAACCCAAAGGGTTCTGTGAGTGCGGGATTAATAAACACGCCGCCAGTTTTCGCTGTCAAGCGATATAAATCAGGCACATCATCAGAATTATGGTGTTTGGGATAGGCTATGTGACCATAAAGATCATAGCGATCGATTAATTGAAATATTTCTGCAAACACCTGACGCGGCCCAAATTCCATTGTCGAGATGTCATCTCGTTGTCCTAGCACAACTACAAGATTAGCTAGATGACGCAGTTCGGAATCTTCCCCAAAAGCTTTGATCAGACGATTGACATTTTTCCGGATCGCTGGCCGGGAAATTGCCATAATCATTGGCTTTTCTGGATCTTGGAGAAATCGCTGCAATTGCTTGTAAATTGGGGGGGTTGGCCAATTTTCGGGCGCGGGATAAAACTTTTCTAATGTCACTCCTGGTGGAATGACCACCATTCTTTCTGGTTGATATTGGTCATAAACGCTGTACTGTTCATCAATTTCTTGATGAGTACTGGCGATGACTAAGGCTGCGCCGCCAAGGGTAATTTCTTCAGCTTCAATGCGGGTACTAATATGAAAGTGATCTTCTATTGTTTCGAGTTTGGTTCCTTGTTCTAATAATTTTTGCTGCTTGACTCGTCCGAGGGAATGACCTGTATGTACAAGCGGTGTTCCCAGCCAGCCAGCAACTCGACAACCGACATATCCAGCATCGGCGTAGTGAGTATGAATAACATTGGGAATTCTACCAACTTTGCGAATATGTCTGAGTAATTCATCTGCAAAGGTATCTAAATGTGGCCAGAGAACTTCTTTGCGGAGATAGCGCCGAGGGCCACAAGCCAGGCGAATGATTTGGGCTTTATCTGAAAGCATTTCTACAGGTTTGGCGTAGTCTGAACTGACTTTTGGGTCGTCTACTAAACGCGTTACCAAGTCTACTCTTTCAACTTGGGGATTTTTGGCTAATGTACAGGCAAGTTCGACTACATATTTTGTTTGTCCACCAGTGTCAGCATCTCTGCCTAATTCCAGGTTTTTACCCCTAATCAAGCCGTGAACACTGACTAGTAGAATATACAACCCTGAACTATGTGATATCATGTCTTCCTCTGTAGTTGATTGTAGATAGGTAATGCTATGGTTCGCCTGATGAATGTTGAATTTGTGGGGAGAGTTAAAGACAAAACATCTATCATTAGCATTAGGTAGCTTTGACCAAAGATGTCATACTTATTTTCCCTGAAGATGGACTGATAATTAAAAATTAACTACCAAAAGAAAGGTATTTTGCTACTTTGGCGCAATTGTAGCCAGATGACTTGCCAAGAGTGACAATTAGTGAACAATTTTATAGATAATTTAGTATGAATGATTACAAAGTTAGGCAATAAGATATGCTTTGTCATGGTTAAGTCGACCAATGAGATTATGTCTCAGAAAATAATTAACTTCCTGAACGATCGCTAAAAATTTACGGTGCAAAAACAGTATGGTACTTTGTATTTTTCTCACAAAGATTATACGATGACAAAATTTTTTCGTCTTCTCCTTTATGGACGATTTAGTTAAGAAAACAGATAATCATTTTTGATAAAAATCATCCCAAAATATCTATGTCTTGGTCTTCTACCCTATCCCAACTACTGCAAGTTCTCTCGGCACAATCTACCAACTTATCGGCAACTGCTTTAACTCAAGTTAGCAGTGGTATCCAAACTGATACACGAATTCTTCAGCCAGGAGAGGTATTTCTGGCTTTACGTGGGGAAAATTTTGATGGACACGATTTTATTCCCACAGCGATCGGTAAAAGTGCGTTAGCCGCAATTGTGGATTTTGACTACGAAAATTCTGACTTCCCGGTTTTACAAGTAAAAAACACCCTCGCAGCTTATCAAACAATTGCTAGATGGTGGCGCGATCGCTTTGATATCCCCGTGATTGGGGTAACAGGTTCTGTGGGCAAAACTACAACTAAAGAATTAATCACAGCGGTTTTATCTACCCAAGGTAGAGTCCACAAGACTTACGGAAATTTCAATAATGAAATTGGTGTACCAAAAACTCTTTTGGAACTGGATGCAGAACACAATTATGCTGTGATTGAAATGGCAATGCGGGGTAAAGGACAAATTGCTGAACTAACACATATTGTCCGCCCAACTATTGGCGTAATTACTAACGTGGGGACGGCGCATATTGAGTTGCTGGGTTCAGAAGCCGCGATCGCTGAGGCAAAATGTGAATTACTCGCTGAAATGCCTCATGATGGTGTAGCAATTCTCAATCATGATAATCCTTTATTAATCGCCACAGCTAAAAAGGTTTGGTCGGGTGAAGTTTTAACTTATGGTTTATCTGGCGGCGATATTTCAGGCAATTTAATTGATAGTGAAACTATAGAAGTTGCAGGGATAAAACTACCTCTACCGCTGGCTGGTCGCCATAATGCCACAAATTTTTTAGCTGCTTTAGCTGTGGCTAAGGTATTGGGAATTGATTGGTCTACCTTAACTGATGGTGTCACAGTGGATATGCCCACGGGGCGATCGCAACGTTATACTTTACCCAATGATGTTGTATTCTTAGATGAAACTTATAATGCTGCACCCGAAGCAATGTTAGCTGCTTTGCAGTTATTGGCAGACACTCCCGGAAAGCGCAAAATTGCCGTATTGGGAGCCATGAAAGAATTAGGAGAGCGATCGCCACAATTACACCAAAAAGTCGGTGAAACCGTCCGTAACCTGCATTTAGATGGTTTACTGGTTTTGGTAGACGGACAAGATGCTGAAGCGATCGCTCAAAGTGCTGAAGGTGTACCCTCAGAGTGCTTTGCTAGTCACGGCGATTTAGTAGCGCGACTCAAAACATTTATTCAAGCAGGCGATCTGATTTTATTTAAAGCGGCTCATTCTGTAGGTTTAGATCGCGTTGTTAATCAATTGCGCGCAGAATTTATGGCAAAGTGCTGAGTCAATCAATTTTGGATTTTAAATTTTAGATATTAGATGATAATCATCTTGCCATCGGATATCTACTATCTGCTAATTGAATTGAAATAAATTAAAAGGAGTAGGTCTACCAACACCATAGCCTTGGGCATAATTTACCCCAAGGTTTTGAATTACTTTTAAAATGTCGTTGTTTTCCACAAACTCGGCAATAGTTTGAATCCCCATAACTTGACCAATTTTATTGATAGCATCTACCATTGCTAAATCAATTGGTTCTTCTACAATGTGCTTCACAAAACTGCCGTCAATTTTTAAATAATCGACTGGTAAATTTTTGAGATAAGCAAACGAAGACATCCCACTACCAAAATCATCTAAGGCAAAGCAACAACCAAAGTCTTTTAATGCACGAATAAATCTCGCTGCTTTACCTAAGTTTTTGATAGCGACAGTTTCGGTAATTTCAAAGCAGATAGCTTCGGGGGGAATTTGGTGTAATGTGAACTGGTCGCAGACAAAATCAATAAATTGATCATCGTTAATACTAGCGCCAGAAAGATTGATTGTATATAAACAACCACGAGAGTATTCTATTAACGGACAATAATATTGTTGAAAATCTACGCATTGACCTAGATGACTAAAAAAGGTGTGAATTACCCAACGGTCAATGGTTTGCATCAGGTTGTAGCGTTCAGCCGCCGGAATAAACGCCATTGGTGAGACTAACTTACCCGTTTCATCAATCAGTCGTAAGAGAATTTCGTAATGTTCTGTTTCTGAGTCGTTTCTAGTAACGGGAACAATAGACTGGTAATAAAGCCGAAAACGATTGTCTTCTAATGCTTGGGTAATTCTGCCAACCCATTGCATCTCACCATACTGTCTTGCCAATTCCAGATCATCAGCTTGATAAATATGTACTCGATTACGCCCTTGATTTTTCGCCACATAACAAGCTCCATCAGCAGCACTTAAGGCACTATTCATATCTGGCGTATCAGTGTTGATGGCAACTAAGCCCATGCTGATGCTGAGATTGAACACTTTATCTTGTTTCCAGACAAAGCGAAACTTTTGCGTGTGTTCTCGGATGATATTAGCTCTGAATACGGCTGCTTCTAGAGAACAGTTGTTGAATATAATGCCAAATTCATCTCCCCCTAAACGTGCAAGTGTGTCACAGGAAGGGACATGGTTTTGAAACAAATTAGCAATTTCACACAATAGTTCATCGCCAGCAACATGACCGCAAGTATCATTGATAACTTTAAATTGGTCTAAATCTAAATAACATAAGGCGTGTTGTTCTGTACCAGTCTGAGCGTTGGTGACGGCTTGTGCTAGACGATGTTCAAACTCTCGTCTGTTTACTAGTCCTGTCAAACTATCGTGTTTGGCTTGCCAAGATAATAAACTTGCCATATTGCGGTTTTGGGTAACGTCGTGAAACACCAGCACTACACCAACAATATCGCCGTCTCTAGTACGAATTGGGGCAGCGGAGTTTTCAATAGACAATTCTCTACCATTGCGGGTAATCAGCACTGTGTGATTGCTTAAAGCAACAATCATGCCAGAATCTAAGACTTGTTCGACTGGGTTTTCTGCTGCTTCGCGGGTATTTTCATGAATAATCTGAAAAACTTGTGTTAATGGCATACCCATTGCTTCACTTAGACTCCAACCAGTCAGTATCTCGGCAACTGGGTTGATATATTTAATCAAACCTCTAGCATCTGTGGTAATCACTCCATCCCCAATTGATTGCAATGTCACTAAAGCAAGTTCTTTTTCTTGAAAAAGAGCTTGTTCGATAGTTTGGCGTTCGCCAATTTCTGTTTGTAACTGTCCCAGCGTCTTTAATAACTCATTTGTGCGAAGGATCACTCTTTCTTCGAGTTCTTCGTTAACTTTTTGCAATGCTATTTGCGATCGCCGTCGCTGATGATCAATGATGTTAAGCGATCGGGCATTCCGCCAAATCAACACCGCAAAGACAATAATATTCAAAACACTTAAAATACATAGTCCAAATTCCGCAGTATAAATCGCCATTCGATACCCAGACAGAACTAGCCAGCAGATGGCTGGCGGAAACATAATCGCCGCTGGTAATAAATTCCTAGCCATTATTCCGCCTGCATGTTTACTAGTGACTACAATCATTAATCCACGGTTTGGACAGGCAAACAGAATGCCACAGATGAGTAAGATAAATGCAACGGCTGTATGTATTGCTATTGATATTAAGGAACCAGCCATAAAGATGTTCCTCCTAAAATCAAACAGATAGCAGTGTTGACTTTCATCGCTACCCATCCCGGCACAACGCTCTTAAGAACTGTAATATCTTTCATCCACCTCATAAGAACAACACAGCCAATCACAACGACTGCAATACTAGTTTTTTGTGAATAAGATTGGCATAAAGCATAAAGAGAAGAATGCTGATAACGAGACTGAAGATGATGAATAGTCATAGCTTATTACTCATAAATAGCAAATAGCATGATATTTGCTAGTTTTATATGAAATTATATACATAAAAGTATAAAAATATTGAAGATAATATCAGCTTTACTTAAAAAAGTTGGTGTTTTTTGAGACTCTATCTTATGGGAAGTCCCAATGGCGTGAACTCTTATGAAAAATAAAATACGCTTTAGCGGACTAACTATATAACTAAAAGGTTTAATTATTACTGATCTGGGGAATAAATGTGTCAGACGACATTTTATTTTTTCTAAATTGCGCCGATAAAGCAATATTTATCAATCATTTTGTAGACATAACTAATCTAATATTTTCTGCTCTTATATGTGTTGCAAATAATAACAATTTATTGCAAAAAAAAGTCCGCATTTGCGGACTTCGGACATTGGATAAGGTTAGGTTTTCACCAAGATCGCTTACTCTTTATGAGAGTTATATTTATTCTTATCTACATCATCTGAAAAATCAATACTTATCCAGCAAATGTTTAGACATAAGTCCTGATATTTGGTCTGTTGATAATTTGCGAAAACTTAGACATCTGTAAAGCGGGCATTCACTTCTATATTCTAGGTTAATGGCAATTTTGACTGAAAATGCCCATCTTACATATAGTTTATCAATGAAATTTAAGTACTATAGTTGAGCATTAATTAATCAATAATTTTCTGCATTTTGCTGGTTAATTTATGTGATTATCTACCGCGATCGCGTTCTAAATCCTCAATCACTTTTTGCATATACCAATCATCTGACATCCCTGGATAATAATCTTGTTTTTGGTCAATTAATCGTTGAGCAATTTCCCAATAACCGCCAACTAAGCGCAAAAGTTTTTGGCGTAATAAGTTATACTTTTGCTTTTTCGATTCAGGATAAGTTGTCTGGATTTTTTGCAGACTATTTAAAGCTTGTTGGTAATTATCCCAATCTTCTTGTTCACAATAAATACTAGCTGCACGTTGATAATCTTCTACCGCGCTTTGCATTTCTTCGAGTAATGTATGAGCAATGCCACGATTGTAATAAGCTGAGGCATCATCAGAATTAATTTGCAGAGCTTGGGTATAATCTTGAATTGCCCCTAGATAATTACCCATTGCTCGATAAACATTGCCTCTGGCAACATATATCAAAGCATCTTGAGGCTGCATTTTGAGTGCTTGGTTAAAATCGGCGATCGCACCTTGATGATCTCCCAAAAAGGCACGGGCTTTACCTCGGTTGCGATAGACGATAGCATCTTGAAACTTGAGTAACAGTGCTTGGTTAAAATCGGCTATAGCTTCACGATAATTCCCCATTTTGCAACGCACCACACCTCGACAGCAATAAGCTTGAGCATCTTGAGGATCTGCTTGTAATACCCAGTTTAAATCGGCGATCGCCTCCCGTGTATCTCCCTTTTCGGCTTTGTCTAATAGTTGCGTAAAATAATCTTTGGTAGAGATGATAGGTGCAGTTACCGAATTTTGCACTTGTACGGCTGCTTTAACTGGAGGTTTTAGCTGTTTAATTTGTTCTAGACAGAGACGACAATTTTCTTTATCTTGTTGTTGTAAATATAATTCTGCGGCTTGTTTAAAACTAGCGATCGCATCTTGAATAAATCCTTGTTTGCGGCGCACTATTCCCCGCAAATTATAAGCTGCGGCATGATTACTACGCAGATTAATCGCCTGTTCTACATCAGCCAACGCGCCAGGGAAGTTTTTTAGCGCCACTCGCGCTAATGCACGACTATAATAAGCTTCGACAAATTTAGCATCAATTTTTAAGGCTTCGGTATAATCGGAAACTGCCAAAAGAATTTGCCCTGAATCATAATACGCCAAACCTCTGTGCAAATACGCCTCTGCATCAAATGGCATCAGCTGTATTACTTGGCTAAAATCTGCGATCGCCCCAGCATAATCTTTTTGTTTGGCTTTTTCTAACCCCTGAAAATAGAGTTCGTGATTATTCATAATTGGGAATTTATAGGTGTATGTTGCAATCTGCCCACCGTAAATTCTATCTTGCACCATATTAAAAGCTGCGTTGCAGAATTTAATCAAAGTGCTGGTACAAAAGAAATGCAGCAGAAAACATTTCTGTTTGTCTGCTGCTATCAAGTATGCGGCTGGGTCGCCTTTTACATCCGAGTCATAACGGCTACTTTGGTCAACTTATCTTTTTCCAGTCCCTGTAGTTCGTTGAGATGTAGCCAACCCTCTTTAATCAACCTAGCAAAGACAAAGATGAGAACTGAATATCTGTATTCGTATTTACCATCTATTTCATGCCTTCTAGCACTTAAGAAATCGTGTAACTGCCACATTTCATCAGCCTGTGTCATCATCTTGGATCTTTGCTGAACTTCTTGGATCACCGCCTCAATTTCTCGTTGATATGCTTTTTCAAACGCTTGCTTAGCTATATCTTCCTCGGTCTTAGACCATTCAATTTCACTCACTTGCATTCCGAACCTTAAAATTTATACGTTTAATTGTTTTATCAATGGGTCATTTGCTGCAAAAAATAGGAGCGCCCTTGACTAGAGAGCGCTCACACAATCATTCAAGGTATAGCTATTAGCCAGTACTTCTTCTAGCGAACTAAATTTAATAGTTCTTTAGGAGATGCCAACAAATCAATTGCTACAAAGAAAATTTTGCCTTTAGGATTAATTAAAAATCGCCAAGCCATATTCATCCCGACACCAGCGCCAAACCAAGGAGTTTGGACTTTACCTGTAACTTTGATTTGGGTGTAACCCTCTTCTGCTGGTTCAGCAACACCTCGTTCTGGAAGCAAGCTGAGGTTTTGGCATTCTTCGTTAAAAAATCGCAGAATAGCATCTCTGCCAACGATTGGTCTTTGGAAAGGAGGTTGCAAAGCTGCATCAGGTGCGAACAAATCAATTAATGCCCCAAAATCATTGGCATTAAGGTTGTCCATATAACTCAGCACTGTTGCATTTGTCAGTCCTTCAATGGTGACTTGAGTGCGTTGCGACACATCCTTAGGCGCAACAACAGGTTCAGCGACTCTGGTATAGTCGCCCAACTTGTTAGGATCAAATCCCATATCAACTACAGAATTGCGTAAGACGGTAATTTGTTGTCCTTGATCCAGTTCTCTAACTGCTTGCAGTACTGCTGAAGCATTGGCAGAGAGCTGATAACCAGCAGGGATGGGAGCAACGATACCTTGATCCATCCATACTCCAAGTTGATACCAGAACCCTAGTTTGATGTTTGCTGACCAAGTAGCATAGGTACGACAAATAGGAGTATCAGCATTGTTGGCTAGATCGCACATCACCTGACTTTGCTCAGGAAAAGTCATTTTCCGAATTTGATCGAGAGTTCCTTCGGCAAACTGCATACGAGCAGCGCCTGGAGCCGCAATAGTAATTGTTTTACCCATTTCTAAATAAGCAAACCAAGTCCATGCCAGCTGATCTTCTGCACTGAGTTGCTTAAATCTAGCAATTGTGGCTGGTACTGCATCAGCAGATAGGGTTTCTGGAAAAATACCACGAGCCGAGTCTATTGTAATTGGCATATTTACACACCTAACCTTAATTGTATTTACAACTAGCAAAAGGACGTGGGCAAGAGCGTTTAGACGTTCAAGCTTTCGTGACCTGTTACAAAAATATCATATAATTTAACAAAAATTAATAATTTTTATCCGGATTGCAAAGTATACCTACCTCCAAACATTGAAGAGTTTTTTCCAGGATTACTTAATTAGTGTTCTAGAGAAGGGATTGGGGTTTAGGTGAGAGAGAAAGTTGCACACCGGATAAAATATGAATTACGAGTTAGAATGCTGCCTTGGCAACCTAATGGTAACTTTAGTTCCCTGTCCTTCTTGACTAGATAAACTAATACTGCCGCCATGTAACTCTACACAGGCTTTAGTAATTACTAAGCCCAAACCTGTTCCTGGGATGGTGTCAACATTACTCCCACGACTGAAGGATTTGAACAGGTTTTCTTGATCTGCTACAGGAATACCAATGCCTTTATCTTGAATTTCTATGAGAATTTCGGATTCTTTACCATTCAGATAAATTTCTATATTGCCGCCTGCTGGTGAATATTTGATGGCATTGGATAATAAATTCAACAATATTTGCCGTAAAAGTCCGCGATCGCCCCAAAAGTTTTGATGATTGCCTGTAACCTGTAAAATTAGTTCATGGCGATCGCCTAATACTTCTTGCTGATCTTCGATTAACTCGGAAATAAATTGCAGTAAATCTAGCTGCTGCGGCTTAAATTTTGTTTTGTCGAGTTCGAGTTGATGGACTAACAGCATATCATCCACTAGTTTGGAAAGATGCCTAGCTTTTTGCTCAATGATTTGCAAGAAGCGATTTTTTCTCGACTCATTCAGTTGTGCGCCGTTCTGCTTAATTGTTGATGCAGCAGCCAAGATGGAAGCTAAGGGTGTGCGGTATTCGTGAGAAACTGTGGTGACGATTTGAGATTTAAATTTGTTGAGTTCCTTTTCTTTGACTAATGCGGCTTGAGTCATCGCTAATAGTTCTGCTTGTTGAATAGCGATCGCTAATTGGACGGATACTTGATTGAGAATCTCTACTTCGTCATCTGGCCATAGTCTATCTTCAGAAGTAGGTTGAGCAATCAAAAATCCCCAAAGTTTTGGATTGGGGTTATTGTTTTGGTTCAGATTAATGGGAACTACCAGATTTGCTTGAGCATTTAGTTGTTCTTTTATATGAAAACACAAATGGCTCAAACTCGCTTCATGGTTATGGGAAATTCTGCATCGCCAATGATGATTTTCGCCAAGATTGCTGTAAGCCACAACTAAATTTTTTTGTTTAGTTGTGACGCTACTATGAGCTACTTGTGTAGTGACAAAGCTGCTTTCTTCTTGATAGCAAGTATCCCAGAGGCGATCGCATATTTGCTCAGGTTCTCCAGATGATGCGACTATCTTACCATCCATATCAGAAGTAAACTGATAGACCATCACGCGATCGCACTTCAAAAGTTGCTGGACTTCAACAACAGCCGTATGCAGAATTTCTTCTAGATTCAGCGACTGGCGAATACGAAGTGCTGTCGTAGCAATTAAACGCTGTCGTTCTTGCGTTTTGCTGAGTTTAACTTCTAGGCAAGATTGTTTAATGGCATTGCGGACTGCTAATTGTAATACATCTAACTGGAGGTGCTGCTTAACTAAATAATCATACGCGCCTCGTTTCATTGCTTGTACTGCAACTGCTTCATCACCACGCCCTGTCAACATAATTATGGATACAGGGGCTTCAACCTTACGCTTTTTCAAACGCTCCAGCAAATCTAACCCACTCATATCAGGTAGGCAAAAATCCAGCAAAATCACGTCACAATGGATTGATTGGCACAAAGCCAGCCCTTCTTCCGCAGAATCGGCCTCGAATATCTGATATGAATTTTGAGGATCTTTTAAGAGATATCGACGATAAATTTTCCGATCCTCGGCACAATCATCAATGATGAGTAGCGTCCAGGTGTCCGGCATATTAAGAATGGGGGAGAATGTTTACACTCCTTCATTCAGAATCCCATACATTACTGCAATTGTTAATTAATCATTACAAAAATATAAATAAAATCTTAAACTTTCAGGTATAGAAAAGTAGAGTGGGCAAACTTTGCCCACTCTACCTTTAACTTTTAATCCCCAGGTGGCACTGTATTACTCTCCAACCAATAGTCAACAAATGCTTGAACCGTCTTTTGTAGTTCTTGAGCATCCATCGGCTTGACTAAATAGCCATTAGCCCCCTTTTGGTAGCAAAATTCAATGTCTTTGGGGTTGGATGATGTGGTAAAAACCACAATGGGGATTTTTTTTAAACACATATCTTGCTTGAGCCGTTCGAGGATGTCACGGCCATCAATACCCGGTAAATTCAGGTCAAGCAAAATGACAGAAGGCGTTGGTATGCTGTTAGGGTTTTGCGAACTTTCTTCTTGATAAAGCAAGTCTAAAACCTCATCCCCATTAGTACATCTGTATATGGGGTTCTGGACAGCCAACCGCCGCATCAGGCGTTGCAACACTTTAAAGTCTTCATTGCTATCCTCAACAACCAACAGAGGTTTGTTAAGTTTTTTCGTCATCAGAGATTTTAAAAAATGTAACAAAAAATTTTAATTATCTTAAACTATTCTCGCAAAGTGAAATAAAAGGTAGAACCATCACCCATACTGGATTCAACCCAAATTTGACCGTTGTGTAACTCAACAATTTTTTTAGAAATGGCGAGTCCTGCTCCCGTTCCTCCGCCATACTTTTCTTGAGAGTGTAGCCGTTTAAATAGGCGAAAGATAGTTTGGTAATGATGCGCTTGAATGCCAATACCGTTATCTTTGACATAAAAAACAGGAAATACGGCAGATTTTGGGAGTTTATCTGATTCCTGTTCACTGATAAAGCCAATTTCAACTGATGGCTCTGATTTATCGTTATATTTCAAAGCATTGATCATCAAATTAGTAAAAACGTCGTTGATTAATACTGCGTCACACTGAACTGTTGGTAAAGGGCGAGGAATCTGAATATCAAGTTCAGCGTCATGACGACTAGCACTAATCACATCTATTACTTGATTCAATAATTCATTGAGATCGGTAAGTTGGAGATGGAGTTCTGTTTGTCCTAGTTGTGAGAGACGTAACAGGGAATTAATCAGAGTTTCCATCCGCACAGACAAAGAAAGTACAGTCTGTAAGTAGTCAATGCCATCTTCATCAAGAACTTGGGCATAATCTTCGATTAAAATTGTCGAGAAGTTATAAATGCCGCGCAAGGGTTCTTTAAGGTCGTGAGAAGCCGCATAAGCAAAGGATGCAAGTTCGTGGTTACTGCGTTCTAGTTCTTGATTGATTTTGGCTAACTCTTCCGCTTTGGAAAGGACAATCCCGACGATCGCATTTTTTAAAGCCAACGCGTTATCAATCTCAGACTGTTTCCAAGGTAGAGAAGTTAATTGGACTATTTCTTGCCACTTTTCAAAGGATGTGCGCGGACAAAAAATAACGCTACCATCCGTCTGTACCTGAATTGATGTGTTGGGATTTCCCGCCCAATTAATAGTTTGTACAACTTCTGGGCGAAACCAGAGAATATAATAACGCTGGATTTGGGAAATGCGTAACAACAGTAAGCCACTGGCGGTATGTTTAAATTCAATCGCCTCTGGGTACTGTTTCGGTAGAGAATCGGTGGTAAAAATGCGATTGCTAATTTGACTGTCTACCCAAATAATTAGCGATCGCACTTGTTCTATATTTGGTGTTGCACCCACCAGGGTAATTTCATTATCTAGGCATACCGCCGCCCCAGTGGCACTCACCAGAGATAATAAACTCGGTTGCGGTTTAATTAGCGCATCAATAAAATTATCTGCTTGAGAAATTAACTCGACAAATTCCGCCTGGAGAGATTTCAGCCGGACTTCATAGTCTAATTCTGAGTGAATGACTTTATGTCCTAACTCTAAGGAGACAATTTGTCCTAACAATTCGCAGATTTTCCGCACTTCATAAGTTAGATACTTGGGTGTTTGATGATGACAAGAAATTAACCCCCATAACTGCTGATTTTTAATTAAAGCAATCACCAAAATAGCTGCTGCACCCATATTTTGATGATATGTAACACAGCAAGGGTCAACACTCCGCAATCCAGCCCAGCTTAAATCAACGGGTGTAGTGTCGGGTGAATTTTGTGTGATCAACTCCACAGATTGGGCTGAGAAATTGGGGATAAATCGCTGCAAACATTGAGTATATAGCTGTCTTGCAGGTTCAGGAATATCTGTAGCCGGATAGTGAAGTCCCAAATAAGGCGGTAAATCTTCGCGTTTGACTTCCGCAACCACCGCACCCGCACCTTGCTCGTCAAATTGATAAACCATCACTCGGTCAAAAGCAGTGATTTTGCGGTATTCTGTAGCTACTAAATGCAGAAACTCTTCCAGGTTGGAGGTATTTTGTAATTTGGCGATCGCTTCACTCACCAAACTATAAAAACCTAAAAAACTTACCTCATCATTACTGTCTCTTGGCTCTAGTTCCACAATTAAAGCATTGCTTGTCCGATGAACAACCCCATCAAAATATTGTTCTCCATTGATAGTTGTAATGGGTATTTTAAAAGTTGTGAAACTACCAATTTTTTTCTCTAAACACTGTTCAATGGCTATTATTTGTGGAGTAGCCAGTAAACAACTCAATTGTTGACCAAGTAACTCTTGGGGTTGTTTATCCAAATATTTCTGAGTGTTGTTGCTAACTTGCCAAATTTCTAACTCAGCATTGAGTGCGAGTAATAAACCATGCGGCTGTATCGACCCAGAGAGATGAATCGGTTGGTCATGGTTGTTTCCAGAAGTAGTTTGAGCAGTGATGTCTTCAGGACTCATGATGTGAATAAGTAAAGTTTAACTGATGACAATGCCCTAAATCGCGGATGGGAATTATTCTGCCTTGCTCTTGCGGCTGATTTGTCAAGGCGGGAAATTGAATCAGAACTTACGTGAGAACTCTCTAAAACTATGATTCTTAGCTACTTGATACTTAAGTTATTCATGTGTAAAATTCACTCTATATTCTATAATTAAATCTTATTTAATTATCATAAATACCTCAAAATCAATGCTGACAATCATTTAACGATTTACTTTTTTAAGAACACTGCAATTGTTTCAGTGTTTGCGGGTATTAATATTTACGAATATAATTAAATTTAGCAAAGTCTAAAAGAAGAGTATGTGCATTTTGAAAAATTAGCACCAGTCTTGAAGAGACAAATTTGCTATGGATAACTTTTTCATTCATACAAGGTTTTTTCATGAAGCGCAAAAATTTTTTGACCATCCTGACAACAACTATATTTTCCTGCATATCTTTCCCGGCGATCGCCCAAGCGGAAACCCAATTTCAAACACCTTCTAAGAATATTCACTGCTTAATTGCAGATCAAAGTATTCGTTGTGATGTTTTACAAATTACTGGAAGAATCCCACCTCAACCCAAAGACTGTCAATTAGACTGGGGTCACGTATTTAAGCTGAATGCGCGAGGGAATGGTTATCGGGGTTGTTATGGCGACACTGTAGCAGATGCAAACAGTCCTGTTTTGCAATATGGTAAAACATTGCGTTATCAAGGTTTTACTTGCACATCTAAAAAGACAGGCTTAACTTGTGTTAACCGAGATAAAAAAGGTTGGGAACTGAGCAAAGAACGACAAAGATTTTTTTAAGATTCGCTATTAATTCAATACGCATTAAACTTCATTAACCACTATCAGCCCTATTCTTCTTGAATCCATATAAAAAATATGGGGAAGTGACTACATCCAATTCCCCATATCGCAATTAAATTAATGTTGGGAAGGTAAAATCAACAAATTTTGTTCTATATCTATAAATGAATCTACCGTGGCAATAATTATTCAGTTAGTAAGCTAGGCGAAGTCAACACAAAAACATCCCTAATTCCCAACCCATCAATTTGTGGTTTTATCGGAGTGGTAAAGTGGAAAAATTCGTGGTCGTTAACTAATAACAGTTCACCAGGATGCAGCACTTTGCTAAATACTGGCTTTTCTTTTTTTGCAGTGTATAAATGGGTTTCGCCTCCTTGAATATTTTCTCTAGCAACAGAGAATATTCCAATAAAATCAGTACCATCTTGATGAATACCTTCAGGTGCAGGATTTCCCATATTTTCTGCCGAACAGATGGTTCTGATTTGATGAACTCCTATTTCTGCTTCTGGATGCAGTTTAGAAGAATCACTAAATGCTAAGACCATCTTTTTAAAGATATCAAGCTCAATCATGCTGTCTTCTAATTCCGCAAATTCTCTTTTGACATCTCCTAATAAAGGATTGTATGTTTTACTTTGAAACAGATAACCATGTGGTAGCTTAATTAACTCGTTCCCAGAAACGGTAAACCGAGATAATCTTCTTAAACGATAATTGCCCTTGATATAAGGATCAACTGGCAAATTATGAAAGAATGGCTTAAAACCTTCGGGATTAATGGAATTTACCTTTCTTAAGGTGAACAGAAAGGCATATTCTAATTCTGTTGATTCCCATACTGTTTGCATAGGATTTACCTGCTGACTAAGTTTAAATTCTCCGCTATTTTTCTTTCTCGGAGGCTTATATAACCGAGTATATGCTACTTTTTATTAAACTGTCGTCAAATTGACTACAGAAATTGACAATTTGTGATATGGAAATAACTTCAGGCGCTGAAATCTACACATTTTTTGACAAAGACTGATGTATATGCAGAGATTGGTGTAATTTGTTTATTTTTCTGTGCCATGAGGAAGATAGTTTTTGCGAGTCAAGATTGCTAAAAATAAGACTAGAAAAGTCAGAATCCCTGCTAAATAGAGGGGATAGCTATAAGTTTGGGGATGAGATTGATTGATTAGCATACCAGCAATTACCGGGCCAATTCCATTGGAAATACTTAAATAAGAAGAGTTCAAACCCATTGCTGTGCCTTGTTCCTGTGACTTAGCATTGAGTGAAATTAACGTATTAATCATGGGTTGAACTAAAGAGTTAAATAAAGAATATACAATGGCAACTATAATAAAATAAATAATGTTATGCCAAATTGGCATGATTATAAATGATAAACTGCGGATAAATAAAGCTAAAAATAATATACTAACAATATTAAATTTACGGTTGAGAAGGGATACACCCCAAGTTTGCATGATTGTTCCCAATACGCCAAATAAGATAAATACAAGTGTCAAAGATTGACTATTTTGTCCTAATACCTTAATAAAATAAGGTTGAAAAGCATAGGTAAAAATTGTAAAAGTTGTGCCGATAAAAAAGTTAATAATGAGTAATATGCCAATTTTTGGCATAGCTAAACCACGAATTAAATTTCCTAATCCGAGGTCAAAGAGGTTGTTGGCTTTAGCAGCTTTAGTTTGCAGAGTTTCTGGTAAAAAGAAAATTGTAATTAACAGAGCGAAAAAGGCGATCGCCGCCGAAACTAAAAAAGCTGTCCCCAGAGAAAATTGCTGCGCCAGCAAACTTGTAACTGGCCCTAACACAAAACCTACGCCAAAGGCTGCACCGTAAATCCCAAAAGCTTTAACGCGATTTTCGGGGGCGGTGACATCAGAAATAATCGCCTGCGCCACAGAAGCATTACCGCCAGTAATTCCATCAAGAAATCTGGCGAAGAATAGCCAACTAGCTGTGGTTGCAGTCCCAGCGATCGCATTGGCAATCACTGTCCCGGCTAAACTAATAATCAACAAAGGTTTGCGCCCAAAGCGATCGGATAATTTACCAATCACAGGTGTGGAGAAAAACTGAGCTATTGAATAAATCGAAAATAACAAACTTGTCTGAAAATCACTCAGCCCAAATTGTTTGCCATAAAGATAGATAATAGGGATTAAAATTGTCAAACTGAGGGAATTAATCAAGGCAACTAAAGCCGTAATCCAGAAATTTCGGTTCATCACTAGTGTCAAAGCGCCCAGTATTACTTAGCCACTGCACTGTATCAGATAACAGCGGCTTTTAGCCTTAGTCATAGCAATGATTCGCCGTTCTTTTGGCTACACCCGATGAAATTTCAACTCAAAAGACTCGCACGAAAGCAACGACAGCGTCCACAACCCATCATTCATCTCAAATATCACAATGGTAATGTGGAGATTATGGGCTTAGGTGTATGGCACTCCTACTGGCGCGATCCTTACCATTTACTCTTGACAGTTTCTTGGAGTGGATTTGTACTATTAATTTGTGCTTTTTATGTAATTATTAACACTCTGTTTGCTTTGGCGTATTTATTAGGGGGAGATTGTATTACGAATGCTCGTCCAGGTTCTTTTGTAGATGCGTTTTTCTTTAGTGTGCAAACTTTGGCATCCATCGGTTACGGTGCAATGTATCCCAAAACAACTTATGCCAATATCATTGTTACGGTAGAGGCGATCGTTGGGGTGATGGGAATTGCTGTGATGACAGGGTTAGCCTTTGCACGGTTTTCTCGTCCAACTGCGCGTGTCATCTTTAGTCGTGTGGCGGTAATTGTACCCTATGATGGTGCGCCGACTCTGATGTTTCGCACTGCTAACCAGCGGCGGAATTTAATTTTGGAAGCACAGATGCGGGTGTATCTAATGCGTGATGAAGTTACAGCAGAAGGTGATTTTATGCGCCGCATATATGATCTCAAACTTTTGCGACAACAAACTCCTGGCTTTACCTTGACTTGGTCGGTGATGCACGTAATTGATCAGTCTAGTCCTTTATATGGAATGACACCAGAATCTTTAAGTCAAACTAACTGTGTATTGATGGTGTCTTTAAGTGGCATTGATGAAACCGTGGCACAAATTGTTCATGCACGTCATAGCTATGGTAGTAATGAGATTTTATGGAATCATCGGTTTGTCGATATACTGCACCACGCATCTAATGGACATCGTTATATCGACTACAACCACTTCCATGATGTTCTTCCTTTGGAGTAAAGCCGACAGGAACACAAAGTTTTTTTATTAAAAATGATGTACCAATATTAAGTATTGTTGGAATCTAAGACATCTGTCCTAATTTCTAGTTGTTTCTTTGCACGTTTTAATTGTTTCCACAAAGCCTTTATTTGCTGGTAAGCTTCTTCTGGAGAAAGTTTACCATTTGTTTGCAGGTTACTAATGTAGCTCACTCGTTGAGCAAATTCTTGTAAATTAGCGTTAAATACTAAATATTCTGGCTTGAACTGACCGTAATAGCAACTACGTGGATAAAGAAAATCAGAGAGATTAGATAGAAAATCTGATTGCTCTGTCATAACTATTTAAATTTGGAGAATTTAATTAAACATCAGCAGTTGAGAAACTTTAGCATATCTTGTGTAAAGACGAAGTAAGCATAGATACAGGGATGCCGAAGAGTCGGATAATGCTAACTATCTTAGTAATAGGATTCTTCAAGGAGGATACCAGTAAAGTTGGTACACAAAATACACTAACTGAATCTGGAAAAATGTAACTAAATTAACTTTTTTATGATCAAACTAATGCTTCACGGGTATTAAGTCTAGGATATCCTCCCAATATAAAAATTTTAGCTAAGTTGTACATGTACCTATCAGGTTACTTACGGCCAATTATGCAAGCTGTATAAGTAAGACTATCAGGCGATGTTGAATTTGATGTTGACAATCAAATCGCCATCGCTAGGTAAATCTTCAAGGCAAAAAAATATCATTCCCAGCTTGAGGCGAGGAATGAACGCAAGTATTTATTGAGTTGGTATTCAATTAGAAGCTGCTGTTTCGGCTACATTGTCAATGAGTTGCTCTAGAGTGTAGAGTAATTCTTGCTCGTTATATGGTTTAGAAAAATAGGCTCTAGCACCAAGCTGCATAGCGAGTTGTTTATGTTTATCGCTACTGCGAGAAGTCAGCATAGCGACTGGAATATTTTTCCAATCAATGTTGTTTTTGACTTTGCCTAAAAATCCATAGCCGTCAAGACGGGGCATTTCGATATCACAAATTACAGCAGCAATTTGCAAGCCTGTTTCTAATTTTTCTAAAGCATCTTGACCGTCTTTTGCTTGTTCTACTTGGTAGCCACCTTTTTCTAAAGTAAGTGCTAAAAAGCGGCGGACATTAATTGAGTCATCAATAATTAAAATCTTGCCTTTTGGTTTGGGAGGTAAGGCTGCGAGTTTTTCACTATCAACAAAGAGGAACGGTGTTTTTAATCTGACTGAGGGTAGTTGATTATTTTTGGGAGTGTTTTGGTTAGTGGCAATCCAATATAGTAATTCGTTAGCACTAACTAAGGCGACTACTCGACCATCACCGAGAATTGTACAGTTACTAAAACCTTCTGGTAAAGGGATATTACCTTCAATTTGGCGGATAGCAACTTCTTGTTCACCCCAACAACGGTCTACTTGGACAGCAACAGTTTGATTGTTACCTTTGACTATTAATACACTACTAGCGTTAATGGCTGCGGGAGTTTCCAGTTCTGGACTGTCGTAACGCGGACAATTGAAATCCAAATATTGTCCCAGGCGAATCAAGGGTATCATTGTACCTTGCCAATTGAGGACTTCGCTACCGCCCATTGAGATAATGCGATCGCTTTGAAGTAAAAATATTTCAGAAACCACATCTGTAGGAAATGCCAGTAATATTTTACTAGTTTCAACTAACAGCACTCTCGCCACAGACAAGGTAAAGGGTACTGATAAGGTGAAGGTGGTTCCTTTTCCTGGTTCGGTATCAACTGTGATATCACCACGTACAAGTTTGAGGTTGTTGCGAACTACATCCATCCCCACGCCACGACCAGATAAGGCGGTGACTTTTTCAGAAGTGCTAAACCCTGGTTCAAAAATTAATGAAAGTAGTTCATCATCACTCGCATTTTCTAATAAAGAACTATCTAGACCCATTGCTAAGGCGCGAGAACGAATTTTTTCTAAAGAAATACCTCGTCCATCATCTCGCATGGTAATAATTGTGCGATTGCTGCGGTGAGTGGCTTGAATTTCGATTAATCCTTGTTCTGGTTTACCTAAGCTGTGGCGAGTGGCTGATTCTTCAATACCATGATCAAAAGCATTCCTTAATAAGTGCATTAAAGGGTCATTTAATGCTTCTAAAATACTACGTTCAATTAAAGTGTTGCCACCTTCAATTTTTAATTGGACATTTTTACCATATTCTACATTTAAATCGCGGATGGCTCTAGGAAAACGCTCAACTAACTCAGAAATTGGACGCATCCGCACTTGATTAATCTTTGTTTGTAATTGCTTGGATGTTTTGTTTAATTTACGAGCAATTTGATCGGCATCGTCTACACTTAATTGAATATCTGTGGAAACTTCTTGTACCTGGACAATTGTTTCGATGACATCTTGCGATCGCAAATTAATTTCTTCTAGGGAGTGCTGAGTATTGGGAGAGGTTTCTGGTACTAAGTTAGTATCTGAATTGTCGAAGGATACCAGCTGATACTGACGTGCATTAGCTGATAGCACTCTGTTATATGCCATCCGTAGTTCTTGATTTTCCCGATCAAGAGTTTGTACTCTCTGGTTGAGATTCCGTGAGAGTTTACGCAATTTTTCGAGTTGTGAATGTAAACCGTTTCTTTGAACTATGAGTTCGCTAAATAAATCATTAATTTGTTCTAGTTGTTTACTGGGAACTCTGACTGAGTTTTCGGAATGTTCGCGGTCTTTGCCATTACTAATTACTTCAATTTTGTGTTCAGCAATAATGGTGTTGATTTCCGGCAGACTAATACTTTGATTAATCTCTACATCTAAGGGGAGGAAATTACTAACAGTTATTTCTTCGGCTTGCCTCATCAATGGTGTTTCTGCTAATTCTACTTCTTGGTGAACACCGTTATCTGTAGCAAGGAATTGGGCGATCGCATCTGCGGTTGAAAGTTGCTCAAATTGATGATAATTTGTAGAGGTGCTTGATGCTTCACTTAACTCAATTGCTCTAGGTAAACTATCGAATTGATTTGTTAAGACTAAAGCTTGCGATCGCCGCCATGTTTGCAATGCAATTTGGGCAATTTCCGGAATGCTTTCTGGTGCAGCAAATTCGATACAGCGTTTGATGGAATCACAGAGTTGAGTAAACGCCGTTAATTGCAGCATTTCTCCCAAACCGCCCAACTCAGCAGCCATAATTGCCACTTCTTCTTGCAAACAAGGTTGTTGACTGTCAGCCAACACAGATTCTAGCCGTTGTAAACAGCCTTCAACTTCGGTTTCAAATAATAAAGGAATAATATTTTGTCCATCTTCTGGTGACAACATAGTTGTTGCATCTTCAGGATTAGGATCACCTAAACGTTGATAAAGCTCATCAAAAACTGGAAAACAAAAACTTGTTAACCATTGTTCCTCAATGACACTTTCTGTTGAGAGTAATTCGACAATCTGACGCATCCAATCAATTGCCGACAGTAATAAACTTTGCAATTGTTGGTCAATTTCTAGAGAACTTTTTCTAGTTTTTAATACTTTAAAAGCATCCTCTAAGCGGTGTGCTAAATCACTTAGCACTCGAAATCCCATCATTGCCGCACCACCTTTAATTGAGTGGGCAGCACGGAGTGCGCCATTAATTTTTTCTAAATCTATGCGATGGCTAGTGTCTATTTCCAACAATACTGCTTCTAAAGTATTGAGGTAATCTGTCGCTTCTTCCAGAAACTGCATCTGGATTTCTAATTCTTTATCTTGTGACATTGGTTTTATTATTTAGTCATTAATTATTAGTCATTTATCATTGGTCATTCGTAAACAAAAGACAAAGAACAAATGACAAGTGACAAAATCAATTAACTTTAAAAGTCTCCACAGTCTCTTGCAACTTATGAGAAATCTCTACAGTTTGTTTGAGAGATTGGCAAACTACGCTGGAAGAATCTCTAGTGCGTTGAGATATAGCAGCGATTTCTTTCATTAATAAGCTGACAGTTTGCGATGTTTGCACTTGAGATGCGGTTGCAGAAGAAATAGACTGTACTAAAGAATCAATTTGCCGGGAAACATCGAAAATTTGGCCAAGATTTTGTTTGGCTTCTTCAACTACCCGCGCACCTTCGCCAACTTGGGTAGTACCAATTTCCATCGCTTGAACAACAGCGCTAGTTTCCCGTTGAATGTTCTCGACAATTTGTTCAATTTCTTGAGTAGCAGCTGCACTACGGACTGCTAACTCACCTACTTCTTCGGCTACCACAGCAAAACCTTGGCCTTCTTCACCAGCACGGGCGGCTTCTATACCTGCGTTGATGGCGAGTAAGTTGGTTTGCATAGCAATTTGATTAATTAAGGACACCACGCGAGAAATTTGTTGCGAAGATTCTCCTAAACGTTTAACTTTTTGGGCTGTTTCGCCAACGCTTTCCCGTAGAGAGAGAATGTTCTGCACGGTTAAATACATTGCTTCTTCACTCTTGGAAGCGTTTTGGGCGGCGTTGTTAGCTACAGTTGCGGCTTGTTCGGCACTATTGGCAACTGCCTGCATGGAATGTGTCATCTTATCAACAGCATCAAGGGCGCGGTTAATTTCCTCAGCTTGCACTAGTGCTTCGTCAGCAAGTTGGCTGATAGCGCTTTCGTTAGAACCAATAGCAGTGTTTACCTGCGTGGCTGCTTGTTTAACTTGGGTGACGATATCCCGCAAATTTTCGACAATAGAGTTGAAAAAGTCGGCAACAGTGCCTATTTCGCCGTCTGTCACATCAGCGCGTACAGTTAAATCACCTCTAGCTGCACCTTCGATGTCATTTAGTAGTTCTAATAGTTGCAGTTGTAAGGCTTCTTGTGTTGGGCGTTCGGCTGTGGAAGTTGATTCAGTAACAGTCTTGGTTTGGGCAATTTCGGCGGCTTGTTCTTTAACGAATACCTGTAATTGAGCAGCCATGTTGTCAATATTGGCACTCAATACACCTAGCTCGTCTTCTCTTTCTGATGCCAGGCGGGTGTTGAGTTCACCTTGTCCTAGTTTGGCGACGGCAGCGGTGGCATTGATAATCGGCAGTGTGGTACGCTTGGCTAACCAAGCTGCGATCGCGGCAACAACGAGTCCAATTAATCCTGTACCAATGGTAACTATCCACAACAATTGTCGTTGAGTACCATATAAAATTGCCGCATCAGTAGTCAATAAGACTTGCCAATTTAAATCTGATAACCCGGCAATTTTTGGCGCAGGTACGTAACTAATTAATTGTCTTCTATGATGGCTTTGGGGAACAGTTGTCAGGGTAGAGATATTGCTTGTCGCAAGAATTTTGGCTAAACCAGGATACTCGGCTTTTGCTTCTTTGCCTAATAATTCTGGGCGTGAACTTAAGAAAACTTTGCCAGCATTATCTAGCAAAGCGTATTGATAACCGTTAACAGCATAGTTTTTGATGGTGTCTTCTAAAGCTTTCGTCGGTAGGCTGGTTCTGACAACTGCCAAAGTTTTGCCTGTAACTGTATCTTTGATAGGTGCAGCTAGATAAATATCAGCAGATTTTTCTGGTTGACTAATTACCGCAGCATCTTTTTGCAGAGTTTCTTGAAAATAGTTATTATCTTTTTGGTTATCTAGGGCTTCACCAGAAGACTGCACAATCACATTACCGTCTGTGCCAAAGACAGCAATACTATTATAAGTTTGATAAGCTGCAAGAATTTTATCTAGTAATGCTTGTTTTTCTGGAGTATTAGTACTTCTTGTTAAGTTGTTGTTAACAAATACAGGCAAGTTAGCTAGTATTTGAATATCTCCATATCTTGCAGACATAAAGCGGTTAACTTTATCTGTTAAACCAACAGCTTCAGCCGTTTGAGATTGGGTAATTTGCTGAGTCAATGATTTACTCGCAAAAGTATAGGCGATCGCACCTATGACTAAAGCTGGTATAGTGCTGATGGCGATCGCAATAATTGTGGCTTTTGTTTCTAAACTCAGCCGTTTTAAATTTCCACCTAAGTTATGCTGCATCTCACCATCAGATTTAGCAGCATTAGCACTATTATTTAGTGGAATTTTACTCTCAGAAAGTTTGGTAGATGTAATCAAAGAAGCACGATTTTTACCATCACCACTCTTAGCCGTGTCAGTTTTATTAAACATCCTGAAATTCTCCTGCATAGGTACATCAAAAATATCTCAAGTTATCTGAATTCTAGACAACTTAATCACTGCGGAGAATAGAAGATTGCACAATTGCTTGAGCATCTAATACCAGCAATATCTCTTCTTGTTGCACAACGCATCCACGCAAATAAGGAACTAAACTAGATGCTACTTGTCCAATAGGAGAATGAATATCATCAAGCATAATTTTAGTTGTACCTTTAATTTCTTGGACAACTAAACCTAACAGCAGTGATTCTACCTTAATGACGATGACATTATATTGCTGTCTTCGCGTATCTATAGCTTCTAAATTGAGCATTCGTGGTAAATCAATAGCCCAAATTATCCGACTCCGCCAATTCATTAATCCTAAGATACATCCAGCCATATTCGGCATCGGAGTAATAGCTTCTACAGGTAAAATCACAGCTTCTTGAGTGTGATTCATTGCCAACATAGCAGCAGTTTGTTGATTTAGCTGAAACTTCAGATAACCATCTCTGAGATGATTTTGCTGAGGTTTTTCAGCAAGCATAGCGTTAAAATTATTCATTGATTTAAATCACCACTGATTTAATAGCTCTTAATAACTGTTCTCGTGTGTATGGCTTGGTAATATAGACATCAGCACCTTGTTTCATTGCCCATAATCTATCAATTTCTAGATTTTTTGAGCTACAAATAACTATTGGTAACTTTTGAGTTGCCGGATTTTTTTTTAGTGAACGACATAACTCAAAACCACTCATTCCCGGCATGACAACATCAGTCACAATCGCATCAGGATTTTGCAAAATAGCTTGTTCTAGAGCTTCTTTTGCACCACTAGTCTTGATGACGTTATAACCACTCTCTTTGAGATAATGACTCATAAGTTCTAATTCGCTGGGCGAATCTTCAACAATTAAAACTGTGCCAACCAAAGTCAGACTCACTCCTAATTCTCCTTTTATGGGAAAGACATTATTATTTAATATGCTTAAACACAATTTTCAGTAATTCTGATTGAGTAAAAGGCTTAGTCAAATAACCAGATGATCTGACCATTTTGGCTTTAGCTCTATCAATCAATCCTGTTCTACCAGTCACCATAATAATAGGTGTATGTTTAAATGCTGAGTGCCTTCGTAATAATGAACAAAGTTCATAACCATCTAGATTGGGCATTTCTACATCTAGCAAAATCAAGTCAGGCTTACTGCGGAGAATCTGCATTAATGCCTTAACTGGATCATTAATTGTCACTACTGAAAAAGTGGTTTCATCTAAAAATAGCTTGATAGAATTTAACACAGTTTGACTATCATCAATGCAAGCAACTGTATATAAGCTAGTTTTTTCTAATTGCTTGACATATTTCTGATTGTTATTTTCACTAGAGTTATTTTTAGTTAATGTCTTGCCATTAGACAGGGAATTAATTGCAGGTAAAACTGGAGAGCCTTTAGCAACATTAACTGGTGATTGGATATGATAACGATGTCGTAATTGTCTTTGACAATATTCCACTAGTAAACGCAAGTCTAACTGGCAGAATTTTGGTAGTTCATTCCATGAAGTGTCAGGATAAAATTCGTATGTTCCTTCTTTTAAAATTAAAAATGACTCCAGCACCTCTTTAGCTAATTCGTCTACTAAGGTAGCTGCTTGCATAGAACTGATATAACGCTGCTCTACCAACCAACAAATAGCTTGGTAGTCTGGATATGGTATGGACAGATTTTCACTAGCTGGTTCAAACATCAGTCGCATCTGAACACGAGTAGCGCTATTGAGTGTGGGAATATTCAGACTCAAACGCCGTAACTGATTATCCAGTCGCTCAAACACCTTATCAGATGAAGAAGCATAAGTAAGTTTACCTTCTTCTAGATGGATTGACCATGAAGTTGATCCAGTAAATACACGTAAACATCCCGTAGCACGTCGACTAGTTAGCTGTGCTAATAAAGATAGTGGATGTAGTTTTTGGATTAACCGATGACTACTCATAGGAATTAGATTTTGCATTTACTTCAGCTAAATTCAAGATGTGTCATATCAATTCGTACGTGTTTTAGTTACCATGCTCAAAAAAACTTAGTTTTTTGCGTAAAATATACTACAAATACTTAGGATAAATTTTGGAGCATTAGTAACTTGATGCTATTGATTTTTGATGTTTACACCTTTTTTATATGGGTAATTAAAAGTTAAATTAATTACCATCATTAAAATTGATCAGCATTAGGAGAAGTAACTTCACAAACAGTAAAAATTAAAACAATCTCCTTGTCTTTAATCAACTTTTAGATAAACGAATTTCAAAGAATACTGCTAAATTAGCAAAATTTAACTAGATTTTTCTCAGTAGTTACACTTAAAAAACCTCAGCTTTGCCTAAACCAGACATAATGTAACGTTTAGTTAAGTAAGATTACCGGAGATTCACATAAATTCATGAGTTGCCATTCCCTCTAGCCTCTGTTAGTGCAATTGTCCATATAGTTCCCACGGAAAGCACAAATATGAGTCCTCTTAATGAAACTTCAACAGTTTATTCTCTGGACTATTCGGCCAGGACGCACAATGATGTGGATGACTGTAAGTATTTCAAGAGTTTTTCGTCAATTCTGCCAGTATTACTTATATAAAATCTTTGGTTAGACTTTTTCAGTGCAATTCATATACACTCTGTTGAGGCTTGAGGCGATCGCTAGTGTCACCTGTGTATTTATCATTTTAAAGTACACCCAACACTATTTTGCAGAGTTTTTGAAATATACTTGCATTAGATTGACCAACAAATACGATAAGAATTAGTAATAATGGAATGCCCAAAAAGTTTACAAAAAAAGGCTTGGTTTATCCAAGCCTTTATATATACCAAGCATTTACTACACCAAGCTTAATTTATCCGAATTCATCCTTTAGCTCATCTCTCTCAAGGATGTATACAAATGATTTAATAACTGATATGACTGGAAACACAAGTAATATTTTCAATTCTGAAATAATTTATAAATACAAATATGTAGCAGTCCTAAATCATTGATCAATTTTTTATTCTTTTTACTATCCTTCCTTATCTACTTTGCAGCCTAATCTGTATTAGGTTAGATTGTGCTATGTATCGAAAATTATTAAGCTATAGCATTTCCTAATATGCTGAAGTACTAAATACATTACTAATAAAATTAGGCAACACCACCGAAGTTTGTTTGGAGGGAAACCCTCCTGGCAACTTCTCTCTGCGCCCCTCTGCATTCAAAAACATTAGTTATGTACCTCATTTGACCGGAAATCGCTATAAAATTTATCTACTTTTTTAGATACAAAAAAGGTTTAGCTATTAGCCAAACCTTAAAAATTGCTGTGCTTAACAACGTACTAAATTAATTTATTACTTTCTACTCAGATACTTCATCTATCTTTAGGTTATAGCCAAATACTATACAATTGATGTAAACACCAGAAAAGTAAGAATAGAGAGAGTTGAGCACAGCTTAAAAAACAGTATTAGGAGCAAGTTAGATTATTAGTTTTAGATATCAAAGCTATGTACAAAGGAGCTAATTATAGTTTACTGATTAAGATTTTCACATAATTTTATTGTATAAAAAATATGAAAAAGGCTTGGACAATAGCCAAGCCTATAAATACCAGGTGTTTACCATATCTAGATAATTTATCTCCTCACTAAATGTAGATCATCTTCCTTACAGTTGTGTACAAAAAATATAAAGCATGATATGTATTTCTCTTCAGTAAATGTACAAATTAGATTTTCAATCGGGATATTATTAATTCACCCTACCTCTAGTGGGATATTACACTCAACTATTGTATAAAAATATTTTGCATAACAAATAATATGTCCAACAAGTAGGATGTGTTAGCGACAGCGTAATACCTCTACCACAAAACCTTTGGTGTTTTGCGGCTTACGCCTAACGCCACTACACACACTAGAATTTTTCAGAAATCAAATCTGATTCTTATATTTAATTGTTTATATTAATGAGAAAAACCCTGGTTTTACTTCCAGGGTAGATACACGTTTTTCAGGCATTATGAGACCGAATATTAACTTTGAAAATAATTTATTTCGCCTATCTAGCGAGAGATAGAAAAACTTTAGATGACAATCTAGTGTATTAGATTTAGCTATCGATGATAAAATATATCTTGCGATCGCGAGTTTACTAGAGCCGTTAGTTTTTTACAAAACCATAAATTATAAAAAAGGTTTAGCACTCAGCTAAACCTCTGTAGAAAGCAGTTATTTGACACACCAGAATAAATTTAGGCTGAGTTCAATATTGGGGCATCTTCCTATAGTGTGTACCTAAAGATTTGCTAATGTGATAAGGCATTTATCAATTATTCTGGCTGCACAATTTTGCTAATTTCTTCAACCCAATGCTGACGGTCAGAATGCTCTAAACTTAAAATTTCTGCTAAACTCCAATGGAAATTAAACGCAATACAGGCTACCTCCTCATGGAGTAAATCTGAGGGGTAGCCTATGATTCCCCCGATAAAGCTAACTCTACGTGAAAATTAGTCTGACATTGGGGACATTGTACTGGAATTTCAGCATCACCTTGCTGATTAATTCGATTATAAAACTCTCGCAAATATGCCAAATCCCGTGAAAAAAGATTTTCTAGTAAATCAGGAGTTATTATTGTTAAATCACCCAAACAAATGATTACTTGTGATAGCATTGCGATCGCAGCATAAGCTGTATTTTCCTGAGCAGCCCGATTTTTCTGCACAATTATTTCATCTTTAGCTGTCGCTAGACGCATCACACCTTGGCGATGCAAATTTCCGTCTACATCTAATAAACCTCTAGGTAGGGTAAAGTTAAATTCTGTTTGTATATTAATCATTTGTTATTTTCCTCTATACTCCTACTCTCCACTCCCTAGTTCTTCTAATTCATTAATTTGGCGATAAAAATTTTGTAAATAGCTTAAATCACAAGCAAAAAAATTTTCCACAACCGCAGGTGTTACCTCATCTAATGCACCTAAATGAGTAATCACGCGAGATAAAATTATCACCGTCGCATAAGCTGGATTTGATTTTACGCGGGGGTCACGTAAAGGAACAATTTCATCTATCGCTCTGGATAAACGCATAACTCCTTTACGGTGTAAATTACCGTCTGCATCTAGATACCCTTTCGGTAAAGTAAATTCAAAATCAGTTTGCAACATTCTATGCTACTTTTACTCGTTTTAATTCTTCTACAACTACTTCTATTTCTTCAATTTCGTGTTCGCTACCAGCTGCATTCACATCATTAATTTTATAACTAGCAGGCCAAGCATTTTTAAATGCTAATCTAAATTTTTCTTCAGCAGCTTGATTATAAATTACTAAAGAACCATCACGTTTTTCGTCACCCCATTTACTTTCTTGCACAGCAGCTAACCAATTCCACATGGTCATAGAAATAGTTAAACCACGACGTAAAACTATATTGGAATAAGATATATTTCCCGGAATTTTTGTGCGGATAACTCTTCCACTAGTATTGCCTTTCTTACCCCAGGTTTGCGGCGTAACTTCGGCAACTTCTATTACTTGCTGATTAACCTTAAAACCTTGACATTCCATAAAATAGCCATCTACTGGTTCTTGACTACCAGTTAGCTTTAGTTCGAGATAAAAACGGCTATTCGTCAGAATTTCAGGAAAATCTGTCATGATATTTACTACATAAAAATTCAGATAAGAGAAAAGTATGAAGTCTAAAAAATAAAAGATAAAATTACCCTTCGGGAAGCCACCCAAAGGGTGTCTACATACTTCATACTTCATACTTCATACTTCTACTTACTTCTTCCGTTCAAAATAAGTAAAGCCAATGGTGACTGTTTCTGTTAGCAAATCACCACTCCCTGCTGTGAAATCTCCTGTTCCATAGCTAGTAGGAAAAATATCTGTAAATTCGTACTGAACTTTTTCGTTACCATCTCCATCATAGATAGCAAGTTTTGCTAATTTACGGCTTGAACGACCTTCAGCTTTACCACCAGAAAGAGCTTCTGCATGACATTTATTGTACCAATCCAGCAGTTGTTTAGAATCTGCCGTTGCTACACATTCAACAGTAATTTCTGAGCATTCTACGCTACCGATAGTAGCATTGGTTTGAGTTTTACCATCTTTGGTGACACCAATCGGTGCATCTCCACCAGCTACGACCATTTTCATTTGCATACCGCTGATTTTCTGTATCAGAATATCAGTCAGCCCATCGGCTTCAAAGTAAAATTTGGCGTTAGAAACAAACTCTGCCATAAACAAACCTCCAAATAACTGCGGAATGATTAATTAACTAGAAAAAATAGGCAAATCTATTTTTTACGATTTATATTTTCACAAGTTAGGGTGTAAGTTTCTTCAACATAGCCGTTACCAGAAACATCAAAATCTCCAATTTTATATTGAGAAGGCCAAGCTTCTTTTAAGTCCCAACGCATAACCTCATTGCCATCAGTATCGTAGGCAACTATAGAGCCAGTTTTTTTACCTTCTGCCCATTTGCCTTCACCTTTTTCAGTTTTCGGCATACATTTTTTGAACCAATCATACATTTTTTTGCTGGTGCTATCACTATCACCACTCATTAAAGTTGTGACTTCAATATTGAATAGTCCTTCAAACCCAGCAGAGTTAATTTGTCTGACAGTATTTCCACCTTTAGTAGACATTAAAGGTTTATCTTGACCTTGAACTTTGGCTTCAAATTTAACACCACCGATTTTGCTAAAAGCCATATCAGTCATGCTATCAATTTCAAAGTAAAAATTACTGGCGGCTATTGGTTTTAATTCAGGCATATTTTTAGCTCCTTAATTTTGGTAAATTTATATACTTACAAGGTATAGCTAGTACAACAAGGCAAAAGTAAAAAGGCAAAAGGCAAAAGAAAGAATAGTTATCCCACAAGCATTTTAGCAATTCCTTATGGTATGTTTATTTCCGCCGTGCGGTATTAGTACCCTGTAAGTATGTTGAATTTAATTTAAATTTATGGATATTAGTTATTTCGGAAACTTTAAATCCAAAATCTAAAATCCAAAATCCAAAATTGTTTATTGGTTAGGCGACCATTGACTAAAGCGGAAGATGACAAATTCCGCCGGACGTACAGGACAAACACCAACTTCGATATACAACCGACCCAACATCATGGTTTCGTGGGTGTTGATACTCGCGTCACATTTGACGTAAAAAGCCTCCGCAGCCGAAGCACCAAACAAAGCACCTTCGCGCCACAGTCTTTCTAAGAAATTGCTGACGGTGCGGGTAACACGCGCCCATAAATCTTGGTCGTTGGGTTCAAATACTACCCACTGAGTACCGAGTTCTACGGACTTCTCGATATAACTCATCAAGCGACGGACGCTGATATAACGCCACTGTAAGTTATCTGGTTCTACCAAAGTGCGAGCGCCCCAAATGCGGATACCACGGTTGGGGAAGGTACGAATACAGTTGATACCCAAGGGGTTGAGTAGTTCTTGCTCACGCAGGTTGGTTTCGTAGGCTAAACCAATTACACCTCTGGGTGTATCGTTAGCAGGTGCTTTATAAACCCCTCTGGTTTCATCAGTCCGACACCAAACACCCAACATGTGACCAGCGGGAGGAATCAAAATCGGTCTACCACCGTTACGGGGGTTGGGGACTTTAATCCAAGGATAGTAGAGGGCGGCAAATTGCGATCGCCGATTAAATGCACTCAACCACTGAGCAATATGCTGGGGCTTCACCTGGGTAGGAGGTACAGGCGCACCACCACCTTTACACGGCGGTGGGTCTAATACTACCATCCGGTTAGGAGCAGTATTTTCACACATACTGACCATTGCTTCCATGATGCCGTGAACCTGATCCAAATCCAAGATGCCGTTTTGATAAGCCCGCATCAAGTCAGGGAAAGCAATCATGGTAACTTCGTCAATTTCAAAGATACCTTGCATCCCGGTGCGATCGTCCCGGACACCTTGCACATCTCTGGGGAAACGGTCAGGAGTCGAAACTAATGGCGGTGGACTAACTTCGTAAGTACCATTTGCAGGACGACGCGACAGCGGTTGTCCTGGTGTTTCTAAGTCAGCAACAGTCACAAACTGCGACTCTTGCAAAGCTGTCACCGCATAAGCACCTAGCGGCGCTTCAACTTGAGGGTTCATGGAAAGATTGTCGTATTCTTCCAGAATTTCCCCATTGCGGCTAATAATAACTTTGAAAAATTCACCAGTATTTGCAGGTGGTTCAGCTTCTGGACTTTCTGGTGGACGCGGTTGACTTTCGGTGACAGAAACATTAATTCTGCCTTCTGCACCGCTATTATCGTCATCTTCAGCAGGCTTCAAAGCAAAGCTTAAAGATGGGCGGTTGCCAGTAGTACGCAGTTTTAAAGCTGTTTCTTCTGCTGGTGGTGGCTGAGAACCAGGAAGTTTTGTGCCGATACTAGCTACCCAACAACGTCCACCACCGTTGAGAAACCAACCATTCACCGCAAAGGGTAAATAGGCATCAAAATCGGTGAAGCCGTCCGAACCTTGTTTAGCATAATATTCTAGATACTCGTTCCACGATGTCACTAGCATCGGTTTAAATAATTCCGCATCACCACGGACATCTTCTGTAAACCCGATAAAACCAGCGATATTTGTACTCACCCCTTCTATTGGGCGACTACCTCGGTCTACTTCTTCAACGTAGACACCAGGTGCAAAATAATCTAATCTTGGCATAAAACTTGATTTTCCTATTTTTAAAGTGCTGAGGTATAAAGTATGAAATTTCAGACTTCAGCCTTCACACTTCAGACTTTTTGTGTTGGTTTTGAACAATCTACTGAACTTGATTCAGTGACAGAGTAACTTTCTAGGTTCAGGGGAATTGTTAATGTCACATACAAAGCTGGACGTAATGGTACTCCTAGGGCATTCCACAAAGCCGCAGCGTCCAAAGGATGAATAGCAGAAACGGTCATTGCTAATTCGCCATGACCGCGTAGTGCTGGAGCTAGTACTTCCTCTCGTAATGAGTGATGATGCAAAAGTAGTATTAAAGCCTCAGACAAGAGACGCTGTTCACCCAAACTGGTAAAATCCCAAGCACTCACCAAAAATGAGACATCAAACCACCTCGGTGTGAATAAGACTAACTTCCTTTTGTCTACTGGTTGCTGACAATTGGACTGTTGTTTTTCAACACTTTCTTGAATGTTGTAACAGTATAAATTCAGCCTGGGGTTGATATTCTGTTCCACACCAGGGTGGCTGAAATCAATTTGCTCTGTACTGAGCAGGGAAATCCCGCCAGCTAAAATTTTTGCTAAAGTCTGGGTAGCAGCTGGGATCATAAGACACAACAGCAGGGTGACGGAAATGCTCCCTTAATCAGTCTGGCGGGTGTATTTTTACCGCCAGCATGAATCTATGGAGGTTGAAGCGTCCTTACCAGAGTTCCTGATGCAGGCAGCAGAAAGTGACTACTTTGCTACCTAACTTACGGAAGGCAGAGGGCTGACAGCACAAAATAAACCTTTGAATCAGGCTTTTTTGTTAGTCGATTTGCCACTATTGGGCTAACTCTTTCTAGCTTAGGGATCTAGCTGGCTGGCGGTTATTAGACTTTGGTCGATATTGTAAAATTATTGTTTTAAAATCCCCAAATTCCCAAGGGGTGGAGTAAGCTAAATTCGTCCGTATTTATACAGTAAGAATCATAATTTCTCCAAGCAAAAAATATCTGAAATTGAGTAGCATCCATAATGCTTCTTAGCTATTAGAGTGTTTCGGAGTGTAAAACAGGATGAGGGTGGCTACACAAAAATTAACCTCTCAATTTCCGCTACCTTTGTTGGTAAATAATTCGGAGAGTAAGCTGCCAGAGTCAGATTTTAACCAAATTTGTCAGCTAATTATTCAACAATTAACTGCCTTATTACCGATTGTGGCTATCTGGATTGTTTATCACGATTTGGCAAAGGGAAACCGTCATTTAGTGGCTGAATACTTATCAGAACAAAGTTGGCAAACAAACAACTTTGTTTCTGTAAATTCCAACTTAGATTTTGCATCTTTGCGAGCAGAAACTTGGTGGCGAGAAGATTTTCCCGTTCTCAAAATTACGGAATTAGCAGCATCGGATTTTTATCATAGCTATGTTTGTCGAATTAGCAAACAGAGTGTGAAAATAGCCGAGTATTTATTAATCTGTACTAGCAAATCACTGTCAGATGAACAGCAAAATTTACTGCTGAGTAATGCTCAAATATTGAGCAATTATTTGGCTATGTATAGAGAGCGATCGCGCCAACAACAAGAAATTGCGGCTTTATCTCAAGCTCTCGGACAAGCAGAACATCAATTGCGAAATCCTTTAGCATTGATTAATCTCTATGCAGAAAATCTCCGCTTGGCATTACCTCAAGGTGATTTACAAGAACAAGCCAGCTTAATTCGGCAAACTGTCGATGAACTCAGCGCTAAATTAACGGATTTACTTTACCGTGGTCAACAGGCAAATTTAAACTTTAAACAACACAATTTGCAAACAATTATTGGTGAATGTATTAAAACTTTACAACATTTGTTAAAAGAAAAAGAATTAAAGATTAACTATCCTGAGAAACCTGTGTATGTGACAGTCGATAACTGGCAGATGAAACAGGTATTTGATAATTTATTATCCAATGCAATTCATTTTAGTCATCGTGGCGGGACAATAACTTGCAATTGGTACGCCTACAGTAATGAAGTGCTAATTGAGATTGGCGATCGCGGTTCGGGAATTGCGCCAGAGGAATTGAAGCAAATATTTAAGCCTTATTATTCTCGCCGTTTAGGTGGTACAGGTTTAGGATTAGCGATCGCCCAAAAAATTATCCTGGCACATCAAGGTAACTTATGGGCAGAAAATCTCCCAGAAGGTGGCGCACAATTTTCCTTTACATTACCCTATAAAAGGCAAAAGTAAAAAGGCAAAAGTAAAAAGAAATAAGACTTATACTGCAAGCTTTTCATAGTTTCAGATAGTCTGTTGATTCAAACTGCCAAAGTTCAGACTCCTGAATTCTCTTGTATACACCAGGTAAACTACCATGAATACTAAAAAAGAGGTCATCTCTGTTCTACTGGTCGATGATGAACCACATTTTCGTAAAGGTATACGCACCTTATTAAATTTTTATACTAATAGTAGTGGTCTAGGTTTAAATGTTGTTGGTGAAGCAGCATCTGTTGAACAAGCGGTGAAATTAACTGCTGAACAACATCCCGCTTTAATATTACTAGATTTAGAATTACCCCCAGAAGATGGCATTATGGCGCTGCAACGTTTAGGGGAATTATCTTATAACGGTAAAGTATTAATTCTATCGGCTCATCAGCAAGATGAATGGATATTTCGTGCTATGCAAGCAGGTGCTTGTGGTTATGTATTTAAAGACCAATTAGCAACTCAATTGTGTGAAGCGATTACGACTGTGATTAATCATCAAGTTTATTTACCGCCGGATGTAGCAACGGCATTTTTTAGATTATTTCACTACTACACAGGACACTCATTAAACTCTAATCATAGTTCTATTCATCTGACTGAAAGAGAACAAGAAGTATTAAATTGGTTAGTTCAAGGTGCCTCTAACGAACAAATTGCTGGCAATTTATATATTACAGTCGCCACAGTTAAAGCCCACTTAACAGCTATTTTTGACAAATTAAGTGTCACCAGTCGTACTCAAGCAATTGTCAAAGCTTTAAAACTTGGTTTAGTTTCTCCATAATTTAGTGCTGAGTTGAAAGTGCTGAGTATTTGATTAAGTAATAAAAGGGAGTTTATCAGAAAAATGTTGAGAGACAAGTTGTGTAATATTATTCAATTAAAATCACTTCTTTTAACTCGGAAACACTTTAATAATTCTGCCGAACTCTTTTTATCACATAACATTATAACAATTCACTCAGCAACGCCAGTTGCTTCAAGTCGGCAGAGCCGCCCAACACACTGGCTCCTCAGCACTCAGCACTCAGCACTATAAAAATGAGTAACTATTTAGCCATCGCTACAATCACCGCAACTTTGCAAAGAACATTGCAAGTCAACGTTCAAGTAGACGTGGATGGTGCGCGGGTGACAACTGTGAGACCCGATCGCCTGAATAATGCTACACCAGAAGCAGGAGTAAACATTTATCTTTACGATGTTTTGCTTAATAGTGCTTGGCGCAGTGCTGATTTAAGACAACGCCATTCCGAAGATAAATATATTAAGCGATCGCAAACAGGTTTAGATTTGTACTACTTGATCACCTGTTACGGTAACGATGTGGAATTGGAACCGCAGCGCCTCATGGGTAGCATTGTCAGCACACTCAATAGCAAATCGATTATCACCCAAGAGATGATTCGGGAAACAGTAGCCGATTCAACTTTTACATTTTTAGCCGATTCTAATTTAGCCGAACAAGTGGAAGCGATTACAATTTCTCCCGTTGATATGAATATCGAAGAAATTTCCAAAATATGGACGGTATTTTTTCAAACACCATACTCATTGTCATTAGGTTATAAAGCCAGTGTCATCTTAATTGATAGCGGTGACATCCCGAAAAAACCCTTACCTGTCCGCAATATTCAGCGTCATATTACACCATATCAACCGGCGATCGCTCACATTAAGGTAGCTGAAGAACTAGCCAAACTCTGGAAAACCCAAAGCACAGCAACCCCATTAATTCTCGCCAGCAGTACTTTATTAATTCAAGGTAACAACTTAAACGCAGAGATTACTCAAATCCGTCTTGGTAAGGTTACTATAATTCCTCAAACTGTTACCGAAAAGCAAATTACTTTGGATCTTTCTCGCATACCTACAGAATCATTACGGGCTGGTGTCCAGAGTTTACAGGTAATTCATCCCCAACAGCGTGTGAACTCTAATGTTGTACCGATATTACTGCGCCCAACAATTCAAGAAGTTACTGTATCTAATTTACATGGCAGAGGTAACGACCTGCGATCGGCGGATGTCAACGTTATAGTTAACTTCACAATTGAGAAAACACAACAAGTCACTTTAGTTTTAACAGAACTTTCCCTCACCCAATTTACCGGATATTCCTACGAACAAACTAAGCATCGCCGCAACAATAGCAATTCTATTACCTTTGCGATTACTGATTGTTTACCTGGAAACTATTTAGTCCGCCTAGTTGTTGATGGTGCAGAAAGTTTACTTTCAGTTGATACAGATCCTCATAGTCCCACTTATGAAAGTTATATCGGGCCTGTAATAGCGATCGCTTAATTTCTGAAGTATCCTCTGAAAAAACCTGTATTTTCATGTGTTAAAAAATACAACTTTCAACTAATCAAACTTTCTATGGAAAATAAATTATTAACTCAGAACTATGAATGGCAATCAGCCAACTATGATTACTTAATCAATGCACTAAATATAGTTCGCCAGGCTTTACTAGCTGAAGAACCTAAAGAAAACCGCAATCCTCATTTTCCCAACCTTTCCCCGCCAGCCCTTCACACTCTCTGTCAAATTTTTGGTTTATCAGAATTTGAGAGTCACATTTTGTTACTCTGCGTTGGTATGGAATTAGATGCTAACTGGGGTATTTTATGTGCCAATGCTCAAGGTAGTTTAGGAAAACCCTACCCAACCTTTATGTTAGCCAAAGCCAGCTTACCGCAACCTCACTGCAATGCTTTGATACCAACTGCACCGTTGCGAAAGTGGCAGTTAATCCAAATTAGTGAAGGTTCTGTCCTGAATCTGAGTCATTTGCGAGTTGATGAACGGATTTTGCATTATTTGCTGGGCTTGAATCACGTAGATGAAAGATTACAAAGTATTGTGCAACCTGTGGTAATCCCTGATAGCGAAATTGTCCCATCTCATCAGCAGTTAGTCGAACAATTAGCCACAACTTGGATCGAAACACAAACAGCATTACCAATTATCCAGTTATGTGGAGATGAAATCGCCAGCAAAAAAGCGATCGCATCCACAGCTTGCAAGTTGCTAAATCTCAATTTACATCAAATGTCGGCTGGGGCAATTACTAATTTGCGTCAGAACGAAATGAACGACTTGCTACGCCTGTGGGAAAGAGAATCAATGCTCAACAATAGCGTCTTGCTATTAGATTGTGATGAAGTAGATTATACAGAGCCAGCCAAAGAAAATGCGATCGCGCGTTTGATAACGAGTATTACTAGTCCCTTAATTATTACTAGCTTGGAAAGAAAGCGATCGCTCCAACGTTCCCTAATTGCGATCGACGTTCATAAACCCAACATCACAGAACAACAGATCATCTGGCAAAATACTTTAGGCGAAGCAGCCACTAGTCTCAATGGCCATGTAGATAAACTAGTTTCCCACTTCAGCCTCAACGCCTCTACTATTCAAACAGTTTGTGCAGAAGCCAAAGGCAAGTTAAAAGTCAAAAGTCAAAAGGCCAAAGAAGTAGAAGAACTCAGCACTCTTTTATGGGATACTTGCCGTTTTCAAGCGCGATCTCGTCTGGATGAATTAGCCCAACCAATGGAAACTAGTGCAACTTGGGATGATTTAGTATTACCAGAAGCACAACGCCAAGTATTACGTGATATTACTGCCCATGTGCGCCAACGGACGAAAGTTTATGAAAAATGGGGATTTGGCAACAAAGGTGGGCGTGGTTTAGGTATTAGTGCCTTATTTGCAGGTGCTAGTGGTACTGGTAAGACAATGGCCGCAGAAGTAATTGCCCATGAATTGCGTCTAGATTTATACCGCATAGATTTAAGCCAAGTGGTGAGTAAATACATTGGTGAAACCGAGAAAAACTTGCGGCGGGTATTTGATGCAGCCGAAGCCGGCGGGGCAATTTTATTATTTGATGAAGCCGATGCTTTATTTGGTAAACGTAGCGAAGTAAAAGACAGCCACGATCGCCATGCCAATATTGAAGTAGGCTACTTACTCCAACGGATGGAATCTTACCGGGGTTTAGCAATTCTCACCACCAACTTAAAAGCTTCCTTAGATCAAGCATTTCTGCGTCGGATTAGGTTTGTCGTCCAGTTTCCCTTCCCCGATATCACCCAGCGCACCGAGATTTGGCAACGTGTCTTTCCACGTCAAACACCTACTCAAGATTTAGATGCGAGTAAATTAGCCAAGTTAAATGTATCGGGCGGTAATATTCGCAACATCGCTCTCAACGCCGCCTTTTTAGCAGCCGATAGCGGAGACGCGGTAGAGATGAAACATCTTTTACAAGCAGCTAAAAGTGAGTACACCAAATTAGAACGACAATTGACAGATGCTGAAGTGAAAGGCTGGGTTTGACACCGTGAATAGTAGTGGCGATCGCTAAACTAATATCCTCAAGTTAATGCCAAAATTGATACTAGCTAAGTCTGGACAACAAACCACTATTTTAAAAGATTGGAGTGTTGAGTAAATGTATACAAGACAGTACAAAACAAAAAAGACTTCTACAAATTCTGCTGAAATCTTAACCTCCAATCAATTCGCACCACGCCGTTTTGTCGCCCAGCCGCAAGCCGAAGAAATAACCAACAACCAAACGCCTGATTTACAGACTCAATCAGATAAGAAAAAGCAATCTGGCAACAACTTGCGAAATATATCCGTATTTCCTAGCAATGTCACTCAACCCCAGCCACCACGCATTCAAATGAAGCTCACCATCGGCCAGGCTGGTGACAAATACGAACAAGAAGCGGACAGATTAGCAGCAGATGTAGTGCAGCGAATTAATGCACCTGAGAGTGAATAAAGTTCAGCGTCAGGAATCAACAGGCGATGAAGACGAACTGCAAATGAAATCAATCTCAGGTAATATTCAACGCCAAGAAATGCCTGAAGATGAAGACAAACTGCAAATGAAACCCATAGTGCAACGTTTGTCTAGTGCAGGGGGAATGACTGCAACACCTGATTTAGAAGAGTCGATACAACAAGCCAGAAGTAGCGGACAGCCACTAACAGAAAGCATCCGACAACCAATGGAACAGGCATTTGGCGCTGATTTTAGTGGTGTGCGGATTCATTCTGATTCCCAGTCTGACCAATTGAATCAATCCCTTCAAGCGAGAGCCTTTACAACAGGGCGAGATGTTTTCTTTCGCCAGGGTGAATACGACCCAGGGAGCCAGGGTGGACAAGAGTTACTAGCCCATGAATTAACCCATGTAGTGCAGCAGAACGGTATAGGTGTATTGGGTCAAGAATCGTTTTCTTCCTTTTCGGCTCAGAGAATGGTAGTTCAAACGATGAAGATCAAACTTTTTGATCAAGATACAATTGATACACTATTAAAGACCAATTGGCAAACAAGTAAAGATGAATTAGAAACGGTAAAAACCCAGCATTTAGAGCCATATTGCGAAACTTTAGAAATGATGAAGCGGATGATCAAAGCTTTCAAAAAGCTTGAGGAATTTCAGGAAGCTAAAACATTTTATTCAGCACAGGAAATGGATGCCATTTTAGTTAAGAGTGGTGCTAAAGAATTGCAAAATGATCTGGACAAAAAGCGGCAAAATAAAATTGACAAGGAAAATCAGGAGAGATGGGACAAGCTAAAACAAAAGACACCAGGCATTGATACTTTAAAAACTTTGAGTTTAGATGGTCAAGTAAACCGAGTTATCCAAACACAGACAAGGAAAAAACTAGACAAGAATAACTTCTTAGATTCGTATCGAATCGAATTTACGGGATTTAAAAATCCTAATAAAAGTATTTATTTTGACGCATGGTATGCTCATTTTCACTTTGAAAGTGATAAGAATGACTCACAATTGATCTGCGGACATTTGAAAACGGAAGCAGAACAAGGAAAGGGTGGAGGTGCAGTATTTCGCTCAGTGCAGACATTCAAAAAGGAACAGATGCTAGAGGGATGGTGTCGAAAAACTGCAAGCTCATAACCAATCATCGGTGTAGGATGCGAGAATAAAAGCGATCGCTTTTTTGGGAAACAATAGTATCAATAGTAGTGATCGCGCAATTATAGTTTTTCATCCTAATCAACAACCAGAATTATTACAAGGTAGCGATCGCTTATTAAATTTACCAGAAATTGACATAACTCTGTCAGTAGAGCAGGTTTTTAGTTGGCTGAAGATGCAATCTATGTAAACAATAGTATTGATTGTGGCGATCGCCATTAATCTTCAGTAAGATAGTGCCAAAATTTTACAATACCTCTGTCGCAAAACTACGGCAGGTTTTTTGCTGGCACAAAAATATCTTGAGGAGAAAAATGTATAAGCGACAACACAGAACAGGGAAAACTCCTGCAAATCACTCTGATGTACCAGCAAATCAATTTGCACCCCGTCGCTTTGTCATCCAGCCGCAAACTGAAGAATCAGAACAATCACCAGCAGATTTACAAGCTAAATCAACCAGCACTGAAACATCTGGGAACAACTTCGCCAATATCCCACTTTTTCCCCCTGGCTATCAACCGCCACCAGCACCAAGAATCCAGATGAAACTTAGTATTGGTGAACCAGGGGATAAATATGAGCAAGAAGCTGACAGACTAGCCGCGGATGTGGTGGAACGAATAAATTCACCAGAAACTCCACCAGTACAGCCACAGTTACAACCAGAAGAAGAACTGAGAAAAAAATCTCTCATACAACGGCTATCAAATGCAGACGAAACTAGTGCAACACCAGATTTAGAAGCTTCTATTCAAAGATCAAAAGGCGGCGGACAGTCACTAGCAGAGACTATCAAACAGCCAATGGAACAAGCTTTCGGTGCTGATTTTAGTGGTGTCAAAATTCATACAGATGCTCAGTCTGACCAAATGAATCAATCAATTCAGGCGAAAGCGTTTACAACAGGTCGAGATATTTTCTTTCGCCAAGGAACTTATGATCCTGGAAGTAGAGGCGGACAGGAATTAATTGCCCATGAATTGACTCATGTAGTGCAGCAAACTGGTTCAGGAAAAGTCCAAAAATCAGCAGATGCAGAAATATTATCTGTTAGCAGAGCCGAAAAACAAATTCAAAGAATTACGGATGATGAGGAAGGTGAGGTTGCAAAGCAATATAAAAGAATGTGGCGTTTCGTCCAACAAGCTATTGAGAGGACGGTAATAATTCAAGGATATAAAGACTATGAGGACTATAAAGAGCAAGTAACGCTAGAGCAGTTTAAAGCAGACTGTGAAATAGCAGCCAAGGCGGAAAATAAGTTGAGTAACAATGATAAAAACGTAATGGCTAATGATATCATTGTGCCTCAAAGCTATTATCATGTCACAAAAAGCTTCAATGAAATCAATGGGTTGGTGACAACAGGAGCCGCAACTTGCACTGGATTGGCTATGTCTGCTAGTAACGCGGATGGTGAAACGATATATGCTCTGACACACATAGATGCAAATAATGATATTAAGGGTGTGATCGATGGCATGATAAACGATATGACGACTCAGATTGGTAATATCGTTGGGAACATAAATGCTTACATAGCTTCTGCCGGAGTTGGGTCGAAAGGTCAGTTAAAAGATACTCCCAAAGATGTTGTTAAACATCTTGAAAGTAAACCAGTGACTATTAATTTTGCCAGCGGACTACAGCAGATCAGAATTGGCGGTAATTCTGAGACAGGTGATCTTGTCAGAGTTAGTGAAAGTGTTGACATAATTCATAGGAAAGAGGGAAATAAAAATGTAGATGGACTCATCCAACAAGTTACTGCTTTGCCAAAGATGAAGGGTGGCCATGATTGGGAAAAGCTAGAAGAAAACCAAGATTACACAAGTGGTAAACATGATCCGATGGAAGAATCAATCAAGCAAGTTCTTGAGAGAGCTTTACAATTGCAAGAAGAGACAAAAAATGATGAAAGTCAACAAGAAAAATTCCAAACTCTGAAAAAGGTAGTAAAGAACGAAAAAGATTGGTATGGTAAATATGTTTTTGGCAGAAAACTGTTGATATGGGCTGGTAATGAGAATTAATGACTCTGCAAGCTTCATTTGCGATCGCACCCATACTCCAAAAAATTAACTTAGATTTATCCGTAGAGCAAATTTTTGATCGGCTGAAGATAACAAAAAATATGCTCTACGTTATTCTAGAACCTAACCTCTAAACAAAATTTCGTTGCGACTCGTCGCGCCTAGTTCGGGTAAAGAGTTCGCTGGTGAGTGGGGAGTAATCGCTGTGGGAACTGCGGGAACAACTTCTAATTGTTTGACCAGATTTTGCAACAACTTATCTTGTTCTAGACGGTAATTAGATACAAAGGGGCCACGGTTGAGAATAGCAAACCAAACCAAACCGCGATCGCGTGTCGGCACAACACCAGCTAAAGCACTCACATCACGAAGAGTGCCAGTTTTCATCACAGTCCCGACTGGCATGTGTCTGCTGTGTAGTGTTCCTCGATGATCAAACCCAGACATGGGAAACAAATCTGCTAAATTCAGGTCATGAGCAGAGGCTTGCTGTTGAATTGCCATTAACATTGCACAAACAGCCCTAGGGGAAATCCTGTTTTCTTGTCCGAGTCCCGAACCATTGATTAATTGAATTTCTGACTCAGGAACTCTCGCCATATAGGCAGCCGTTGATTGTACTACACTTGCTCCCCCAACAGATTCTGCCAGCATTTCGGCCATTTCGTTATTGCTATAAACGTTCATTTCTTTTAGCAATTGGCGCAAGGGTAAAGATTTGTGCCGCACTAGCAAAGTTTGTTGCGGTGGTTGAGGGACAGCTTTAACAGCACCTGTAATCACAACTTCTGGTTTGGGTGTGCCTTTGGGCATGATGGAGTAAATGTAATTCGCTGGACGAGTCCAAACTTTATGATTTAGGGCTTGCTTGACCATTTGACCAGCCAGTAGGGGATGGCGCTGGAAATTCATGGCAAAATTGCCTGTAATGAGTAAATTTCCCTTGATTTGCTTAATACCCATTTTATTGAGTGTATTACCAAGGGCGATCGCTTCTTCCCACACAAACATCGGGTCGCCACCACCAGCAATGACCAAATCACCTTGCAATACACCATTAACTACAGGCCCAGTAGTCCCAATCAAAGTTTCAAATTGGTGGTCTGGCCCCCAAGTTTTCAAAGATACCAAAGAAGTAGCAATTTTAGTTAAAGAAGCTGCTGGTAAAGGTGTTGTACCTTCGTGATTAGCCATGAGTATTGGCCCCGACTGTAACCAAATTCCTTGGCTTTCGGCTAAATTTTGGGCGACTAACTTAGATTTAATTAATCCTTGTAGGTATTGTTGGACTGTATTCACCCCAGTGGGATTGGGATCAGAAGCCAGAACCAAGCCAGGATTTACTTGCCCAGCCAATGCTTCTAAAGCATCAGAAGGCTTGATTTCGACTCCGGCCATTTCCAGCCACAGAGAAACCAAACCTGAACTCAATAATTCCAGCATTTCTTACTCCCCATTTTCTACGATGTGATTTGTGATTTACTGTGCTAATATACAGGCTTTTTTATGCTCATCAGCATTGGGTAATCATAACTGGTCTATTCCTAATCTGGTAGTAGGTAGAATAAATTTACATTTGTGACTTATTTGACTTGACAATTCCTACTACCTTTATATGAATAAACTACATCTTTTTGGTTTCACGCAGAGGCACAGAGAAGAGTACAGGATGGTGGTTTTAATAAACACAAACTTCTGTAATTGATTATTTTAATCTGAGTCTAGATGGCAAACACTAATATTTATAGCAATGCCTTAATCATTTAAGCTCAAATATTTCCAAATTAGTTATAAAAAATTTTGCTTTTCTGATATAGTTTTTCGCAGTTTTAGTTGGGGAATTATATAGATACACTCACCGGAATTTTTATGTCACTTTTAACAGATGCGCTGGATAGAATTGAGACTTGGTTAGTCAAAAATCAACCCGAATTTGCTTTGAGTTTAGCGCCTGGACTAACTCGCCAAGAAATAGACGCAATTGTTGAAAATTTTCCTTATCGATTACCAGAAGAATTATACGAGTTTTACGGGTGGCATAATGGTTGCCAATATGGCTATATAGTTCCTAAATTTGACAACTTTTTCTCTTTGCAAGAGGCGTTGAAATGGTATGCAGACTTTTTAAGTTGGGGCTTTGATTGGAATCCGCACTGGCTAACGATATTAGATTTTAATGGTGATTATAGGTACGCTGTTGTTACAGGAGAAGATTCTGCACCTATTTGGTTCATCGATCCAGAGGGTTGTATTAAAGAAATTCGCTGGGATAGTTTGACAGATTTAATGCTGGCTACAGCAGAGTGTTACGAAACTGGTGCTTATTATTTTGATGATGAAGGATACATAAAAGAAGACAAACAAAAAGTTGCAGAAATTCATCGTAAGTATAACTATCGGGGCAGAGAAACATCGACTACGAATGAATCATACAATCCTGAGCCGCCAACAGTTGCTAGTGAAGTTGATTTGTCTAACCCGAATGCACTGGAAGAATTAATCCAGGCTTTGCAAGCTGCGCCATTGAGTCCTGATGCTGGGATGTTGCAAGCAATGGCAGCTAATACATTAGATAATTTAGCGAATTTGGGTTTAGTTAATCAAGTTGGTGCGGAACCGTTAGTAATTGGTTTACAAAATATACTCTATGACAACGCTGGTCATGCTCTGGCGGCAAAAAAGTTAGGTGAATTAGGCGATATTCGAGCAGTTGAGCCACTTCTACAGGCTTTAAGCCATCCCTCTGGTAAAGTCAGAACGAATGCAATTGAATCATTGGTAAAGTTGGGAGATAGTCGAGCAGTTGAACCGCTAATTCAGTGTTTGCAAGACTCAGATTTTTTTGTGCGAACTAAAGCAGCATGGGCGTTAGCAGAATTTGGCGATACCAAAGCGATTGAACCGTTAATTGAAGCATTGAGTCATGAGAATCAGTCTACCGCTTGTGGTGCGATCGCCTCAGCATTAGGCAAGTTTGGCGATGTGAGAGCTATCGAACCTCTGATTGCTGTTTTTCGCAGCAATGGTAGTTTTCTCAGAGATGCTTTTAGTTTCCCTCACGTCCAATTAGCTGTGGTTCATGCTTTACGGCTCATTGATGATTCTAGAACTACAGATATTTTGGTGGAATTTCTCAGAGATCGGGAAGGTTTATTACAAGCCATTAACAGAGATTGGCTACGTTCCGAGCAAGCAACTCACCAAGTTATCGAAACTCTTCTTACCCGTCAACATCCCGATTTGCTGGAAATATTAACCCAGTTGCTGCAAGCTTCTGAAAGTCGCATCCAAACAAACACTCTTTCCGCGATCGCGAAGATTACAAATCCGCTGATGATCGATTTATTAATTTTGACATTAGCAAATGAAAATAACTGGCTACGTAAAAGTGCTATTTATTACCTGGGAGAACGCGTAGATACAAGAGCTATTGAACCTATGATCAGTATTTTGCAGGATGTGAATGCAGATGTGCGAATAACAGCTGTTTACGCTCTGGCAAAAATGAATGATGAGCGAGTTGTGAAAGCCCTAATTGAAATGCTCAAAGATGAAGACTTTAGGGTTCGTGGTGCAGCAGCATTAAATCTAGGCAATTTAGGAAATTTACGAGCAGTGGAACCACTTAATCAATGCTTAGAAGATGAAAATTCAATTGTTCGGAAAATTGTTCAACAAGCATTGAATAAGCTTTAGTGATTAATAATATTCATTGTTAGTGAGCAGTTCTAAATTATTTTTCGCTATTCCAACAGATGTAGAGACGCGAAATTTCGTGTCTCTACTAGAAATTTAATGTATTTCGTTAATTTCTTTAGTCTTGCCTTGAATATTAACAGGATCATAAAAATACTGTTCGTGAATTATTTTTCCATCCTTCCACGTTTGTAAACCTAATTCTTCAATGAGAATGCGATAACCATCAACGGTAGTTACTTCAATTCGCATTTGAATAACTGAGCGATCGCCATCTACCAGTACAGCACCAATTTTGAAATCATGTACTTCTTTGACATTGGCATTCATTTGTTTTTGCCGTTCAATACTTAGTGCGCGTCCAACTCGTGGTGGTTGTAAATTCTCTTGAACAACAACATTTTCATCATAAAACTCTTCGTATATTTGCGCTGTAGTTGGATTTGTTTTTTGAAAATCAAGTAGTTCTTGAACGCGATCGCGTAGTGTCATTGGTAAACTCCTTCTCCTCACAAATAGCTGATTTGTAGACAAGCTTTGCAAAACTTTCTGAAGATTAACAAGTGACGCACAATGTTAATCAATAAGTCTTGATACTACTTTCTTTCTGGATGGGCTATCTCCTGTTGGGAAGGTCTGCCCATTTGGTTAATAGTGGCAATCATCTGATATAATCGCCCCAAATCTCGTTGATTGAAGTGCAAAATTAACCGAGGTAATTCTAAAGTTTCATCTTGAGCTTCTTGAGGCAAAGCTTGACTTTTTTCAATTTTGCCTTTTACGAGAATGTCACTAAAATCAGCATTCAGTTGTTCTACCTCTGCATTTGATAAATCGCAATTTAGGCGAATCACCAACTGATTACTCACGTAGCGGCTGGAGTGATAAACCTTATAAAAATCGGTGATCGCATTGCAAGCTACTTCTAGGTTATCTGTCACCATGTAAAGGCTAGGGTCTTCTGGACTCACAAGACCTTTCTGCACCAGTTGTCGATCAATATAATCACTCCAAGACCGCCAATAATCTCCACCTGGATGGTCAATCAAAACTAAAGGTACAGGGCCAAATTTGCCAGTCTGACTTAAAGTCATGCACTCAAAAGCTTCATCTTGAGTCCCAAAACCACCAGGAAACAACGCAACTGCATCACTTTCTTTGAGGAGAAACAGTTTGCGGGTGAAGAAATACTTAAAGTGAATCAGCTTTGGATCACCTTCAATAATCGGGTTCGCTTGCTGTTCAAAGGGTAACTGAATATTTAACCCAAAGGAATTTTCTCGCCCTGCGCCTTCATGACCAGCTTGCATAATCCCGCCACCGCCACCTGTCATCACCATAAAACCCAACTGAGTTACAGCGCGACCAAATTCCAGCGCCATTTGGTACTCTGGTGTTTCTGGTGATAAACGGGCAGAACCAAAGATAGTTACTTTACGTACATGTCGGTAGTTGTAAAATAACTCAAATCCTAGCTCCATATCCGCTAAAGCAGAGGATAGTATCTTCCAATCAAGACGATCAATGTCACTATCAGCCAAACGGATGACAGTGGCAAGTGCCTGTTGGATAAATTGTCGATGTTTTAACGTCGGTAAGCGATCGATTAAGTCAGCGATATCCGATTGCAGAGACTCTAATGTATCAAACGAGGCAGATGAGGTCATGAGAACTGCTGGCGCAATGGCATTATATTTTACCTAATTTTGGGCTGATATTGACAATGTTTTTTTAAAACAAAAATATTCAGCTTTTGCCGCCTCTACGCCACTGGCTACAATACAGGGAACCCAGCACTATCAGAAGGTTTCCCGACTTGTACCCCTACGGGGAAACAAGCTACGCGTAGCGTCTCGGAGAGAAGCGACTGGCGTAAGAGAGGTTTTTCCAACTGTATTAATGCAGATTAAATGCTTATGTGATTACCTGTGGAACTGAGACTTTCACAGTAACTTTTTTGTTAAAAGTCAAATTATCTTCATCTTTATCAATCAGGATGGTATCGCCAGCAATAAATGTATTTTCTAATAATTTAGTGGCGATGGGATTTTCGACTTCTCGCTGAATTGCTCGTTTTAAGGGACGTGCGCCATAAATTGGATCATAACCCATTTCTACTAAGTAATCACAAGCTGCTTGGGTGATTTCAAAGGAGATTTTCTGCTCTTTTAGCAAGTTCTCAACACGCTTGAGTTGAATGCGGATGATGTGACGCATTTCGGAACGGCTGAGGGTATGGAACAGGATAATATCATCGACACGGTTGAGAAATTCGGGGCGGAAGTGCGATCGCAGTGCATCTGTTACTCGGTTCCGCATCATGTCATATTTAGAATCATCACCAGACACATCTAAAATGTGTTCACTGCCAATATTACTGGTCATGACAATTACAGTATTGCGAAAATCTACTGTTCTACCTTGAGAATCAGTAATTCTCCCATCATCCAGTACTTGCAACAAAATATTAAACACATCGGGATGAGCTTTTTCGACTTCATCCAACAGCACCACTGAGTAAGGATGACGGCGCACCGCCTCGGAAAGTTGACCGCCTTCTTCGTAACCAACATATCCCGGAGGCGCACCAACTAACCGGGAAACCGAGTGTTTTTCCATATACTCGGACATATCTAGGCGTACCAAAGCATCATCAGAATCAAAGAGAAACTGTGCTAATGCGCGGGCTAGTTCAGTTTTACCTACTCCAGTCGGCCCCATAAACAAAAATGAACCAATGGGACGGCTGGGGTCTTTCATTCCTGCACGGGCGCGACGAATGGCGGCGGCTACGGCTTCGACGGCTTCGTGTTGTCCAATGACGCGTTGATGTAAATGGCTTTCGAGTTGCAGTAATTTTTGCCGTTCTGATTCCAATAAACGGTTAACTGGAATTCCCGTCCACTTGGCGACGATTTCGGCGATGTCGGCTTCGGTGACTTGTTCGCGCAACAAAGTTGAACCTTGGCTTTGCAGTTCTAGAAGTTTTGCTTCTTTAGCTTCGCGATCGCGCTGTACGCCTTCTAATTTGCCATACTTCAATTGGGCAGCTTTATTTAAATCATACGCCCGTTCTGCCTGATCAATTTGCACCCGCAAGGCTTCTTCTTCTTTCTTTAAAACACTAATCGCTTCTAATAACTGCTTTTCACCTTGCCATTGTTCGTTAAATTCTTGCTGTTTTACCTTTAAGGTGTCAATTTCTTCTTCAATGCGCTGCAAACGTTCCCGTGTTTGGGTAGGAACTTTTTCTTCACCCGCTAGTGACAGCTTTTCCATTTCTAGCTGCATTAAGCGGCGGTCGATGGTTTCCAATTCTGAAGGTTTGGAGGTAATCTCCATTTTCAACTGGGCGGCGGCTTCATCTACCAAGTCAATGGCTTTATCGGGTAAAAAGCGGTCAGAAATGTATCGTGCTGATAAAGTAGCCGCCGCTACTAATGCTGAATCAGAAATTTTGACGTTGTGATGAACTTCGTAGCGTTCTTTCAAACCCCGCAAAATCGAGATAGTATTTTCTACGTTCGGCTGATCGACAAATACTTGTTGAAAACGGCGTTCTAAGGCTGCGTCTTTCTCAATATATTTGCGGTACTCATCTAAAGTGGTTGCGCCAATACACCGCAGTTCACCCCTCGCCAACATCGGTTTGAGTAAATTTCCCGCATCCATCGCCCCTTGTTGATTGGAACCTGTACCCACAACCGTATGCAGTTCATCAATAAACAAGACAATTTGTCCGTTGGAATCGATAACTTCCTTCAGGACGGCTTTGAGTCGGTCTTCAAATTCACCCCGATATTTCGCCCCAGCAATTAAACTCCCAATATCTAAAGAGATTAATTGGCGATTTTTGAGAGATTCCGGGACATCACCGTTAATGATACGCTGTGCCAAAGCTTCGGCGATCGCAGTTTTTCCTACTCCTGGTTCACCAATCAAAACCGGATTATTTTTACTCCGGCGGGATAATACTTGAATCACGCGCCGAATTTCATCATCCCGGCCAATAACTGGGTCGAGTTTTCCCGCTTTGGCTTGTTCTGTCAAGTCTCTACCAAATTTTTGCAGTGCTTCATAGCGAGATTCTGGATTTTGATCTGTCACTTTTTGGCTACCACGCACAGCTTTAATTGCGGCCTCTAGAGTACCACTATCAGCATTAAAACCTTTGAGAATTCGCCGACCAACACGTTCGTCTTCCGCAAAGCCTAAAAGAATATGTTCTACAGATATGTAGGTATCTTTCATTTTCACTCTTGCTTCCTCGGCGTGGTCAAGCAGCACATCTAAAGTGCGACCGAGGTAAAGCTGGTCATTATTAGCAACTTTGGGCTGACGTTGGGTATAAGCTTCTAGTTGCTGTTGCAAGCGAATGGGGTCGATTTCTGCCCGTACTAAGATGCGAATTGCTAAACTTGTGGGTTCTTCTAAAAGGGCAATAATTAAATGTTCAACGTCTAATTGTTGTTGATTATAACCACGAACTATATCCTGAGATTTAACAATTGCATCCCAGGCTTTATCTGTAAATTTATTAGGATCTGTAGGCTGCATCGTTACGATTTTGAATGGCGGGATTTTATTTAAGAAATTGGGGGTTGGGGAAAGGTGGAAGACTTAGTAGTATGAGATGCGATCGCTGCATCTCCTTATTAGTAGCGTAGGATAAAAGATCTCACCCCCTACACCCAACCTCAACAAACAAGGTTTTTGCGTAAGTCTTGTGAATCAAAAAGACCTTACACCCTAATCGTAATCAAAATTATGGCGATACGAGTTGGTCTTGTGAAGTTTGCTTCACGGCTGATCCTTGACTACCCAATTGAATCAGTTCAATTTTGTATCCATCCGGATCTTCGACAAAAGCAATGACTGTAGAACCATGTTTCATTGGCCCTGGTTCCCGCACAACTTTACCACCACGATTTTTAATCGCTTCACAAGTAGTATAAATATCATCCACTCCTAACGCAATGTGACCGTAGGCGTTACCTAATTCGTACTTTTCCACTCCCCAGTTATACGTTAATTCAATAACTGCATGATCACTTTCATCACCGTAGCCAACAAAAGCTAAGGTAAATTCTCCCCCTGGATAATCTTTTCTCCGGAGTAATTTCATTCCTAGGAGATCACAGTAAAATTTCAATGATTCTTCTAGGTTCCCTACCCGCAGCATTGTATGTAGTAAGCGCATAATGATTTTTTAGTTTGGTTCTGTAGGATTTATTGATTGCTGCCAATATTTTACAAGGGACTGATCAAGAGGATGAGCCTCTAACAGAAGAAATATTTTTGGATAAACATACCGTAATATGTCTCTAATGCTGAATTTTTCTGGATTTAGGGATGATTTACTCTGCAAAAATTTAGGTTAAACACTTAACGCACCGCCAGAAAAGGTGGTGCGTTATACAAAAACAAACAGAATTAAAAGTTCTCAGATTTAGCTAAACTCCTTTACCAGAAATCAATAGAAGTTTAAGCGTAATCGCTCCCAAGAATATTTTCTCATATCTCGATGCTGAATAGCGGTACGTGCTTTGTTGAAGTTACGTAAGCTATCCATTAAGTTAATCAAAGCATCAAAAACAGTCCCCGCAATTGTTTTAGTGCTGATTTTTGTTGGTAAAACTATATTTGGGGCGACTTGAATGAGATTAACTAGATGCGATCGCATCTAGTTAATCTGGCATTAAACCTGATGGATAATTCATAACCGAAGTTTATTTAATAAAAAATAATTTTATTGATATGTTTCGTAGTTAATTTATCTAGGTAAGGTTTTTAAATTATTTCTCTTTTAAATAAACTATTTACAACACAAAATATAGTAAATGTTAAGCTATCTCGAAAAACTCTATCCACAGAAGAGTCTCAGCAACTATCAAAAGTATGAAGATAATCAAAGACAATAAAATAGAGGCGTTTTATTCCAACGCCTCTACAACTATGGCAATTATTAGCGAGAGTTACTCTTATCTGTACTAGTATCACCAGTGGTAGAAGAATCAGTATTTGATGTCTTATTAGCTGGACTATTGTCCACTGGAGCAGGATTATCTTTTGGAGGAGTGGTTTGTGTTCCTGAAGTTACAGGCTGTTGAGGTGGAACAGTTATATTAATGTCTGGTGGAGAAGGTACATTTACAGATGGAACTTGCTGTTGAGGAACTACAACAGGTACTTCTCTGGTTCTTTCGATGATTGTGGTTTGTTGTGGTTGGGGAGTGGGAAGATTATTGTTAGGTGAAGGATTCACTATTGGTCGAGTTTCGTTAACTACGGTTTCTCTGGGTTGATTAAAGTACCAGAATGCACCAACAATTAAACCAGCTAGAGAGGTGAGCAAAATCCCTAACAGTAAGCCACGAGAAGCATTATCATTATCACGGGCGGCTAAATTAGCTTGCTGGTAGTTACGCTCAATTTCTCGACCATTTGCATAACCATTTCGATAAGAATTGACATTGTTGGGATTGTTGTTAACTGTTTCACTGGTGCGTGTCAGGTTAGTGTGAGTGTTACCGTAATTATCTGTGTAAGATTCTTGTCTGGTTTCGTTGTTATGAGTTTCGCGATCGCCTGAATTAGTCATACTATTAATTACACTCCTAAAATCTGTACTAAAAAAGCTAAACTCTGACGACAAAAGAAATTGCAATACTAATCTGACAAGAACCAAATAAATTTGCGTTCTTTTTTTTACTTAGCTTTTAATGATATTCAGCATACCCTCTGTAATTGCACAGATGGTTCTATCTAAAGTTGGGAGTTTATCATCTGCCAAAAGAATTAGTTTCGGGTAGATATATGCTGTTATTAGCTGTTGCCTGAAAATGTTCAAGCTTGTTTACAGGCGATCGCTCATACTAAAAAATAGTTAATTAGCAAGTATTTATACAGATGTTTTCCTTACCCGTAAATTCTCAAACACCACACATTGGGTATCATTGGGATGGTAGTAGTCGCCGTTTTTTTGAAGGTTGGTATTATCGTGTAACTTTGCCAGACTGCGGACAAACCTTCGCCTTTATGTATTCAATTGAAGACCCAATTGGTGGTCAACCTTATAGTGGTGGTGCAGCCCAAATTCTCGGCCCCGATGATCAATATTTATGCCGCACTTTCCCAGATGTGGAAACATTTTGGGCTAGTCGAGATGTATTAGCTTTAGGACATTGGGGTAAAACTAACCTCAATACTCAACCTCTATACCTCCTAAGCGCAGAGTTTGAACAACATATTCAAGAGGGTTATCAAGCTACAGCCACCTTAAACCAAGGAATAATTCGTGATCCTGCAACGGGTTTTTATTGCCGTTGGTTATATGAAATTCAACCAGTATATGGTTGGGGAAATCAAAATAGCCTTCAGCAATCAACTGCTGGCTGGCTATCATTTTTACAGATTTTTGAACCTGGCTGGCAAATTTTGATGGCGCACGGTTTGGCTAGTGGCTGGATAGACTGGAATGGCAAAATCTATCAATTTACCAACGCACCAGCCTACGCAGAAAAAAATTGGGGTGGGGCTTTTCCGCAAAAATGGTTTTGGCTAAACTGTAATTGCTTTGACGGTGAACCTGACTTAGCATTAACCGCTGGTGGTGGTAGACGCGGTGTTTTGTGGTGGATGGAATCTGTAGCCATGATTGGAGTGCATTATCAAGGTAAATTTTATGAATTTGTGCCTTGGAATTCTCAAGTAAAATGGCAAATTCAACCTTGGGGTAGATGGCAAATGCAAGCTAAAAATCTAAACTACGAGGTTGAATTGGCAGGAACAACGCATCTATCAGGTACACCCCTACGCGCACCGACAACTAATGGTTTAGAGTTCTGTTGTCGGGATACCATGCAAGGAAAACTGAATTTGGAGTTGCGAAAAGTAAGTGACAAACAATCTCAAGTTATCCTAAAATCACAGAGTTCTCTGTGTGGTTTAGAAATAGGCGGCGGTTCTTGGGATAATTCTTGGCACTCTAGCTAAAACTACTGCTATTATATGTATGCCTCGTAGTTGGGGCTGTAGCTCAGTTGGATAGAGCGAGCGCCTCCTAAGCGCTAGGCCGTGCGTTCGAGACGCACCAGTCCCGTCGTTATATCAAAATAAATTCATCAAAAATTTCCTCGGTAGTTTTTGCGGAATCTTCTAAATTTATCTGAAGTTAACTAATAAATGCTTACCGAGAGCGTTTATACGGAACTCAATCTGTATAAACATCAAAATTGTTAACAAACTATAGGGTGGATTTGACAAAAGTCTGCTAATCTAACATATATTTTTGACTTATTTCAGAGAAGAATACGTATCACTACACGAAATCACAGAGCCTTGAAGAACAATTTTTTGTTTACAGGTAAATCTTTTCGGTTTATGGTTCTTACCTTACCCCTATTTATGTGGCTTGGTTACAAAGAATTCCAACAACAAACTAAACAACCTGAAGCGGTTTTAGTCTTGGGTGGTTCTACCAAAAAATTAGAGCGAGAAAAGTTCACAGCGGAGTTTGTTCGTAAGCATCCAAATTTACCGATTTGGATTTCTGGCGGTAGTCCACCTAGATATACCCGTAAGGTGTTTGTCAAAGCTGGCGTTGATCCCAAGCGGTTACACTTGGATTATGAAGCTGTAGATACAGTTACTAATTTTACCAGCTTAGTAGACGATTTGAAAGCCCACGGCATCAATAGGGTTTATTTGATTACCTCAGATTTCCACATGCGTCGTGCTTCTGTTATTGGTGAGATTGTCTTAGGTAGCCGGGGAATTGATTTTCAGCCCATATCCGTACCTTCAGAATCACCACCTGAACCTGTAGAAAAATCTATTCGTGATGGAGCAAGAGCTTTGGTGTGGGTTGCTACTGGTTATACAGGTGCTGATGGCGTTAAAAAAGTTGGTAAATCAAGGATGGAGAGTAGGAAGTAAAAAGGTAAAAGGCAAAAGTACAAATAATGAATTTTTTACTTTTTACTTTTTACTTTTTACTTGTTTATGCGGCGATTTCTTGGACTAAAACAAAAGGTTGTAAAATCAGGGTGTGGAATCGTTTTTGCCGATCGCCATTCCATTTTCCCACTTGATCTATGGAAGGTTTGGTAATTAATTGCTCATCAATCCACTGCTGTACAGATTGAGAGTTATCACTAGCGAGCGCTTCTCCTACATCTACAAGACTTAACCCTGGCGTTACCAAAATTACTGCATCACGTTGCACATGAGGAATTAACCATTCCCATTCTGCTTCATCTACACTTTGTGTTAATTCTGCTCTTAAATCTGACATGATTTCGTTGCTTTATGCTTCTTCAACTGATTTTACATTAGAAGCTAGGGAGTTAGGGTAAACATGACAAATGACTAATAACTAAACCTCTGCCTTCATCTCATCAATTTCAAATAAAGACACAATTACTCCAGTAATGGGAATAGAAATAAAAACTCCTAATAATCCTGCTACCCTAGCGCCCACTAATAATGCAAAAAATACAACTACAGGATTTAGATTTAGCGCACCTTGCATAATTCTAGGTGCAATTAGATTATCTTGAATTTGCTGAAGGATAATACAAGCAATGAATACTTTTAATCCTAACCAAACATTTTGAGATAAGACAATCAACGTAATGATGCCAACACCTAAAGTTGCTCCTATCCCAGGAATAATATCTAAAAAGCCTACTATTACAGATAATAATAAAGCAAAAGGTACTTGCAATAATACAAAAACTACAAAAGTTGTTGTTGTCAAAAACAAACTTAATAATAACTGACCCTGAAAGAATCCTAAAAAGCTACGTCTGATAATATTAGTAAATCTCAGACGACGCTGTTTAGGTACTATTTTCAAAATAAAATTCCACAGCTTGTCGCCATCTAATAGCATAAAAAATGCCACAACAGCAATCAAAATAAACGTGACGAAATTTGTCAATAACTGTTGTAAAAAAGTTAAACTGGTGACTAAGCCTGATATAGCCTGATCACGTAATTGCTCTTCAATAACACTTAAATCTATTTGTAGATTTCGGTTTCTGAGAAATTCTTCTACTCTTTCTAAAAAAGGCGCGAGAGAACTTAAAAATCCAGAAATACTTTCTATTAATTGCTGTCCTTGGGATAAAACTGCAATCCCAACGGTGATCATCAATCCTCCCAGAATGACAATACTGAGCAAGAAAACGAAAATCACAGCCACACCATGAGGTAAAAACCGCCGCAACCAGCGTACAGGATAGCTGAGTAAGAAAGCTAAAATTGCCGCGAATGTAAAAATAACAATGACGGCTTCAAAGTAGGCTAAAAGTTGTACGAAAGCCCAGCCAGCAGCCACTAACAACAAAAAGCGGACTAAGGCCGAATTATTCAATCGATTCCAAAAATTCTTGGCATCCCAGCCTGTCATATAATTTTTTTAAATCAGCTAGTTTAGCGATCGCTAGTAGACATTAGCAACATATAAAAATAATGTGGCGATCGCTACTACCTAAAAGTATATTTCTCATTAACGTCCTAAATCGTGCATTTCGTTGATTACCGTTGCACACTTTTGGGTTACAGCTTCTAATTGTTCTTTATTAGTAGAACTAGGAGGGTCAATTACCTCACCAATTCTGATTGTGAGAGGAACAGCACGGGGTATAGACGAGCCTTTTTCTAAAATTCCTTCAGTTCCCCACAAACTCACAGGTAAAATCGGTGCTTGCGCCTTTGCAGCCAGTAAGGCGGCACCTTTTTTAGGGTCAGTAATTCTACCATCGGGGGTGCGAGTACCCTGTAAAAAAACTCCCACAGCCCAACCATTTTCTAAACATTCTAAAGCTGCACGAATGGCGTTGCGATCGGCACTACCTCGGCTCACCGGGTAAGCACCATACAATTTAATGGCTTGTGCTAAAACTGGAATTTCAAATAATTCTTGTTTAGCCATATATGCTACTGGACGACGCACACAATTAGAAACAATGGGTGGGTCAAAGTAACTAGCATGATTGCTGACAACTAATAATGGATCTGATTGCGGGACATTTTCTACCCCATAAATCTTGCCCTGAAAGTAAGCATGAAGCATGGGGCTGACAATCGACCATTTAAAGGCGTGGTAAAGTGCCAGACTAATAAGCGGTTCACGACTGCGAGACATAGGAAGTATGAAGTATGAAGTGTGAAGTATGAAGTATGAAGACGCTTTTAGCGACTTGCCGCAGGCTAGTGTCAAGTATGAAGTGAAATCGAGTATTTCATACTTCATGCTTTACACTTTTCTATTTTCTATTGTGGTAATTCCGCAGCGTTACGGACATTCTTTAAAATTAAATCGGTAGTGGTGCGTTTAATTAAACCAGTTAAAACATTACCAGGGCCAATTTCTATGACTTGTTCAATGCTATTAACTGGTAATTGCAGTGAAATTTCTCGCCAACGTACCGAACCAGTCATCTGCTGAATTAGACGCTGTTTTAAAATTTGGGCATCAGTCGAGGATACAGGTTCAACATTCGACATCACAGGTACAGTCGCAGGCTGAAATTCTACTGATTCCAGAATCGCTTGAAATTCACTCGCCGCCTCCGCCATTAAATGTGAGTGAAATGCCCCAGAAACTTTTAAAGGAATAGCACGTTTGGCTTTAACTTGAGACATGACCGCTTGTACAGCATCAGGAGTACCAGAAATTACTACCTGTGCTGGACTATTATCATTTGCCAAAACGACATCTGGTGTTGCGGCGATCGCTGTTTCTAATTGTTCTCGGTCAAAATTCATTAATGCCGCCATCATCCCACCTGCGGCGTTCTCCATCAGTTCAGCACGACGTTTGACTAAATGCAACCCTGCTGACCACTCAAAAACATCAGCAACGTAAAGGGCAATATATTCACCCAAACTATGCCCAGCAACCAAATCTGGTTGATATCCCCGTTCCCGCATTAAATCAGCGAGAATACTTTCCACTACGTAAAGACAGGGCTGAGTATAAAGTGTCTGTGCTAACTTTTCTTCTTGGTTTTGGCAGATATCGCTAACAGACCAGCCTAAGATTGCCTCAGCTTGAGTAAATTTTTCTTTAGCACCTGGTATATCTAGTAAATCTGTTCCCATTCCCAGTGCTTGGGAACCTTGTCCGGGAAACACCCATGCGGTTTTAGTCATTGGTCAACAGAAGTATGAAGTCTGAAGTATGAAGTTTGAAAGTAAATGAGTATTGGTCATTAGTCATTTACACAGGACACATGACTAATGACTTAGGACAAAATATTATTTTCCCCATTGAAAAATTGCTGCACCCCAGGTAAGACCTGCGCCAAAGCCGGATGCTGCAATGATGTTATTGGGTTGAATTTTACCTTGTTGCACTGCTTCATCTAAGGCGAGAGGAATAGAAGCAGCAGAAGTATTGCCGTAATTTGCCAGATTACTAATAACTTTCTGTGGGGAAATTCCTAGCCGTTGAGCAACAGCATCCAGAATCCGCTGATTGGCTTGATGTAAGATGAGCCAATCTATTTGGTCAACAGTCAAATTAGCTTCAAATAAGGCTTTATCAATAATTTCTGGGACTTTCTGCACGGCAAAGCGGTATACTTCTTTGCCGTTCATGGTGATGGGTTGGTAATGCCCTTGAGAAACGTTGATATTTGGGAGTATTTCTTGAGCAGTAGCTGTATAGCCAAGGTTGAGGTAATGATTTTGCGTTCCGTCACTTTTGAGGGCAAATCCTAAGAGGCGATCGCTTTCACAAGCCTGTAAAACGACTGCTCCCGCCCCATCACCAAATAGAATACAAGTCCTGCGGTCTTGCCAATCTACCCATCGAGAGAGGATGTCTGCCCCAATCAGAAGTACATTCTGATATACACCGGTTCTGATGTATTGGGCAGCTGTTACTAGCCCAAATACAAAGCCAGAACAAGCGGCAGTTATGTCAAAGGCTACGGCTTTCGTCGCGCCCAACTCAGCCTGTACTTTACAAGCGGTGCCAAACAAATCATCAGGGGTAGATGTTGCCAGCAAAATCATATCTATATCAGTAGCTTGAATTCCAGCAGATGCGATCGCTCGACGACCAGCCGCCGCTGCCAACGAACTCAAGGAATCTGACGGTTGTGATACTCGTCGTTGACGAATCCCGGTTCTTGTGGTAATCCACTCATCTGATGTTTCAACCAGTGCTGTTAGCGCCTGGTTATCGAGGGAAGTTTCGGGAACTGCCGAGCCACTTCCTGTAAATGCTATGCCTAACTTTTGCACTCCTGCTCTCCCAAGCTCTCAGCATTTTGATCATTAGTCTCTGCTGTTTTGCCACAACAAAGAACAAATGACGCATGACAACTAACCCATTACTAACCGCTATCACGCTGTAGGATTTCGTATTGGGAATGAAGCCTTTCTAGTACCTGATTATCTACTGCTTCTTTGGCCATCCGTATTGCACTAAAAATTGAAGGTGCTTGCGAACTGCCGTGGCCGATGAAACAAACTCCAGCCACACCTAACAGTAAAGCACCTCCATGCTCCGCATGATCCATGCGCTGCTTAATTCGCTTGAGATTTGGTTTTAACAGTGCTGTGCCAATTTGACCGTGCAATCCTTGTGGCAGTTCTTCTCGGAGAATTTGCAGAATTACTCCTCCCAGAGATTCGGCAAATTTTAGTAACACATTACCCACAAAACCATCGCAGACAATCACATCAAATTCACCAGAAAGGACATCACGCCCTTCGGCATTACCAACAAAATTAATATGAGAATTTTCTCGCAGTAGCTCGTGGGCGCGGAGCGCTTGCTCATTACCTTTAGTATCTTCTTCGCCAATATTCAATAACCCGACTTTGGGTGTGTTTGTACCCAAAACATATTGGCTGTAAATCGAACCCATGACAGCAAACTGCTCTAAAAACTTAGGACGGCAGTCTACATTTGCGCCCACATCCAGTATCAACACTGGCTTGCCAGCCATAATCGTCGGGAAAACCGTGCCAATTGCTGGGCGATCAATTCCTGGCAATCTTCCTAAGCGCAGCAATGCTGCTGCCATAGCTGCCCCAGAGTGTCCAGCAGAAAATACAGCATCCGCCTGCTGATTTTTTACCAAATCCATCGCTACATTGATTGAAGCCTTGCGTTTGCGTCTAACGGCATTTAAAGGCTCCTCATCCATAGCGATCGCTTCTTCAGCAGGAACTATCTCCACCCTCTCCAAAGTAGTTTTTGGCGGCATGACAGCTTTAATTTGTTGGGGATCACCTACCAACAAGACTTTTACACCCAATTCTTCACTGGCGCGTAATGCACCAGCAACGATTTCTTTAGGTGCATGATCCCCCCCCATCGCGTCAATTGCTATCCGTGCGCAAGTCGATCCCATTGCTCAGAGCTTCTAGAAACCTTACAAATTTTACCAGATTGGCTTTGTTAAAAAACCGTAACTTTCTAACTGCCAAATTACTGTTGTTACTATTGCAACTTGATTTTGGCGGCAAGCCCAAGATAACACGCGATAAGTTAAAAGTAAAAAGGTGAGCCAGCGCGGTCTTGGGGGTTCCCCCCATGAGCGACTGGCGAACCCGAAGGGCAAAAGTAAAACAAAGATTATTTTGCCTTTTTACTTTTGAGTTTTAACTTTTTATTGATTGAGTACCCAATCAACTAACATTCGTACACCGTAGCCTGTTGCACCGGAGCCATTGTAGCCATTTTCTTTATCTGCCCATACTGGCCCAGCAATATCTAAGTGCGCCCAAGGGGTATCTTTGACGAACTGCTTGAGAAAGAGGGCAGCGGTGATAGAACCACCAGGACGTGGCCCGGTGTTTTTCATATCCGCAATGCCAGATTTCAAGCCTTCAAAATACTTCTCTTCCATTGGCATTCGCCAAATTTTTTCGCCGGATGTGGCAGAGGCGTTTTCTATCTGAGCAGCTAAAGCATCATCAGGAGTGTATAAACCTGCAATGTCTTCACCTAAAGCGATGACGTTAGCACCTGTGAGGGTGGCTAAATCAACGATCGCATCTACGCCTAATTTATCTGTATATACCAAAGCGTCAGCTAAGGTTAAACGCCCTTCAGCATCGGTGTTATTCACTTCGATGGTTTTGCCGTTAGAGGCGGTAAGGATGTCGCCTGGGTGCATGGCGCGACCGCTAATCATGTTTTCGGTAACGGCGGAGATAAAGTGAACTTCGGCATCAGGTTTAAGTTGAGCGATCGCTTTTGCCGCACCCAAGGTTGCCGCTGCACCACCCATATCAATTTTCATGGTTTCGATGCCGCTACCTGCACCTTTAATATTTAATCCACCAGAATCAAAGGTTAAACCTTTACCAATAATGGCGAGTTTTTTTGTCGGTGTGCCTTCTGGCTTGTAAGTGAGGTGAATGAATTTCGGTGGTAAGTCAGAGGCTAGGGCAACTCCCAAAAAAGCACCCATACCCAGCTTTTCACAATCTTCTTTTTCGAGTATTTGTAGTTGTAAACCGTAGTCTTTGGCGATCGCTTGGGCTGTCTCTGCCATTGTAATAGGCGTAACTGCGTTGGCTGGGGCTGCAACCAACTCTCTCGCCAAAATTACCCCGGATACAATTTGATTTGCACGGGTAATTGCCGGTTCTTGCCCCTCGAAACCCAGCAATTCTACTGTTTCGACCTTTGAAGCTTTATCGTCTGGTTCTGATTTAAAGCGCACATCTTGGTATAACGCCAACTGTACACCTTCCGCGATCGCTTGGGCTGTAGCATCTGGGTCGTTATTCCACAAAGGAAAGCTAAATCCGAGAGTTTTTGTTTTTTGTTTTTTGGCAACCTTAGCCGCCGCCGCCGCCGCCCGCCGCAGACTATCTGCTTTCAGCGCGTCTGGTTTTCCTAAGCCGACTAAAATTATTTTTTTAACTGCACCACCGCCACTGACACGGGTGAAGACAGTGCTGTTGGCTTTGGCTGTAAATTCTTCTTCGGCAATTACTTCTTTTAAAATGCCAGCAAACTTGTCATTTAAAGTCGCCAGTTCACCTGTTAACTCTACTGCATCTTCAAATAATCCAATTGCCAAACTATCGCCTGCCCACTCCAGCAGAGGCTGATTATTGAGTTGAATTGCTGCCATGTTGGGATTTTGTTTAAAGATTCCTTCTTGTACCAGTATTGCTCAAAATTTTGAAGTGTGAAGGGAAGTATGAAGTCTGAAAGATTATTTCAAGCTTGAGCTTTTGGCTATTGACCAATGACAAAAGACAAATGACCAATGACTTTTATAATTGAAACATTCCAACCTTCTGTATGGCGTGATTATGACCTCAGCCTTATCTTCAAACCAACGCTCAGAAGTGTTCTATCCTAGTTCTGATGGTGAACCTGTGGCAGAAAGCTATGCCCATCTATGTGTATTACTGGCGACGTTAGAAGTTCTCCGCCAGTATTTGGCAGGACAACAGGCAACAGTCCTCGCTAATCAGTTTCTCTACTATTCCCAAGGATTTCCCAAGTTGCGAGTTGCCCCAGATGTGATGGTGATTTTTAATGTCGCCCCTGGTGGTCGAGATAATTATAAGGTGTGGGAAGAAGGGGAAGTCCCATCGGTGATTTTTGAAATGACTTCGGCAGGAACAAAAAATCACGATCAAGAATTTAAGAAGATTTTGTACGAGCAACTTGGTGTCAAAGAATACTGGTTATTTGACCCCAAGGGCGAATGGGTACAGGGACAGTTACAAGGTTATCGGTTACGGCAAGATGTATATGAGTTGATTACGGACAATCGCAGTGAACCTCTAGGATTGCGGTTGCAGGTAGAAGGAGAACTGATTGGTTTTTACCGAGAAGATACAGGGGAAAAGCTCCTGAATCCGACAGAACTAGCACAAGCACTCCGAGAAACGCAACAAAGGGTAGATGCCGAAAATTTAGCTCGACAGCAAGCAGAACAGCAAGTAGAACAATTAAAGCAACGCCTCCGAGAATTGGGTATTGATCCTGAGCAAATTGAACAAGAATAGAGACTAGTAGCGCTACGTGGAAGTAAAAAGTAAAAAACCTCATATCACAAGCTTTTAACTAACTTGAAATGGTATCTTTATTTCCGCTGTGTTGTACTAGGGACTGGAAGCTAGAGGCTAGTGTTGGAATCAGAAGTATTCACTATTGACACCACTGAAGTCGAGTCAATATCAAATTTATTGGCGATCGCACTAATTATTTCTTGTTCTACTGCTGTAGTTTGACGATCAATTTGAGTAATTCTTTGGCACTGTGCCAACAAAGGAATAGCAAAATCACGGTTGAGTTGATTGAGTAATGTATCTAAAGGTTGGGGTGATTTGATATTGTTGGCGATCGCACTCAGTGAGTTGGGGCTGAGGTTTAATGCCTGTAATTCTGGTAAGATTTTTTCCCAGGTCTTTTCGGGATGACTAGCAAGGATGATATGGACTAGAATTTTATCCATGATTGCTTGTTGAGCGATCGCCATTTCTAAGTAATTTTCACTTTCGGCTTTGAGGTTTGCCAAAGTGTCTGGCGATGTTAGAGAAACGGACTCATCTAGTTTGGCTTCGTAAAATCGACAAGCGGCATAACCTATAGAATAGCTTAAAGCAGCATTAGAACTAGTGGCGATCGCTGCACCAGCAAAAGGCACATTTCGTAGTAAGGCTAGTCCGGCGGCTTTCACCAGTCGATTCCCACCCAAACCCAGACCAAAAATTGTTAAAACCTCACCTTTTCGGGCTGGATCTTTTAAATCTAGATCATAAGCCGCTGCAATTTGATATAGCATTTCTGACTGTAATTTCATTGTTGCAGCTAAATCAACTGCTAATAAAGCTGCTGCTACCCCTGGTAAAATACTACTGGCAAATCCAATTCCCCCAGCTTTTGTGGCTGTTTCTAGCATGATGCGGTGAGAAATTTGGCTCGGTGATTCTTGGGGATGCTGTTGCTTGAGTTTTTTGACTGCGGCGGCGGCTTTGTCTAAATCAACGTGTTCACTAGCACCAATCAACCAATTAAGATTTAAAAATCCTGATAGTTTGCGAATTAGCCAATTTTGATTTAGATAATTGACTATCTCTCCAGTAGTTTGAGTAGCTTGTCCAAATAATTGATGTGTTTGTCTTGTCGCGGCTACGCCAAATCCCCAGGCTGTATCGATAAATGTTTTACCAGTGGTGGCTAAAGAGTCGAATAGGGATAATTTTTCTGTGGCGAATGTTTGATGGGTGATTTCTACTTCTGGTTTTTTTTGGGGTTGTTCTGTCATTTTTTTGCCAGTCACTCTAGTCTGTTTGTAGCGAAATTTAGAGCGACTTGGCATCTCCCAACAAGTACAAGTTTGTGGTGTATTTGGGGCATAATTTATCTCACACAGAAGGGCATACTTCGACTACGCTAAACTACCGCGTAGTCGAAACTCAGTCACCGGAGGCGTAGAGAGAACAAGGAGTTTATTTTTGTCGAACTACTTAAGCTCAACCTACTTCTTTGACTTGTAATTTGTAAAATTTATGATCCCTGGTTTCTAAAAAGTTATTGTTTTTGAGAATTTCATAGAGATTGATATCTTTTTCTAGCAAACAGGCATGTCCACTGTCTGGCAGCACCAAAACTTCAGCATTAGGTAATATACTAGCTATCCGCTTCACTTCGTCTACAGAAGGTAAAAGCCGATCGCCTGCACCAGCAATTAACAACACTTGTTGAGTTAAGCGGCGTAAGTGGCTATCATCAACTGCAAATTCTCTCAATAAAGCCAACCGCCAGTTAACTGTTGCTGATGGTACGGAACGCATGGTTTTTAGCAGTTCGTGGCGATCGCTTCTAGTCATCCGTTCTAAAGATGCCAGAAACGGTAATAATCCCAATGCGCCGACATCATAAAAAGATTCTGGCACTAAGTATGTTATCTGGGATGCCCAATCTAAAAATGGACGCAGGCGAAAAGCTGAGGCTGGGTTAATGAGAATTATGCGTTTAAACAAATGCGCCGCTTTGGTGGCTACTTTCATCGCCAAGCAGCCGCCGAATGATTCCCCACACAGATAAACTGGTCTTTGGGAACTTTTCTCTAATTCTGCATGAATTAAGTCCAAGACATTTTTAGTTAATTCTTCCCATGTTGTCAGGTCTTTTCTGGGGATCGCCAAACAGCGCACATCAAAGCCAGCTTCTAACCCAGATGTTTGCGATCGCAACAGTTCACCAGTGCCATCCATTCCCGGTAAATAAACAAACAATGGATACTCTGCTTGGACTCGTTTCGGAGTCAGAAAACACGGCTTTAGCTCAACTTGTGGCATTTTACAATTTCGATTTCCTTGGCGATTTTGATAGATTTACCTGCATACACTGCACACAATAACTATCTTTTGATTTGGGCGATTGGTTCCTAGATTCGTTACAGTATCACAGACAAAACTCTGTTAAAATCATAACTCAGCCAATAAAAACTCACTTAAATATAAGATAAATTTCTCATAAAGATAACTCAATCTTATGAGCAGATAATATCAAAGAATATTTAGCAAGATACATCAAAACTAGGCAACAAATTACAATTAGCCAGAGAGTAAAAATAGCAAAAAATTGCCGCGATTAATGTTTTTCTGCTGGTTTGTACATCAATAACATCCTTGCTGGAGTAAATTTGCAATTTCACTGTGGCAGTGTTCGGTTAGCTCAGAGACCACATTTTTTGCTTGTTTTCCATGATATTGGTGTTGATGAGCGTTTGTAATCCAATAAGGACGACCAATTAGTATAGCCACCCGTTGATATATTACTAATGGGTGCCATCCATATTGATTAAATAAAGGTTCAGAAGGGTCGAACAAACTCAAAATTTTTAGGGGAAAAGCTGTAGTGTTGACTTCTTCTAAAGAGGCGATCGCAATTGGTAAAATTGCTAAGTCTGGTACGCCAGAACGCAAAGCCAAATGGGCAAATCCCCGCTGAAATTCCCCAACTACAGATGCTGGAGTCGATTGCACCATTGGTTCAGCCCCTTCCGGAAACACTCCTACCATCTGTTTAGACTGTAATAGCATCTGTGATTGGACAAAAAAGCTTTGCTGCCGGTTTTGATTGATATCTAAAGGAAAACAACCTAATTGTCCTGTGACAATCTCTCGCAAAATTGGGACTTGTCCCATATAGTGATGGCAAGCAAAACGAATCGGACTTGATAAAGCTGACATTAAAATCATCGCATCCATAAAGCTGCGATGATTGCTCACTATTAACAAACTTGCATCATCAGGAATGCGATCCTCGTAATAGCGAAACATTCGTGTAGAAAACGTTGCTAAGAGTAAGCGAGAAATGTCCAATGGGCTATTTAGACTCATATCTAAATATATTTTTGGGAAAATATCGTAGTTTATCTTGACTTAATTTTTACATTTCTTTACTAATACTACGACCGTCCTAGGATAGAAATGTCTTATCTATTAAAAGCAAATGATTTTTCTATGTTTGGAGCATTGTACTTTTAGTCACAATACGATGTAAGAAATAGCATCAGTTCAAGGATATGAAATTAGAGTTTCGGTTTTTATTGCAAGAATTGGCTAGATCTGTACTGATGACCAAACATTTCTGAACTCTAGAAATTTGCTAATATTAAGAGGAACTTTGAAAAAGCGATAGTAATGTTATATAATTGCTTGGTTTTGCCTTGATAATTAATTAAAAAACGATTTAATAATTTATTTTTATTTTGCATGAACCTAGTAGATAAAACAGACCAGACATTTGCACTGACAACACCCCTCTATTATGTAAACGATGTCCCACATATTGGAAGTGCTTATACAACGATCGCCGCAGATGTAGTGGCTCGGTTTCAAAAGCTTAAGGGATATCGGGTACTGCTAATAACAGGTACAGATGAACATGGGCAAAAAATTCAACGTTCGGCGGAGTCTTTAGGAAAAGCACCCCAAGAATTTTGTGATGAGATTGTCCCTAGTTTCGTTAGCCTATGGGAAAAATTAAACATTCAATATGATCGCTTTAGTCGGACAACAGCAACTCGCCATGAAGCGATCGTCAAAGAATTTTTTGAGCGAGTTTGGCAAAAAGGTGATATCTATCAAGGACAACAAAAAGGCTGGTACTGCGTAGCCTGCGAGGAATTTAAAGAAGAAAGAGAATTATTAGAGGATAAGCGTTGTCCAATTCATACGAATAAACCAGTTGAATGGCGCGACGAACAAAATTACTTCTTTCGGCTGTCAAAATACCAAACCCAGTTAGAGCAATTTTATCAATCTCACCCAGATTTCATTCAACCAGAAAGCCGTCGCAATGAAGTCTTAAGCTTTGTGAGCCGAGGTTTACAAGACTTTTCGATTTCCCGAATTAATCTCGATTGGGGTTTTCCTGTACCAACTGACCCAAAACAAACCCTATACGTCTGGTTTGATGCGCTGCTGGGCTATGTTACAGCATTATTAGAACCCGATGCTGAACCAACCTTAGACAATGCTTTAGCGACATGGTGGCCGATTAACCTGCATTTAATTGGCAAAGACATTCTGCGCTTTCATGCAGTTTACTGGCCAGCAATGTTAATGTCAGCAGATTTACCTTTGCCAGAAAGAGTGTTTGGCCATGGTTTTTTGACCAAAGATGGGCAAAAAATGGGTAAAGCGCTGGGTAATACCCTCGATCCTATTGCTCTAGTCGAGAGATATGGTAGTGATGCGGTTCGTTATTACTTTCTTAAGGAAATCGAATTTGGCAAAGATGGAGATTTTAATGAAAGTAGATTCATTAATGTTCTAAATGCAGATTTGGCAAATGATTTAGGTAATTTGCTCAATCGCTCCTTGAACATGGTGAAGAAGTACTGTGCTGGTAATGAACTGTCAATTTCCGATGAAACAATTTCTGCTGACAATCCTTTGAAAAAGATTGGCTTAGGTCTAGGGGAAAAGGTTCAACAAGCATATCAGACGTTAGCTTTCAATCAAGCCTGCGAAGCTATCCTGTCATTGGTACAAGCCAGTAATAAGTTTATTGATGATCAAGCGCCTTGGTCACTATATAAACAAGGAAAGCAGCAGGAAGTAGAAAAAGTGCTTTACGCAGTTTTGGAAGCTGTGAGGCTGTCAGCGTATCTTCTTGCACCAGTTATTCCCAATATCAGTAGCGAAATTTATCAGCAGCTGGGTTTTGGAATCAACTTTAACGAACAAAATCAAACAGCAAATGCTGCCCCATTTTCCATTCATTCCAAATGGGGGTTACTATCTAATAAACAACTGTTGGGGAATCCTCAACCAATCTTTAAACGCATAGAACCTCCTAAAAACGATTAGTTTTTTTAATCTCTTTCAGACAATTTTCTAATCTCTCAAATCTCGCCAAAATTTTATCGGGGCCGAACTTAAATAATAGCCCCGGAAAATTATCATAAAACTCTCTAACTAAATGTAAAAGTTGGAAATTCGTATCAAAAATAACAAGATAAAAATGAGGTATGACAACAATGTTGAATAATTTAGAAAACGACTCGATATTTACGCCAGAACAAGTTTTAGAGAATCGAGGTCGAGTCGCCATATTTATTGATGGATCAAATCTATTTTACGCTGCCTTGCAATTAGGAATTGAAATTGATTACACCAAGTTATTATGTCGTTTAACAGGTGGATCTAGACTGTTGCGGGCATTTTTCTACACAGGTGTAGATAGAACCAACGAAAAGCAACAAGGTTTTTTGTTGTGGATGCGGCGGAATGGTTATCGAGTCATCGCTAAAGACTTAGTACAGCTACCAGATGGTTCTAAAAAAGCCAACTTAGATGTCGAAATAGCCGTTGATATGATGGCTTTGGTAGATTCCTATGATACGGCGGTTTTGGTGAGTGGTGATGGGGATTTAGCCTACGCTGTTAATTCTGTAAGCTATCGTGGTGTCAGGGTAGAGGTTGTGAGTTTACGCTCAATGACCAGTGATAGCTTAATTAATGTGAGCGATCGCTACATTGATTTAGAAGCTATCAAAGAAGATATCCAAAAAACTCCTCGCCAGAGTTACCCATATCGCCCTTTGTCGGGAATGGGTTTTTTGGATGACCCCACAGACCATGATGGACATCTAGAAATTCAAGATACATGAAGCATCAGCAAGGCAGGCAAATAGCAAAAAGAAAGTTAAGATTTATGGGGGGAAGAACAAATACATACCCCGGCTTTCATACATTTCCTTTTGCTAGTTTTATTCAAATCAAAACAAATTGGTATTACCTGCCTTTAACTCTACTATTAATGATGAGTTTAGGAGCTTGTGGCGGTAAATCTTCCACAAGCTCTAATCAAAACAACCAACGTTCAGCAGCGGATTCAGAGAGTAACTTAACCTTTTTTGATGTAACTTTAGAACAAGCTGATGAAGTAGGGCGACCGCTGTGGAAAGTCCGCGCAAAACAGGCAGTTTACACCAAAGAAAAAGAAATTGGTCAAGCCGAAAGTCCTTATGGAGAGTTATATCAAGATGGCAAAGTAATTTATCAAATTAAAGCAGACCAAGCAGATATTCAACAAGATGGTAAACGGCTATTTCTCAAAGGAAAAATCTTGGCCACAGACCCTAATAATGGCGTGGTTTTACAAGGAAATGAAATGGAATGGCTACCCAAAGAAGATTTATTAATTGTTCGCAATCAAATCAACGGTAAGCATAAACAGTTACAAGCAGTAGCGCAAGAAGCAAGAGTTAAAACCCGCGCCCAAGTAGTAGATTTTTTCGGTAAAGTTGTGGCCAATTCTACTGATCCCCAATTACGAATGCGGACTGAGCATTTAATTTGGCAGATTAAACAAGAACAATTAATTGGCGATCGCCCTTTACAATTTGAACGTTATAAAAATAATCAAATCACAGATCGTGGCCGAGGTAATTCCGCCGAAGTTAACTTAAAAACAAAGATTGTTACCATTAAACAAAATGCCCAGGCCGATTTATTAGACCCACCAGTACAAATCTTGAGTAACTCCATGATCTGGGATATGAATGCAGAAAACGTCAGGACAAATTCTGCGGTTCGCGTCTTCCACCGTGCGGAAAAATTGACGGTGACAGGTAATCAAGCTGAAATGAAAATACCGCAAAAAACGGTTTATTTAGTAGGTAATGTTAACGCCGTTGGTCAGCGTCGACAGTCTTTAAAATCCCAGAATTTAACTTGGTATCTCGATAAAAAGTTACTAGAAGCACAGGGAAATGTAGTTTATAAACAAGTATCTCCAGCTTTAACTTTCAATGGAGACACCGCCGTTGGTAATCTGGAAACAGAAAATATTGTTGTTAGTGGCGGTAAAACAGGTAATCGAGTGGTGACAGAAATTATTCCTGAATCACCAACACCGAAGAACTAAAAAGTAAAAAGTAAAAAGTAAAAAGGTGTAGGTTGGGTGGAGGAACGGAACCCAACATTCTCAAGAATCCTTCTCATCATAATTAAAGTAAATGTCTAGACCTGAAGGGGTGACAAAAAAGTTATAAAGCAGACTGGATAAGAGTCATAGCCCGTAGACCTTGTTGAAAATATGGCAGTTTACTGGGCTTGAGGCGCATCAATTCATGAGCTAAATCAGCCCAAAATTCCATTGCCCCTACCCATAACTGACCATACAAACCAATCCAAAAAGCACTATGTCGGCGGTGCAATCGTTGTAACTCCTTCAGACGACCAACATATTTTTGTAGTCCAGAGGAGCGAGAATTACGACCAACTAAAATAGCACAAGTATAGGCAATAGCAATTAATAAAATCAGTGCTATCAAACGTTGACCATCAGCATAAGTAGATTCGAGATTATACCCCCCAGTTTTACAATCTTTAAACATGGCTTCGATACCACTCCGCAACTTAAATGCTTTAATGGCATCTTTGAGACTATCAAGGTTAGTTAATAAAAACCAGCCAGCAGGCTCAACAACTCCACGATATTTGCGCTTGTAATATCCGGCGAGATTAAAATTGGCAAACCCTTTCTGTTTAGTTGCTTGAATCCCTGTCAAAAAAAACGAGATGCCAGGAGTTAATCCCAAAGATTGTAAGCGTTGGTGTGATTGGTTTTCTTGCCGAATATAAGTACCTTGTTTCTGACGCAATACAAAGTCAATGCCCTTGCTATGTAACCAATTTGCTAGTTTTATACTGTGGAATTCTCTATCTCCCAGTACCAGCATTTGATATCCCTTAAATAACTGCAATAGTGGACGAATTAATTTTTTCTGCTCTCCCAAATTGCTACATCCTTTTTTAGGTAACAATAGCCAGTACACAGGTATTGCTCTTTTTTGTTCTATTAAACTAATTACAAATACATTTTGTGAACGCCATTGTGTTCTATCAATCGCAAATATTAGCCGTTTCTCTCCTCTTTTCAGACTATTTTTCACCCATCGTTTGAGCAGGGGAAACCACAGATATGGAATCGACAACTGAGGTAGTAGTAAAAATCTTTGTATACTCCGCCTCCGACTTTCAAATTTTATCGGTTGTGGAAATACTGTTGCTAGTTTCTCAATTGTCACAGTTTTATGAAATTGCAATAGCATTAGTAAGATTTCTAGCATCTTGTACTGTGCGGGTGTCAGTACATTTTGAAAGCAGTTTTGGTAGAATTTAGGTAACATTATCATTTGATAGGTCTTGTTGAGAATACCTGACCTATCTTTTTTACCCCAAAACGGTCACGCTCCTCTATTTTCTTGGCTTCAGCCGCTTTGTCACCCCTTCAGTGTCTAGACTAAGACTCAAACCTCTTTCACTAATTCGCTGAAGCGTTTGCGGTGAAAAATCAAGTCCACGATTCCACCGCTTCAACCATAATCCGCAGAATAAATCAGCATCAAACTTAGTCGTCAGTTTGTACCATACACCAAGATCCACAGGTAATTGGTCAAATAAAGTATTGATCTGATCTTCAAGACTGACACCTGCACATCTTTTAACACGATATACCCAGAATCCAACTTTACGGATTCGATCATAGACTTTGCCTCGAAAAATATCACCCTTCTTGTATGACTGAGTAGGGTTAATACCAAGAAGGTCTGTCACGTCATCTGGAACCAAATCATCACTCCAAAATCGCAATGAAACCGAACACTCATCAACTTCTCCTCCTGCTATCCAAACAATCTCTCCTACAGGTTTCTCTGGTGGCAATCTTAGTGATGGTTCCAATGACTCATCCATAAATTATTGACTATTGTTTATATTTAGGAATTTTCATAAAAACAAAAATAGCTAATCGCTAGGTTTGAAAATTACCAGCAATTAGCTATTAATTATAGTTTTTTAACTACGGCATAGCATCTATTCTTTTAACTTTTGCCTTTTACCTTTTGCCTTATTTACGGCTGACTAGGTGCAGTACAAGCACTATTAAACCCATAAGCTTCTTGCCAATGTCTCACTGTTCCCTTACCGATGGGAAAAACTTTAGTATCACCATTGGCAAAAGTTAACCGCGCACGAATTTCTTTTGCTGGAGCTTTGCGTAAAATATTAGCAGCATCGGCATTAATGGCAAACAAAGTATCTGACATATACCAAGTATTGTTATATGAAACGTTTTGATTATTTTCATATTCTGTATATGTATACTTGCCAGAAAAGCCTCTGACTTTGCTATTAGGAACAGGAGTTAACTGGAGAATTTGGCCATCAATACCTAACTCTATTGTTGTGGGTGCAATTTCATCTAATATAGCTTGGCCATTGCTGGGGGCTGTTTGCACAACAATTTTGGCAAAGCAGCCTTCAATTTTGCTTCCCCAAAGAGAAACAACGACAAATCTACCGGGACGGGGGCCGTTAAAGGGGCTTTTAATCAAACTGCTTAATGGATCTTCACCGTGGGCATCAATGACTACTTTGCCTAAAGCGAAATTTACCAGGGTATCTTGAATATTAACGAGTTTACTAAAAGGCAAACCACCACCAGCCCAAGGCATCCCATTCACAGTATTGAGTTTATCTTCATCAATTGCACTTTGAGCGATCGCTTTTTTGCCATCCAAATTTGGCAATGTTGGCAATAGTAATACAGTTAAAAGGCTAAATCTTAAAAACTTTTTCATCTTAAAAATTCGTGACGTAAAAAAGATGTAATAATTAGCAAATTCTACCAGGACAAGAACCTGCGGCTCCACCAGAACCATTGATTACACTGGGTCTTCCAATGGTAGGAACATTTGCAGATGCAGGTTTGTCTTTGGTTTGAGCAATGGGAATTGTCAATTTTAAAGTGCTGACGGCTTTGGAATTGAGCAAAAATTTGATGGGAATGCCGAGGTTAAAACCAACTTTGAGATTATCGTCATCTCTAGCGCCCCGTCCGTGAATCCCAATTAAACGCCCATTGTCGTCTAATACTGGGCCACCACTCATACCACTATGAGTAGTGTTGCTGTAAATTAAGGTGTAACCTTCTTTGTCTTGAGAATTTGTACCAATAATTTGTCCCATTGGAACTAACACAGTCCGGCTTTGAATGCCATTTAATGGTTCTGGTGCGCCGGATACATATACAGTTGTTCCTTCTCTTGTGGCATCAGAATTACCGAAAATAGCAACGTTATGTGCCTTATCGCTGTTAAACTGTAAAACTGCTAAATCCGCTTCTGGCACACGGGTGATTGATGTTGGTGAGATTTGATACTGAGTCTGATCCCGCGTTTGAATGGTATAGGTTCCTGACTCATCAACAACGTGCCAATTGGTGAGAACACTGTAAGTTTTGCCTTTGCGGTAAATAATGACTCCAGAACCGAGTTTAGGGCCACTAATCAATACAGTAATATCTTTAGCAAGATTGGTGACATCTTGAGCAGTTAAGGGTCGAGCAATTTCTACTTGCGTAAAGGCGATCGCTACTCCGATAATTGCTGTTGTTAATCCACGATTAAGTCTCATCATCTGACCTCTAATCAGCCTTACTGAATACAGTAGTAACCGTAGTTTTTTCGGCTTTGGGCATCATTTGTATTACCTTTGTTATCGGTACAGCCCAACTCAGGCGAATAATCATTTGATGCAGTCTTTCCTCAGCTTTAGAACCATCAGCAAACACCGAAGGTTGATCCCACAAAGGATAAGCCTGCATCCCATTGATTCCCACCACATGACCCCGACGATTTAATAAAGGGCCGCCACTCATTCCGTTTTTAATATTGTTGGTGTAGCCTAGCTGATAACCGCCTTCTAACGGTTTGGCTAAAACTAAACCCACTTTACCTGTAGTCAATGCAAAGCTTTGTTTTTTCCCTCTTTCTTCCACTGCTGGATAACCCGCAGCAAATACTTCATCTCCTGGCGTGGGAGATGCACCAAAAGATGCTACTGTATAAATACTGTTTGCACTTTTAAATTGCAACACAGCCAAATCGGTTTTCCCGAAGTTTACGCGTCGAGGTAAATTAGCTGTATAAATCCTACCATCCAAAGTTTGCACGCGATAGGGAGGATCACCAGCTTGTAACACATGAGCATTAGTCAACACCGTATATGTCGTACCGTTGCGACGTAATATAATACCTGATCCCAAAAAATCGGAAGATATGACTTTGACGGTAATAGACCGCGCCTGTTGGGAAATAGAGACTGACTGAGCAATATAATCTGGTGCAGGAATACTGACAACTGGTGCTGAGGCCGACAGTGTAAAGGGGATACTGCCAAGACAAACAACCAGCGTCAACAAAGAACAATTCATCTATCTGTATTTACAAAGGATATGAAATAGCGATCGCATCTTTATTCATTAATATTTGGATTGATATCACTATTTTGCTCATTTGTAGCATGATTCAGATATGTATCAAAATCGATATTCAATGAGTCTCCGCCACTTTCATTGAGTACATTCCCAGCCACTAATCCTCGACGATTCATCAATCTTCTCAAGGTTGCCTTCGCATTACTACCACGCTTGAGAGTGAATAACAAAGAACTATCTGTACAAGGCGCATTTTGATTCACCGCTGCACATACCACCGGTTCACCTCGGAGGATGCCAGTTTTAATATACTTTAGTTTACCGTTGTCATAGCTTTTTTGAAATCTCCGCGATACTTCATAACAACGGCGTTCCGAATTCCATTCCCTAGTAAAGTAATCCTGCGATGACCATTGAATCATCGGGACTTTCCTACCATCTTGAGTTTGAGCGACTGTTATCGGTATACCCTGACGCTTTTCACACTTGAAGATAGTCCCTCCCGCATAACTGGGCTGATCGATAGTTGCAATCATACCCAACGCAGCTACAGAAGTTGCGGCAATCCCCATTAATCCTTGGCTAAAGAACCCCAATTTCATGCTTAACACTTAACTTCCTCGACAATATCAGGTGTCTTACTGAAAGTGTAAAACACCGTTGACCGTAAAATCACGGTAATAGTTCCAGCTATATAATTAATTTACCTTAAACCTAGTACAACAAGGCAAAAGTGAAGAATCAAAAGGAAAAAGAAAGAATAGTGACACCACAAGCCTTTTAGCAATTCCAGATGGTCTGTTTATTTCCTCCAACCTGTACTAGTAGCAGTACCCATAGTAAGACTACTTACGTGGATCGCAATTTACTTTAATTGATTAAGAATTATTTAGCAAAATATAATTCAGGAGCCAGACTTCAGAATTTCATAGGAATTGTTCCTGAAGCTAATCTAGTTTATATGTATCGATGGTATTAGCTCTAACTTTTCCTTTCAACATTATTATTGGTATTCCTTTGTATTTCAACATTATCAAAGCTATTGGAGTTTAACTAAATGGAAGCCATCAAAAAGATAGAAATAGTGACAAACTCTTTAGAAATCATCAAGGTTATAGAAATTTTAGAAAAGGTCGGAATTTCTTGTTACACAGCAATTGAATATGTCACAGGTAAAGTAGATAGAGGTAAAGTTTTTAATGATTTAGAAACCCATGCACTTACCAATGGATATGTGATGAGCGTTTGTACACAAGAACAAGAAAAAGAACAAGAATTAGTAACAGCAATTGAGGCAATTTTGGAAAAGTTTGGAAGTGTGTGTATTGTCTCTGATGCCAAATGGATTACACATTAGATAAGCTCTGAGGAGACGTATTGATACTATCAGCGTCTCTAAAAATCACATTTAGCTTATTACTAATATTACTAAGGAGTATTTAACCGTGCCAATTAAACGCATCATTGCGGGGCTGAATGAATTTCACGATAATTATTTTATTACACATCGAGAATTATTTGAAAATTTATCACAAGGTCAAAATCCAGAAGTATTATTTATTACTTGCTCTGATTCTCGGATTGATCCTTTTTTAATCACTCAGAGTCAGCCTGGAGATTTATTTGTTATCCGCAATGTTGGTAATATTATTCCGCCCTATGGCTCACCTAATAGCGCTGAAGCTGCGGGAATCGAATATGCAATTCAAGCTTTAAATATCGATGATATAGTGATTTGTGGTCATTCTCATTGTGGTGCGATGAGAGGATTATTACAAATAGGTAGTTTAGCACAGCAAATGCCTTTAGTTTATGACTGGTTGCGGCATTACGCTGAACCGACTCGCCGCTTAGTTATGGATAACTACAAAGATTATCCGCCTGACAAGCTATTAAAAATTGCCATTGAACAGAATGTACTAACGCAGATAGAAAATCTCGAAACCCATCCAATTATTCGTTCTCGACTTCACAGCGGTCAACTGACTCTTCATGCGTGGATTTATGAAATTGAGAGCGGTGAAGTTTTTGCTTATGATGCTGAAGCTGGTCAATTTAAGATTTTAGAAAATCGACCATTCCCTGTACCAAATCCTTTGATTGGTGTATATTCAGAGTAATTAATTATTAATGTTTGATAGGGTAATAGTGAGATTTTAAACTCATTATTACCCTATCTTAATTTTAGATTACCCTGAATTCGGCAATGAAGAATTTTTTGTTTATAAAGAATAGTGATTTGCTGCTGCAAAAAGTATCTGAATATTGGGAAGCGATGAAGCAATGGTTTATGAATACACCAGAGCGATCGCTGACACAAGCTTACGAGGCTGCACAGAAAATCAGAAATATTGAGATAGAGTATTTTAACGGTCAAATCATTGCTACCGCATCCGTAAATGAGACACCCAATGTCATATCTTATTGGCAGAGTATACTTACACAAAATTTAACTATTATTAAACTGAGATTAGCAGAATTTCAGGCTAGTCGGTCACTACTAGAAATCTCTAATCCAGTTTTATTAGATAAACTTCAGTTTATTGATAAAGTTATCGATAAATATCAGCAACAAACAGTAATAATTAGCAATATAAATAAACAATCAATCTCGCAACCTATAAAAATTGATGGTGAAATTTACCAGAATACATCTAATCTAATCAATCCTAGCGGCAGCAATCAAAGTATAGGATTTCTTCCCAGTTCTATCGGTAGAACAATTAATAGAATTACCACTGACTTTTCTCCCCAGGCTGAAGCAGACTTTATTCGGAATTACCACATTTCTCAAAATCGGACTAGAACCTCGATTAGGTTTTTAATTCTTCTTATTGTTATTCCTTTATTAACACGGCAATTATCTAAAGAATTTTTAGTTAGTCCGATAGTAGCGAATATGAGAAGTACGCATAATACTTCAATTTTCATTAATTCCGAAATGGAGGAAGAAGCCTTCAAAGAGTTAAAAAATTTTGAAGAAAAATTAAAATTTCAAAGTTTGCTCAAGAAAGCTCCGGTTTTATCTTCAGAGGAAATTGAGGCAAGTGTCAAAGAGAAAGCTATAGAAATAGCTCAAGAATTTCGGTGGAAAAGTAAAGATGCTATTAGTAATATTTTTGCTGATTTTATTTCCTTAGTAGCGTTTGCAGTAGTAGTAGCTAATGGAAAAAGAGAAATTGCGGCTATTAAGTCTTTTATGGATGAAATTATCTTTGGTTTGAGCGATAGTGCCAAAGCCTTTGTAATTATTTTGTTCACGGATATATTTGTTGGATTCCACTCACCACATGGCTGGGAAGTCATTCTTGAAGGTTTAGCCGAACATCTTGGTGTAGCACCGAATGAAAGTTTGATATTTCTATTTATTGCTACATTTCCTGTGATTTTAGATACGGTTGTTAAATACTGGATATTCCGTTATCTCAGTCGCTTGTCACCTTCAGCACTAGCTACATACAAAGAAATGAACGAGTAGTAATACTAATTAATTCAGATGAGCTTGATAGCAATTACTTTCCTTCTTCTGTTGACTGAACATTACCACTAACCATCGTTTGTAATAAATTTTTGACAAACCAGAAAGTTGCTGATGTTAACAACACAATCATTAAACTAGCAAGGACAGCAAAAGGATAAACAATCAATAAAATTAACATTGTAAAAATCACACTAGTGATTAATGTTTTATTCATATCCTTATATTTGTTGTAGTCTCTGGTTTTAGATTAACTAGTGACAAGGCGAATAGTCATATATCTAAAAGTAGGTATTTGGATGAAGCTGGCCATGTATGATGCAGATTTTATGGGTAGAAGTGGTATTAAGTCATTTTTTCTTGCATGATTGTCTACCAGACATAGCACAGTGGGCAATATCGAAAGGAAGATCGCCTTCGAGAAGTTTTTTAAGGTTAAACTTCATTAAAAGCTGATGGATAAACAACTTTTCCTTTATATCTTTCCTGATAGCTTTTCAATAGTTTAACCATGAATACATCTTCTGGTACTGGAAAGGGAGATTCAATTTCATAGACACTCGATGATTGAAAACCAAAGCGAGAATAGAAATGAGGATGACCCAGTACAATTACAAGGGGTGCTTTTTTGGTTTCAGCTATTGCTAGCCCAGCTTTGACTAATGCACTGCCAATTCCTTGGTTTTGAAATTGTGGATGAATTGCTAGAGGTGCTAAACCAAGCACTTTTAGTGTTTCTTGACCCACCAAGTCAATGTAGCTAAAAAGAATGTGACCAACTACAAAATTGTCAATTTCTGCAACTACGGACAGTTCTGGAATATAGCGATCAGAACATCGAATTTTTGCAATTAGTTTAGCTTCGTTATCTTGCCCAAATGCTAATGTATTTACCTCAGCGATCGCTAAATAATCTTGTGGGCTTTCACAGCGGATGTTCATGCTGACAAATCTAATTATTTCACAATTCAGTTTGCTCGATATTTGGGAAGATAGCAATTAAAAAAGCGATCGCTCTATTGTTAGGCGATCGCTGAATTATCATTTTAGATATGGAACTTATTATTTAATCACGCCAAAAACAGGTGCAGTTTCCGGCTGGGCGATTTCGGGAGAAAAGAATCCCTTCGCATAGATTTTGGGATTAGCTTGGGCAAATTGAATATATGATTGGCGTACTTGAGTGTTAACAGCCACAGTTTTCACATCGTACATTTGCGTAGCCAGCTTGGGATAAAGACCAAAACCAATAATCAACACCAAGAAACAAGCGGCGATAAATATTTCCCGCGGTTGAGCATCTCTATAAACTGCTTCGCTAGGTAGGAGACAGTCTGTACCGAAGCAAACTGTTCCCTCATCTTCTTGATTTTCTAAAGAAGCATTGTTGATATCACAGGTGAGTTCTGCACTAGTACCATAAAATACTTGTCTCAACATCGAAAGCAGATAAATAGGGGTAAGGATAACTCCCACAGCGGCTAAGAACACCATGACTGTGCAGAATGTGGAACTGTAGATATCGCTGGTGGTAATGCCTACAAATACCTGAAGTTCGCTCACAAAGCCACTCATACCAGGAAGGGCTAGTGATGCCATTGCGCCAGCGGTGAATAAAGCAAAGACTTTTGGCATGACTTGGCCAATACCGCCCATACTTTCCATTGCCATTGTATGGGTGCGATCGTAGGTCACACCGGCTAAGAAGAATAATACTGCGGCAATTAAACCGTGAGAAAGCATTTGCAGCATTGCTCCACTAACACCGACATCAGTGAAGGAGGCAATACCTAACAAGACAAAGCCCATGTGGGAAATAGAGGAATAAGCCAGGCGGCGCTTCATGTTCTTCTGAGCAAAGGAGTTTAATGCACCATAAATAATGTTGATTACGCCGAGAGTTGCCAGGACTGGTGCAAAGTAAACATGGGCATCAGATAACAATTCTAAATTGAGGCGAATTAATCCATATCCGCCCATTTTGAGTAGAACCCCTGCTAACAGCATGGATACAGGGGCAGATGCTTCACCGTGGGCATCAGGCAACCATGTATGCAGGGGAAATATAGCTAACTTGACACCAAAAGCAATTAACAGTCCTGCATATAACCACAGTTCTAAAGCCAAAGGATAATTCTTAGCACCAAGTTCGACTATATCGAAGGTTGTATTATCGCCATAGAGAGCCATTGCCAGCCCTGCAACGAGGATAAAAATGGAAGCGGCGGCGGTATAAAGTAAGAATTTTGTCGCGGCGTAGCGGCGTTTTTGACCACCCCAAATTGATACAAGTAGGTAAACAGGAACCAGTTCTAGTTCCCACATAATAAAGAATAATAATAAGTCTTGGGCAACGAACACTCCGATTTGGGCGCTGTATAACAGCAACATCAAGAAGTAAAACAGGCGTGGCTTGAGGTTAACTTGCCAGGCTGCAAATATCGAAAGTGTTGTCACCAGCCCTGCCAATAACACCAGTGGCGCGGATATTCCATCGACTGAAACTGCCCAACTCAGCCCTAGCTGAGGCAACCAAGCATATTTCTCCACGAGTTGAAAAGTTGCATTGCTGGCATCGTAATGCTGCCAAAAAGCGTAGCACATCAAGATAAAATCTGCGATCGCCACACCTAGGGCATACCATCGCACAAGCTTGCCGTCTTTATCAGGCAGCACAGGGATGAGTATCGAAGCCACAAGTGGCAACATAATAATCGTAGTTAGCCAAGGAAATCCATCCGCTATCATGGCAGTAAGCAAAAATACTTATGTGTGTGAATGAGATTATTATATGCAATTTTGTTATATTTTCTTCATAAATCTTTACCCATAATAGGTATAGAAGGAATTGATTCTATCAATGGCTGAATAACGGTCAAGTTGTTCGATAATAGCTAAAAACTAGATTTAGTTAAGTGAAGCTCATCATTTCTACCATTTTGCCTAATTAAAGTCTCAATTCCATAAAAATCCAGTTGGCTCGGTATTCTGGCGGCACTTCATGTTTGGCAAAATATGGTTCAATATCTTGAAACCCCAGTGAATGATAGAGTGTTTGGGCTTCTTTAGTAAAAGGAGCAGTATCTAAGCGCAGTTTGGAGTAACCAATATTGGCAGCTTCATAGATGATATTTTCTAACAAAGCTTTACCGATACCTTTTTCCCGAAATTTTGGCTTGACATACATTCTTTTTATTTCACCAATTCCCTCATCAATTCTGCGTAAGCCAACACAACCAACGATTTTGCCTTTATATTTGGCCAAAAGTAAGCGTCCTACTGGTGGCATAAATTCATCTAGTTGAGCAAGAGATTCCTCTAAATAAGCATTAACATCAAAACTTAGATGAAATTCATGGCTCCACATTAAGTTTATCCAGCTAAAATATTCAAAAAATAAATTTTGCAGATGAATTTTATCTTGTTCGCTCTCGAATTGAATAATTTTTAGCAAAATAAATTCCTTATATTGAATGAAAACCTACGACTGGATTGTAGTTGGTGGCGGAATTACAGGTGCTACACTTGCCTATGAATTAGTCAAAGTCGGCTTGAGTGTACTGTTATTAGAACAACACGCCACACCAGACAATGCAACTCGATATAGTTATGGTGGATTAGCTTATTGGTCGGGGACAACACCACTCACTTGTCAATTATGCCAAGAAGCGATCGCCCGTTACCAAATTCTGTCTCAAGAATTAGATGCTGATATTCAGTTGCGGGAATTAGATTTATTACTGACGATTTCCGCCGATAGCAACCCAGAAGCAGCAGCTAGGGTTTATGCTAAATGTGCAATTCCACCGCGGTTACTGAGTGTACAAGCAGCTTGTGAGTTAGAACCACTATTAAATCGGGAAGTTATTTCCGGTGGGTTAACTGTCAAACATGGCCATATTCATCCCCAAAAAACCGCACAAGCTTATATACAAGCTTTTTTACGTGCTGGCGGTGAAATCCAGATTAGTCAAGTTTTGCAGGTTGTTAGAGGTGGTGTCCAAACAAATACCGCAAATTATCACAGCGCTAACGTAGTGATTTGTGCTGGTGGACTTAGCCGACAATTACTCAAATCAGTCGGGGTTTCTATCAAGGTATATTTTACCCATGCAGAAATGATTGAAATTCCGCCTGTTGATTTGCGGTTACATACTTTAGTCATGCCCGCTAATTTGCAAAGATTTGAATTAGAATCCGTATCTATACAAGTTGATGAACTGTGGAATCAACCTGATAAAGAATTAGCATCACCCATATTAGATGTAGGCACAGTTCAATTTTTAGATGGTAGCTTGCGCTTGGGACAAATTAGTCGCGTGCTGACAAATCCTCATGCACAAATTAATTCAGAAGAAAGCGAACAATGGCTGAGAAAAAGTATCACGCAAGTCTTACCAGCTTTAGGCAGCTTATCAGGAACTTGGCATAAGTGTTTAGTGGCGTTTAGTAACAAACGTTTTGTGATTGGTGCTGTTCCAGAGATTGATGGTGTGTATATTTTCTCTGGATTTAGCAATCCCTTAGTTTTTGTACCACCTTTAGCACAACGTTTTGCTAATTTTGTTGCTGGTAGAGAAGATGAAGTGATTACGGGACTTATGCAGGTTTAATGAGGTTTTTTGCAACGCAAAGGTGAGGCAGCGCGGTGGACGGGTTCCCCGGCATAAAGCGACTGCCGTCGCTGAGGTAGGCGCGGAGTTACGCGGAGGTTTTTTATTTAAGTCATGTTGATGTGATTTTGAGGGAATCTAATTTGTTTAGTTTCGAGATTTGTGGTGTCTGTGGCGATGATTTCGGCGGCTTCTTGTAAAAGTTGCTGTTGTTCTTGTTGCAGTGCTTCTAACCGAGAAGAAATTTCTGCTAATCTTTGATGTTTATCTTGATAAATACTTTGAATAGTATTTGTATTATCTATTTGATGATGATTGGTGATTTTATTAAAAGTAAAACCACCAACTTTAGCTAAGGTCAGGAATATAACTCTAATTAAAGCTTGTAATAATTTTAAGGGTGCTTGCAAAATAGAAAAACTTGCTGTTGTAAATAAACGCATAATGGCGTTAATAATACTAAACAGCATAGCCAGACTAAACAGAAAAATTACTAAACTGATAATAGGGTGATTTGCTGCCCAATTGAGTGTATGAAGTAGACGCAGCATAATGGGATGTTGTGTCAGCCAATCATTGATGGAAGAGGCGATCGCAGTTTCAATTGCGCCTGATGTTGTATTCTTAAACTGGTCAGCGGTTTGTAACCCTTGTCCAATGGAAGATTTAGCTTGTTCTAGGGTTGTCGTTGCTGTCTGCTGCAATGACTGTCCAAGTTGTTCTGCGGAGTTACTCACAGAGTTAGCCTCTTGGTGGACAAAATCTTTCATACTTTGCCAACTTTGAGAAACTTTTGACGGCAAACTGATATTGATTTGAGGTGTCATATTCACCGCAGTGGCTCACTTTTTACTTTTGCCTTGTTGTACTAGCGATCGCACTTTGTCAATTCTAATTAACTTGTGTCTCTGTGGGAAACTTACGTTAATATATTTTGTGGCAAAATAGCACGTTGTCTAGTTTTATTTACTTGCTCAGTAACTCTGTATGACTATCGCCGAACAAATTTATGAACTCGTCAAATCTCTTCCTCAAGACCAAGCTAGTGAGATTCTCACTTTTGCTGAATCTATTCGTGCTAAATACCTAAATGCCAATCAACCAAGCAATACATTCACTCCACAGCAATGGACAGAACTAGTTTATTCCTTAGCTGGAAGTTGGGGACAGGACTTTCCTAGTTTAGAAGATATTCGGGCAAATTCAGGACAAGACATCCCACGGGAGAGTCTCTAAATGTATGTTTTGGATACCAATACTCTGATCTACTATTTCAAAGGTCAAGGAAATGTTGTTCAAAATCTTGCTCAGGTCTCTCCCCAAAACATTGTCATTTCCACAATCGTTCTCTTTGAATTACAAGTCGGTATCGCTAAATCTAATTCACCTGCAAAACGCACTCAACAGCTTCAGCAAATATTGAGTCAAGTTAATCTGATATCGTTTGATCAGTCTCATGCTTTAGCTGCGGCGATTATTCGCGCTCAATTAGAGCAACAAGGTATACCCATAGGTGCGCTCGATATTTTAATTGCTGGTACAGCCGTAGCACTTCAGGCGACTCTTATAACTCATAATGTCAAAGAGTTCTCTAGGGTTGCAGGGCTGGCGATCGCAGATTGGTATTGAGAGAGTTCACACTGATAACAAAGGTATAGTTATTAGGGTAGGCTTTCTGTCCTACCCTACCAGAAGCTTTAATTAAGCTATGCAATCACCGTGAAATCGGTATTGCTCAGAGTTGGTCGATTAGATAGTTGCGCTATTTGAACTTTAGCGACACTACCAATACCATCTTGATCAAAGAACAGTTTACCTGTGTTTCTGTCGTAGATAAAGCGATCGCTGGCTACAGTTGCACTACTACCCAAACGGAATAAACCAGGGTCAAGTGTACCCAGTGCTTGATTAAGTCCAAATTCTGACTGAGAAACAACGAGACTATCAAGCCCAGATACAAAGTCAGTAATGATATCGGAATTTACCGCCCCACGATTGAGATAGAAACTGTCTCTACCATTTCCACCAGCCAGAATATCTTTACCTAAGCCGCCGATGAGAATGTCATTACCAGCATCACCAAGCAGCATATCGTTACCAGCACCACCATTCAAGGTGTCATTGCCATCGCCAGCATAAAGAATATCACTGCCATTTTCACCATAGAGACTGTCGTTACCAGCCCCGCCATCGAGTATATCATTACCATCGCCACCATATAGGACATCGTTATTACCTAAGCCGCTAATAATATCGTTACCGCCCAATCCTCGGATAACGTCAATTCTGCTAGTTCCGAGCAAGATATTATTACCGTTAGTGCCGTTAATCTGGTTACTACCAAGGGTAACGGTGAGATTCACTGTAGCTGTGGTGCTTAGATTGCCATCACTAACGATATAAGTAAAACTGTCAGCGCCAGTGAAGCCAATTTCTGGTGTGTAGGTAAAGGTGTTATCGTTATTTCTCACCAAATTACCTCTTGTGGGATTGGTGAAACTGTTGATAGTCAACGCATTACTATCTGGGTCGCTATCATTTGCCAACACGTTAATAATTACTGGTTGAATATCCGTGGTAGTGGCGCTGTCATTCCTAGCGATGGGGGCTTCGTTAACGTTAGTTACAGCTAAATTGAAATTAGCTACAGCATCGGGAGTGTTACCTACTGTGGGGTCATCAACAGCCACTGTCACACTGTAGTTAGACTGGGTTTCAAAATCTAAGTTAGTGTTAGCCCGCAGATACAACACAGAATTATCGATTTCAAATAAACTAGCGTCTGCACCAGTCAAACTTAGGTTATTTGTGCCTCGTCCATCATCGGTAATAGATATATCTGCAACTTTGATGCGGTTGGTTGTGTTGCTATTTTCATTGATGCTGGTAACGGCATTATTAAATGTCACCGTCGTTGGTGCTTGGTTGGCTGGTGGTAAATTAAACCTGGCAATCACAGGATCATGGTCACTGTCTTGATCAAAAAACTCTGAGTTGATGTGAACCACATCATAGCCATCTAAGTTATTCACCAAGTTTTGACTAGCCAAAATATGGTCAAGTACCTGGGCGTTACCTTGAAAGTTATAGGTGTAACGCTCGTTTGCAGGTAACGTTTCAATTAAAGAAGTCAGCCCAGCACTTTCAAGTGTATTGATTGGATTAGAAAACTCAAAATCGTTCAAGTCACCCAGCACCGCTATATTGGCATTGGGGTTAATTGCCAATATCTCTTGGACAAAGTTTCTAACTATTATGGCTTGTTGCTGGCGTTGCGCTTCACTGCTGAGACCTGGCGGTTGACTTGGCCCGAATAAAGGTTGGTCGCCACCTTTGGAGTTAAAGTGATTGCCAATGAGGTAAACAGTTTGACCGTTAAAGACAAACTCACCAACTAAGGGTTTACGGCTGCTGCTGAAAGCGGGGTTTGTCGGGTCAATCAACCCAGGACTAGTAGACAGGGTGGGAGTACCATCAACGTTGGTAACTGAAATGCTGGTAGTGGAAGTACCGCCGGGACGGTCAACAAAGGTAACACGTTGGGGGTTAAACAAATAACCAACGCGAATATTACCGCCTGGTTCACCACCATTGGTGCCATTAACTGGGTCAATTTGGCGATATTCATATCTGGGGCCACCAGCTGCGGCGATCGCATTTATTAAAGTCTGATAAGTTCCACTCGCATCAACTACACCGTTATTGGTCGCCCCGTTATTATCCTGGATTTCTTCTAGAGAAAGAATATCTGGCGATCGCAAGTTATTCACAATGCGATTAGCTAAGTTAGCAAACTGAGTTGCACCATCACCAGGATCAAGGTTTTCCACGTTGAAAGTTGCAACCGTTAATTGATCAGCATTGCCTATTAAGGTTGTAACTTCTCTTTGCAGAGTGGATGGCTGTACTACAGTCGGTGCAGATGAAACCAGGACTTCATAATTGTTGAAATCGTAGTTAACCACACCTGTAATTGTACTGAGTTGAGCGCCGACATTTACACCTGGCAATGTAACTGAGCCATTGATTAAATCATCAATTTGAATCCGTTCTGGGTTATAGTCTGTGGCTGTAATTAAGCTACCACCTCGCTCAGTCCGGCTTGTCGCATTGGCTCCATTATCAGGTAGCACCCAGATTTCCTCAGAAGTACCAAAGTTGCCAGTGGGAGATGTGGCGATCGCGTTATTGATTTGCACCAACATTCCTTCTACACTTTCGTAGAAATCGATACCTTCATTGACAGGATCGAAATCTCCACCTGTTTCTACATTCCCGCTAGTAGCAAAGTCATCGTTAATTACCTGGGTGGGAATCGTCCGTCCGCCATTGCCTAGTATTGTTGGGGTAATAGTTGTAGTCGGTGCATCTGTCCAAGCACTCACACTCAGACTCTGCACACTGTTGTTACTGCCAATTTGGGTAATAGTCAGGTTGTTGGAGTTGTTAGCTGGGCGAAACTCCGATACTGTACCTGTAACTAATAATGCTTCGCCGACAGCACGGGCGCTGAGAATAGCAGAAGTAGTACCCGTGAAAACGAAAATCCCTTCAGAAGTTGCATCATTATTATCGGGAGTGGGGTCTTGGATGTAGAAGCCGTTAGAAGCGATCGCTGTGACAATCCCCGCTACATTCACTACACCTTGGCCATTGAGGGCTGAAATATGTGCTGTGCCTTGAATATCATGAATACGAACTGCCCCAGGCGCAACATCATTATCGGTAATTGTGACTGTAGCTGTGGCGATCGCACTCAAATCGTAATCAGCCGTATCCACCAGTGTCAGCGTAACGGTTTCATTTCCTTCTACCAAAGAGTCATCCACAGGTGTGATTGTGATATCCACAAAGGACTGTCCAGCAGGGATAATCACACTACTCGTCAAATTTGGTGTGTAGTCTGTCTGATTTGCACCACCAGCAACAGTGTAATTAACAGTCAGCACATTGCTTGTATCACCAGTACGGGTGATGCGGAAAGTTCCTGGTTCTGTTCCAGCTTCGGCGGCGGTTGCATCGGTAGCTGCGATCGCTACTAAAGGAACCGCAGGCGGTGTGACTCCAGTAGAAAGGGAAAAATTGTCAATCGCCAAGCCATCATCTGCGTTAGTAACATCAAAATCTAACCAACGGAACCAAAAAGTTGCACCATTGGGGATATTTAGCCCTGTAATCGTTGTGGTGATTTGGCTGCTATTAGTATTTCCATCCAGCGCCCCTACAGTTCCAGTAGTTACGGGAGAATTGAAATCTAAATTATCAACATCTACCCAAGTTCCTGTATTTAAAGATGTTGCATTCAGACTGTACTGAAAATCTAAACGATCAGATCCTCTGTTGGCTGCACCCAAACGCCATTGTTCACCTCTATAGGACAAATTCAACGTTGTAATTGTGCTACCTGTTGTATTCGTAAAGCTTGCGCCGATTGAAGGGTTGAGAGTACCTGAGCGTAGAGTTCCAAAAGCTCTCTCACTAGAACCTGTTGCGCCGAAACTATATATATCGGCTGCGTTATTAGAGCCAGTACCAGCTGTGTATTGTCCGTTTACATTTGCACTGGTTCCAGTTTCCAACAATGCCCAACCAGACGGAAGGACACCACTGCTACCAGAAGATGCCAAACTATCAAAGTTCTCAGAATAAGAGCCATTAAATTCAATCGACATTACTATTTGTCCTTAGAGATATTTGCAGAGACATGAAATTTAGAGCGATAGACAGATGTGCTTCGCTCATAAACATAGAATTACGCTTCAATAAGGCAGTCCTGATGAAACTTGTTTCATCAGACTTGCCACACTACTGCATTGAGTGTTTTTGTATATACTGCAACTTCAATGGAGACTAACTTTTCTGTGTAAATAGTCTCCGAAAACTTACTGAATTAAGGTTAAGGGAATAATAGGAAAAGGTAAATTTAGAAAATATTTATAAATTAGGTCAGTCAAAACATCTATTAGGACTAGTTAGTATATTTTTCACGCAGAGACGCAGAGACACAGAGATAATGTTTATTTCATCTGTGTCTATCTGCGGTTGATTAACTATTAAACAAACCTAAGTCTGTGACTGCACCAAGACTGCTGGAAGATACCAACTTGGCATATTTCGCTAATACGCCTTTAGTGTAACGTGGGGACGGGGGTTGCCAATTGGCACGGCGGCGGGCTAATTCTTCATCAGAAATATTCAACTGCAACAGCCGTGCTGGGGCATCAATGGTGATAATATCACCTTCTTCGACTAAGGCGATCGCTCCCCCAACTGCTGCTTCTGGGGCAACGTGACCAACTACCATACCGTAAGTACCACCAGAAAAGCGTCCATCGGTAATTAATCCCACCGAATCACCCAAACCCGCACCAATAATTGCCGAGGTAGGCGCTAACATTTCCCGCATTCCTGGGCCACCTTTGGGGCCTTCGTAACGAATTACAACCACATCACCTGCTTTAATTTTGCCTGCCAAAATCGCATCTAAACAAGCTTCTTCTGATTCAAATACTCTGGCGGGGCCGGTAATGATTGGTTTTTTCACCCCGGTAATTTTAGCTACTGCACCTTCGGTAGCGAGATTACCTTTGAGAACTGCCAAGTGACCTTGAGCATACATCGGTTTATCCCAAGGGCGAATTACATCTTGATCAGCCCTGGGTTCATTTGGCACATCGGCAAGAATTTCAGCCACGGTTTGACCACTGATGGTAATACAGTCACCATGTAGCAAATCATGTACCAGCAACATTTTCATGACTTGAGGAATACCGCCTGCTTTGTGTAAGTCTGTCGCTACGTACCTACCGCTAGGTTTTAAATCGCACAGTACAGGAACTCGACCGCGAATAGTTTCAAAGTCATCTATGGTCAATTCCACACCAGCCGCACTGGCGATCGCCAAAAAATGTAATACTGCATTGGTAGAGCCACCAACTGCCATAATTACCGAAATAGCATTTTCTATAGATTTGCGGGTGATAATCTGGCGTGGTAATAATTGCTGACGAATAGCTTCTACTAAAACAAAAGCTGATTTTTCCGTACTGTCGGCTTTTTCGGCATCTTCGGCTGCCATTGTGGAAGAATAAGGTAAGCTCATCCCCATCGCTTCAAATGCCGAAGACATGGTGTTAGCTGTAAACATCCCGCCGCAAGAACCCGCACCCGGACAAGCATTTTGTTCAACGGCTGTTAATTCAGCTTCGTCAATTTTGCCCGCGCTGTATTGTCCGACTGCTTCAAAGGAACTGACTACAGTTAAATCACGACCGTTGTAATGTCCGGGTTTGATTGTACCACCGTAGACAAAAATCGCGGGAATATTCATCCGGGCGATCGCCAGCATTGCTCCTGGCATATTTTTATCACATCCACCAATGGCTAACACGCCATCCATACTTTGTCCAGTACAGGCGGTTTCAATGGAATCGGCAATTACTTCTCTTGATACTAGGGAATATTTCATCCCTTCCGTTCCCATCGAAATTCCATCACTGATGGTAATTGTCCCGAATATTTGCGGCATCGCTCCAGCACTTTTAATACCAGCTTCTGCCCTTTGTGCCAGTTTATTTATCCCCATATTACAAGGGGTAATGGTGCTGTAGCCATTGGCAACACCGACAATTGCTTTGTTAAAATCTGCATCTTGAAAACCAACTGCCCGCAGCATCGCGCGATTTGGCGATCGCTGTACACCCTGTGTTACAACTCGGCTTCTCAAATTATCCGACATCTTCCTTCCTTTGCCTTCATCGCTTGTATGGCGATCGTATTATCTGATTTTCTCATGCCTACGTAGCACACAAGAGCATCTGAATCAGTGTTGATCATTTATTTATTGCCGAGTTTTCACCCTAGTGTTTTGTGAGGATTTGATTACCAAATATATTGGTAGTTCTCCCTGTGGTTGGTAATAACCCAAGTTGCTAGTGATTGATTCAGATAAAGAACCACTATGATTTATTGATATATTTCTCCCGGTAAAACTCAAGCTCAATTGATAATTACGAGCCTCCAGGTTATTAGTTTTATTCGTAGCCATACACAATATTTTCACTGAATAGATTGCTTTTATATCTGACTTTTATTAAGTAAATATTTAACTAAATTTGGACAATTTTTTGATCAGCCAAAATTCCGCCAGTCAGCATCAATGCCAAACTAATGCTGAGAGATGTATTTTTTTGTTTACATCAACTTAGTTCAGTCCAGATTTTTTAGATGATACCATAAAAGTTGGTATTAAATTAGAAGCGGCTATCTTCCGCAAATTTGAGCAAATACCAATAAACAAACATAAAATCTTAGGCGGTGGGATAGGCAAAAAAGATAGGTTTGCCGGGTAATGCTCTTAGCCAGGTATAATATGCTTGCATCACTTATGCTGTTGGTTGAGGGTTGGATTGGCAGATTTCCCAAGCTTCTGTTTGTTCTTACCACCATTTCATGTTTTTGGGGTTTCCTGCTGCTACTGGTAAGGTTTCCAAGTTTGCCGAAAAGGTGGCAATTAATTGTTTATCTGTGGTGTAAGTGGCTGATCCAATACTGAGCAAGGGATAAAGCCATCTGCTTCAATATCTCTGCTGACGTAGATTTTGATTGTCACCTTTTTTACTGCTTTGAGTAATAATTCTGATTTTAAGCTTTATTTATGGCAAATATTCTACACATTGATTCTAGTCCTCGTGGCGAACGTTCTATTTCACGCGCACTCACTTATGAGTTCATCACATCCTGGAAAGATACTCATTCAGGGGATACCATTAGTTACCGAGATTTGGGACATCATCCCGTTCCCCATGTGGACGAATCATGGATAGCTGCGGCTTTTACACCACCAGATGCACACACACCAGAACTAGCTGAGGCTATTAAGCTTTCTGATAGTTTAATTGATGAGTTTTTGGCGGCCGATCGCTATGTTTTTGGTATACCAATGTATAACCTGAATATTCCTTCTACCTTCAAAGCTTACATTGACCAAATAGTCCGTGTTGGTCGTACCTTCGCCGTTGATGCAAATGGCTATAAGGGTTTAGTTGATAACAGCAAAAAAGTTCTAATTATTACATCTCGTGGAGGGACTTTTCCTCCAGGTACACCCTTTGCAGCTTATGATCATCAAGAACCTTATCTCCGCGCTATTTTGGGCTTTATTGGTCTAACAGATGTGACATTTATTCATGCTGATAGCCTGAATTTAGGTGATGATGCTCGTCAACAATCATTAACAGCGGCTAAAGACGCGATCGCTCAAGCCGTGGCTAACTGGTAAAGCTCTGCAATTCTATTTATTTGGATAAAAGTTAAGGGCGTACACCTGTGCGCCCTTAGCAATTTGGGGGACTGCTTTTACCCAATTGTCAAAGCTGGTTCTTCACAAAAGTTAAATAAGGCTGAATCAGTTTCTGATTCATCTTCAAATACAGCAGAGATATACCATTCACAAGGAGAATCATTGGTATATTCAGCCCAAGCAATTGTTGCTGTTTCACCTGATGGAATCCCGTCATCACTCAAGGTAAATGGAAGCCACTCTTCATCATCAACAGATACCCACAACTCTGTAATTGCTAGGTCGGTGTCATTTGTAACGGTAAAGGTAAATTGATCTGACATAAAATAGCCCTTTAGGATAACTAGACTGTCAATTGTCAGTCACTGATTATACTCACTCTTTTTTTGAATCTCACCAGTTAAACTACCGAAATCCTTTTTGAGAGGCAGTTATAAGGTTCTTTTAGGTTAAATTTCGCTTCAGAAAAAGTGCTGATTGCTGAGTTCTCAGTAAAAAATACTGATCTCTAGTAGCCTATTCCCTAGACCCTTTTTCCGACATCCTCGTGTACGCAGTTCATCACCGCTGTTGATCAACCACGCTTATCCGCAGGTAGACATTAATTTGGATTGTAAGCTAAAGTTGTAATGAGTTTGTTTTAGATAAAAATATGATGAGTAAACCATCAACAAACTGTAGATACTGTTATTTAAGACTGTAAGTTGTGTAGCGATCGCTAAAAACAACACAGTTCCAGGGAACAAGCAGCATATAATATTTTTTTATATCAAAAAGAAAAATTAAACATGGAAATAGCAAATTTCCAGAATAGTTAGCCAAACCTAATATGCAAAAACCAACGATAGCTAAAAAACCAATTCGTTCCTTAGAAGATGCACTCGATCGATGTCAAATGCTGGGTATGCGGGTTAGCCGTCAGCGTCGCTTTGTCTTAGAATTGCTGTGGCAAGCAAATGAGCATCTATCTGCGAGAGAAATTTACGATCGTCTCAACCAAGAAGGCAAAGACATTGGCCATACCTCTGTATATCAAAACCTCGAAGCTTTATCAAGCCAAGGCATTATTGAATGTATAGAACACTGTGATGGCCGCTTATATGGCAACATTAGTGATGCTCACAGCCATGTCAACTGTCTTGATACCAATCAAATTCTAGATGTCCACATAGAATTACCAGCAGAATTACTCCGTCAAGTTGAAGAACAAACAGGCGTACAAATCACGGAATATAGTATTAACTTTTATGGTTATCGCCATCCCGCAGAAGATGTATAAGGGTGTAAAGGTGTAGAAGGCAAAAGAATTGACCATTAATCATAATCATGAGGATTTACACTAAATACCGTTTCATCTTCAACATCATCATCATCATCGTATAGATCTACTGAGACCATTGTCTCTCCTTCGGAGTTTTCCAGCCCTTGAATATCAGGGTTGTTATGCAACCAAGCTTCCGTTTTCTCGGTGCTAGGGGTGATGCTCATTAAATATTTTTGTGAGAGTAATTTCTTCAGGGTGTAAAACTGTTCCAAAGAGAACACAGCACCATTAACTGTGGCAATTTCCCTGTCAATATCATTCAAAATAGTATCAAATAAGCAGGCATTAGTGAGATTAACATTCTCAAAATTAATGTTTCTGAGATTAGCACCAGTCAAATTTGCACTAGTTAAATTTGCACAGTTGAGGTTTGCACCAGCTAAATTTGCATAACTGAGGTTTGCACCAGCTAAATTTGCATGACTGAGGTTTGCATCAGCTAAATTTGCATAACTGAGATTTGCACCTGATAAATTTGTCTGTTCAAAATTGGCTTTTGCTAACATCATTTGGAACAAAGATGCGCCTGAAAGATTAAGTCCAATTAAGGATTGAGGGAGAATTCGTCGGACTAAAACATGATTAGATAGAATTGCGATTTTACCCATCAGCATCGTCAAAGCTTCTGGGTAAAATTCAGTGACATTTTCAGGATTACCACAAGGAGAAAAAGCATCTTTTGTAACTCGATAACCAGCACACAATAATAAAAATATATTTATACCAACATTGGCATTAATTTGCTCAACATTAATAGGATTATCCAGGGTGTGGAAATAATTCCAAACTTGATGAACAATTCCTTCATTCAACCAACGACCTTGACAGTAACCATGCCAAAATAATTCTAGACGTTGCAGTAATAAATCTAGAGAAAAATCGCTTTTAGGTTGGTGTAGTAAAGTTTCAATTACCAGTTGCTTGATTTCTCTAGTCAATACACCATAACCAAGTAGTTTATATAGATGTTGAGCAACACTCTGAGGAGAATCTAGACAAAAAATTAGGGTTCCATAGACATCTTTTTGCTGCTGAGTCAAAATTTGTAGTTGATAAGCAATAGCATCAGCACAGAGATATTCACCTAATTTGGAGTGGGAAAATTCTATTAAAAGTGTTGAGTGGGATGTTTTGAAATAGAAGGCTGGTAGGGTGTCAGAGTGGGAAGTTTCTGGTAATTGAATTTGATCGCGATCGCTGTGTAAAATTTGCAGAGCGATCGCCTGCATTTGGTTTAATAAATTTTGGGCATGGCCGCCTGAGAGTAAATTAGCGATCGCTTCTTGTGTACGATGAATGTGAGCCGAACCAGAACGCAATAGCATTGTTTTAATTCCGCCAATTGTCGGATAGCCTAATAACCAACGACTCAGCCGATAATAAATTTCCCAAACTACAGTAAAAGTGCTATTTGATTCAGCTAATTGCCATATTTCATCATCTATGAGTGCGTCACGGTGTAAAATCCCTAACAAATACAGCATCAAAGGTTGGCGCACCAAAGCCGAAAGTTCAGGAAATTTAGAATTACTGACAAATAACCCAGATTGCTTTAAGAAGGTGAAGAAATTTTGGGCGATGGGTAATGATTGTAAGATTGCCCATTGTTGAAACCATTGTTTTAATTGTTCTTGTTCTAATGGTTGAATGACTATTTGCTGTAATTGCAATAATATATCGGCATCAATTTCTTCTAAAGTATTTTTGCGACTAGTCAATATAATTTTATGTTTACCTTCAGCTTGAAATTCAATTAGCTGCTGGAGAAAAATTGCCTTAGCCCTTGTACCTAAACTAGAAGCTGGTAATTCATCCAAACCGTCTAAGAGTAACAAACATCGGGGATATTCTTGTGCTAACCAATCATTTAAATTAGTTTGAGAATTCAAAATAAAACCAGAATTAAGAGTTTCTGCTAAATTTTTGCCATACTTAATATCCCGCAGTCGAATGACAACTGGCATCCAATGAGGATAAAGTTCTCGTGCTACTTCTGCTGCCCAAATTTGGCAGAAACTGGTTTTACCATATCCGGGTTCTGATGTAATTACAGCGATTGTTTCCCTATCGCCTAACTGTTCTTGCACCCATTTTTTCAAATCAACTGATATTGATGGAGAATTACTTTTGTCTGCGACTAAACCCTTGAGAGGAATATAAATATCCTTGAGTGCAAAAGATTCTATAAATAAAGGCGTACTCAGATTTTGGAGCAGAATTCCCCGATAATTTTCTCGATATAAATCAATTTTGTCCCCTACGGTGGAATTAGCAGATATTCCTAAAACACCTAGTTCGGAAGGGGAAATATTTCTAGCAGAGCCTAACTGGAAAAATTTTTGTAATTGTGCGAGTTGCGGTGCATTTTCAGCCACAACTTTGAGTAAATATCCACTTAGGGAATGAGTTAAACGCTGTGTCAATAATTTTGCTTCTAAATCTTCTGCACCATTGGCAATTAACCAAGCTACAGTAGCATTATTCATTTGTTGTACTAATAATGAATCTGCCACTACAGATAGTGCCTGTTCAGCTTGAGTATCAGTTAATTTACCTGGACTCAAGGTTTTCAACATTCCTTGGAGTTGAACATCTTGTAGACTGAGTTTGCCAATCAACTCTTTTAATATTTCGGTGGGAGTTGGTATCATAGCTCGATTCAGCCAAGGTTTTTGTAGGCTGACTTCTTGTTGAATCACTCTTTGTAAAGCTTGGAGATAGGCAATTTGAAACGCCAACCATGTACCTTCGTTACGTTTTAAGGCTTTTTTTTCACTGAGACTACGCAATAGGCTTTCTGTTAATCGGGCGATGACATTAATATCTTCCCAAACAGACCCCAAAGGCAGTTCCAAAACCTCCGCTAAAGTACATATATCTAGCGGCGCAAGGCTTTTGACTTCCATATCTTGGACAATTCGGTAGGCGACTCCCGCCAATTGACCAAGGGAAAATGCTCTAATTTGGTGGATTTCAATCTGGCGTTCTGCCAACCATTGCCGAATACTGAGGTTCATTTAATTACACAATTAAGACTCCGCCTATGTAATTATGATTCATTTATTGGTGGACGAAAACAGGTGACAATGAGGAGGAATATCCTTAGTGTCTCAGTACATGATGAGCGATCGCCCTCTCAAAATATTACTAATTGACCAAGATCCTATTTTTTGCTTGGGACTGCGGGTAGCTTTGGAAGAAATGCCTAACTGGCAAGTTGTAGCAGAAGTAGAAAGCGATATTGCTGCTTTGCAAAGACTAGCAGAATTTGCTCATCAAGACCCCAACCAAGTAAATCTAGTTGTTTTAGAATTGGGAAACGGTCGTTCTCTTGATAGTCAGTTACAAAGTTTACAATTCTGTCGTCTGCTCAAAACTACATATCCCACCTTGCCAATTTTACTGCTGAGTTCTGCCCAAAACCCAGAAATACTTACGGCGGCCAAGGTAGCTGGGATCAATGGCTATCTCCCTAAAGGTACTCCCATATCTCAAATCATTGCTGTCATAGCAGAAGTAGCAACAGGTGATTCCTATTGGGCATTAAATACCAATCCTTCTCAAGTTAATATTTCTCCACCGCCTCAGATGCCTTTATTGCAGCTATGGCATAATCAGTGTTTATCGGGAATTAATTATATTAATGATTCCTTCGCAAAAGTTACATTACAATTACAAACCCCAGGTTTACCAATACTAGAACAGGCTTTGCTGGCTGGACAACGGCGAGAACTTTTAGCAGCGCGTTGGTTACTCAATAAATTTTTAAGTTCATCCCAACAAAGGCAACAATTAACTTCCTCTGCTGAAGAATTGCCATTTATTCCTTTATCTAGTAGTGCTATTGTCACAACAGATGTGGAACAACCGCTAACTTTGTTGCCAGAAATTAACCCAATTAACTTGCAATTTGAGTTATTTTCAACTTGTATCAATAAGCTAAAATCGCCTTTAGAAAACGTTGCAGATGTTCCTTTAGAAATTGATATTTTATATGAATCCAAAAAACGCGATTTACTTTATTTAATATTACAAAAATTAGCTACGCAGTTAGATAGTTTACGTGTGGCTCAAATTACAATTGAGCAGTTAGAAGGATACAAGAATACTATATTATTTGATGTTTGGCAAGCCACAGTAACAGATTTTTTCGGCAAGTTTTCCCAAGTGCAGGTCGGAAAACAAAATATCTCAGTTGTCAATGTATTGTTGCAAAATCCCAGAGTTATTCAAACAGAGATATTAAATAAAATTCCTTTTGTATTAGAGTTATTTTCTTATCTACTATTTCAAACAGATTTATATATTGACAATCATGCTTATTTAGCTAATAGTAATGATGCGAAATCTCAGGCATTAATCATTTTAGAAAATTTGTTGATTCAGATAGGAAATGGGGTATTGCAGCCACTGTTGAATTATTTAGCAGATGTAGAAACAATTAAGAAAAATTTCTATAATCGGAAGTTAATTTCTACGCGAGAGATTGAACGATTTAGAAATGAATTGTCATGGAAATATCGTTTAAATTATTATGTTAATGAAGCTAAAGCAATTTTTGAAAGTCGTTATGAGTTGTTTGTGTTAGCACCGCGCGGGATTGCGAAAACTTCGATATATGCTCCGCGAAACACAGAATTAGCCAAACTTTCGGGCGTTCCTTTATTTGTGACACTAGGGCTAGAATTTTGGGATGCGATCGCTCCTCGTCTACAATCCCTATTATCTTTTTTAGGTAGTGGTATTGTCTTTGTTCTCACCCAAATTATCGGTCGTGGTTTAGGTTTAATCGGTCGTGGGATTTTGCAAGGTATCGGTAGTGTGTCATTCCCAGATAAAAATTTCAACCGCAACAGCGAAAGACCAAAGTAAATAAGTAGTCATTTGTTATTGGTGATCAATTGCGGCTAACCAAACTTGTAAATCAGCTAAACTGGTGAAATCCAGCAATGCCTCACTTAAATCTTCGAGAACAGGCAGAGGTAAACTGGAAATGTGCGATCGCAGTTCTTCAGATAGTTCTCCAAATCGCTTAGTTAGCAATCGAATCACAAGATTAACCACCTCTTGTTGTCGAGGATTGATTGAGGACTGCCATAACTATAATTTTATTCATTTCAGCACCGTGCCGGATTGCTAAAATTTCGCTTTACGCTTCTTGTAGCAATTTTTTTATTGTGAAAGACACAAGTGAATAGACAATCAATTATTTCCATTAACTTACCAGAAGTGCAGTTAATTTTGAATTGCGCTCATACTAAGCGATCGCCAGCTTTAAACATAGCAATTCAGGAGCTTTGTAAGACACAGATTAATTGGACTTTATTGCAAGATTTATCGAGTCGTAATGGAATTGATGGTTTGCTATGGGAAAGTTTACAAACTGTTGATGCGGTGAATTTACCCAAGAGTTTGTTGAATCAACTCCAGCAAAACTATCAAGGTTATATACTCAAGGGGATGATTTGCAGTCATGAATTAATCAGACTATTGCAAGATTTCCACACACATCAAATTCCGGTTTTACCATACAAAGGCCCGACTTTAGCAGTGGCACTCTATGGTAGTTATGCACTCCGCTATTTCAGTGACTTGGATATTTTAATCCATCCAGATTATTTACTAGCTGCAAAAGCTTTACTAATTCAGCATGGTTATGAAACCCTGGCGGTGGATAATAGTCAAGAAAAAATGAATATTTGGTCAGATAGTGAACGAGATTTTTTGCTGCCAAATAAAGATGTAGCCATAGATTTACACTGGCGATTAACACCAAGATTTTTTGCTTTAGAAATACCTTTTGAACAGTTGTGGGAACGTCGTCAGTCAGTGAATTTGTTAGACACTGATGTTGTTACCTTATCTCCCGAAGACTTGCTGTTAGTATTGTGTGTTCACGGTGCTAAAGAATGCTGGTCACAATTAAAGTGGATTTGTGATATTGCTGAATTGTTGCGAACTTACAAACATCTCGATTGGCAGGCTGTGGAGGAGCGATCGCACATATTACACTGTCATCGAATGCTACTTTTAGGGCTGAAACTGGCTCAAGATTTGTTACAAGCCCCAATTCCCCAATCTTTACAAACCGCAATTATCCAAGACACTTGCTTACCTGAGTTGTTTCAACAAGTGATCAATCGCTTATTCTCACATCCTCTGCCCTTATCCACAACTTGGCAAACAACAATGTTTCGTTTGCGAGTCCGCGATCACAGTTGGGATTGGGTGCAGTATTTTGTTTGGCGGTTTTTAATTCCCAATGTACGCGATCGGCGGTTGTTCAACCTGCCAAATTCACTATCTTTCTTGTATTACCTCATCAGGCCAATCCGCTTGTGCGTCGAACAATTAAGTAAAGCGATCAGAAAATGATTGACCTGATTCAGTAACAATTTGTTGCCAGTCATCTGCTTTGGTGAAGAAGTCAGATTAGAATCACCTGCGAGTGTAATAGATTGATTTGATCTAGCAAAGTCACGGCTCAGAGCTTAAGAAAAGGTGTTATCGATAGGGGGTAAAGGGTGTAAATCTTTTTTCATGCTTGATGGCAAATGTTTACCATGATTGACTGGAAGTGCTGAGTAAGAATACTAGCCTCTACTCCCTATCTGAATTCATAGTGGTGAATTTGTTTGAGCTAATTTAACTGTTTTAATATTTATTTTCAGGGTTTGACACTACTGCATTAGGATGATTTTGACAACTTCACCAGTTGATCAGGATGCCAACAAACAAGCATTCTGCTTAGAAAATTTGGAATGGAGCGATCGCATTTTTTTCAGCAGTTATGGCATAGGAATTGGCATCAGACTGAACAAGTCTACTTTGCTAGAACCGCTGCAAGCGTATTTGCCACCCATCCGCTTTCCATTATCTGGATTAACTGTTCAGAAACTCTATTCGTTGTGGGTTAGCACCGACAAAGATCATGAGTCTGTCTATCGGCTATATGAAGGCCAAGCCGAACTGCTTTGTTCTCCCGATTTGGATGAAGTCTTCACGCTACTGGAAAATGACCTGTGTTTATCGATTGGGATGGCAACTCAGGATTGGTTATTTATTCATGCTGGCGTAATTGCTTGGGGCGATTATGCGATCGTCATTCCTGGGCGTAGTTTCAGTGGGAAAACTACCTTAGTCATGGCCTTTTTGCAAGCTGGCGCAACTTATTACTCGGATGAATACGCCGTTTTAGATCGCCAGGGATTAGTTCATCCCTATCCTAGAGCCTTATCTGTACGTACTTCTTCTGAAAAAAGACAGCGATTGACTGCCACAAATCTAGGTGTCGCAGTGGGTAGTTGTCCTGTGAAAATCAATGTAATTTTACAAACACAATATCATCTGCAAGCAAAATGGCAACCAGCAGCAATATCTACTGGACAAGCCATTCTGGGGCTGTTGGATAACACTTTAACTGCTCGGTTATACCCGGAGCTAACATTATCTATTTTGACTGCTGCAACTGTCGGTAGTTCATGTTTCGCTGGACAACGGGGTGAAGCAGCACAATTAGTTGATCAAGTATTGACATTGCTTTCTTAAGCCCAAACCAAATACAAGGAGAATAAATCGATGATTCCAGTTGCTCGCACGGAAAATTTATTGATTCAAGAAGTCGGAGAAGAGTTAATTGTTTATGATGAAACGCGAGATACTGCCCATTGCCTGAGTGCGATCGCAGTACGTGTCTGGTATCTGTGTAATGGTCAAAATACCGTCGAAACCATTGCACGTTTGCTACAAGCAGAATTTGAGTTTCCACCAAATCAAACAGTTGATTGGCATGGTTTAGTTCAATTGACATTAGCCGAGTTAGAACAGTTTCATTTGTTAGATGCAGCCGTTATCGAACCCCTGAATAGTCCCCAAACTTCCCGCCGCCAAGTACTTAAAAAAGTCAGTTTAGTAGGTGGCTTTGCCATTGGCTCTTTGTTCCCAGCCATTAAATCGATTATTGTTCCTACCCCAGCAATGGCAGCTCCTACTGGCTCTAGTGCCACGACAACAACGACAACTACAACCACCACCACTACAACAACTACTACAACCACCACCACTACAACTACAGCCGCGCCAACTACCACAGAGCCAATCACTTAGTGTGATTGACACACTTCTGTTACCGCTTTTTCCAGATTTTTACTGTTAGCAGCACTATGCAAGATATTGTCTGTTTAGAACTGGGAACTGATAAACAGCCAGATGGCAAACATGTGGTAAATACTCCACTTTATATACATTTGCTGAATTTTCTCGATCATCAAGAATGGCAAACATTACTCGATTACATTCTGGCGCAAGCAAATCAATTTGTTCGCAGTACCACTTTTACCAATCAATCAGACTATCGAGTTTCCCAAAGTTTGAATGCGGTTGCAGAAGTCCAATCACTCATAGTTGATAAAGTAAAGTCCTTACTGCCACAAGTTTGCCAGCAGTTAGATATTCCACCATTTTTTGTGACGTTAATTGAAACACAAATTACCGCACATAACGATGGCAACTATTACAAACTGCATAGTGATAACGGTAGTTACGATACTTTCAACCGAGAAATTTCCTATGTTTACTACTTTTATCGGGAACCACAGGCATTTTCTGGTGGTGAGTTGCGTTTTTGCTTAGATGACAGTGATCAACTCTTAGAACAACAGATAACTCCCCAGCAAAACAGCATCATTCTGTTTCCCAGTCGTTATCTGCATGAAGTGTTACCTGTTTGTTGTCCATCAAAAATGTTTGCTGACAGCCGTTTCACTTTTCACGGCTGGATTCGGAAATCGGTGTTTAAAAACCCTACTAATTGGTAATTTGTTGCTGTTTTGGCGGTGATATATGATCAGCGATCGCATTTTTGTCCAGATTGCGGCTTACCGCGATTTTGAATTAATCCCCACAGTCAAAGATGCCTTAGCCCAGGCACTATGTCCCGAACGCATCAGTTTTGGTATTTGCTGGCAATATGGCAATGATGAAGAACTACACTTCATTGATGGGCTGAAAGATATTCCCAATTGTCGGGTTGCGACAGTACCAGCAGCCGAATCTTGCGGTTTGGGTTGGGCAAGATCCCAAACTGAAAAACTTTGGCAAGGAGAACGCTATGCCCTGCAAACAGATGCCCACATGCGCTTTGCTACTGGCTGGGATACCCTACTGATTGAAATGTTGGCGATGTGTCCCAGCCAAAAACCTGTACTCACGGCATTTCCTCCGGGCTATCATCCCCCCAGAGTAATTTTGTCTAACTTCCCTACAGGTACAGCCACAGGCAGATTTGCCCACAATGGGATGATGACTCCAAGAGCCGTGGAAGATTTAAGCAATTATCACGCCCCTAAATCTGGCGCATTTATGGCGGGGGGATTTATGTTTGCCGATGCGCGTTTGATGCAGGAAGTTCCCCATGATCAACTGCTTTACTTTTCGGCTACTGAGGTGGCTTATTCTGTCCGCGCCTGGACAAATGGGTGGGATATCTACCATCCCCATCGTGTTATCTGTTGGCACTATTACTATGACACCCAAGAAAAGCCACGCCCGCTAAACTGGGAAGACAATCAAGACTGGTATCAACGCCATACTATTTCCGAACAACGATTTCGCCAAATTTTGCAGATGGAACCGATGACTGAGGATTTTGGCATTTATGGGTTAGGAAATGTGCGATCGCTCACAGATTACGAAGCATTTGCGGGTGTGAGTTTTCGCAACTGGCAAAAATACATCAAAGATGAGCAACAACGGGCGATGCAATTGCTGTCTGGATGTCTCCAAATCTATTTTGACGAGACAGTTAGAGATCGCCTCAAGTCTCTGTTAAAGGATGACAAAGACTATTCTCGGCTTGTGCAGATTGATTGGCAGTATTTTGTCAAGGTTGCCTCTGAGTTAGGTGTATTATCGCTTGCCTATTGGAGTTTAAACAAAACGGCTCCTAAGTTTGTCCCAGAGTCTACACTGCGAGAATTGCAACAATATTATTACGCTAATGCCCTGCGTAATCGTTCTCATAGCCAAGTTTTACTGCATTTATTAAATCAACTCGCCACCGCCCAAGTCACGGCGATTCCCATCAACGAGCCAGCCCTCGCCGCATTGGTAGATGGTGATTTATCTCTCTGGCAATTTCAAACCTTGGATTTGTGGATAGCAGCCAGCGATCGCGCCACCGTTACAGAAATCCTCACAACCGCCGGATATCAGCCGGGAGAGATTTGGCAAATTGGGCAACAATCCTTCACCCATCCCCAACGCGCCGTAAAAATTGAGCTATATTGGCAGCTTTTAGGTTGGGAATGGCAAACAGAACGCCTGTGTAAAGTAGAGTTAGAAAATCACACAATCCAGACCCTACCACCGCAAGATTACTTACTCCTGCTGTGTATTAGTGCCGCGAAAATTGGTTGGGAGCGATCGCTGTGGAAAGTTTACCAAATCGCCGCCTTAATCGCCCGTTACCCCTCACAACGCTGGGATGACTTGTTACAGCAGGCAGAACAAATGACCGCTAAAGAAGCCTTGTTGACGGGAATTTGGTTAGCTAATCAGTGTTGCAAAATTGTTTTACCCGCAGCAGTTATACAGTGCTTAGAAACTATGCCAGAAGTTTCTGCCATTACTATACCGTGGTTAGGAGCGAGCGAATCATGAATCGCCAAGTAGTATTAGTTACAGGCGGATGTGGTTTTATCGGTTCCCATCTAGTCGAAGAATTAGTGAATAGAGGTTATTATGTGCGAGTGCTGGATAACCTTTACACAGGCAAGTTAGAAAATTTACTGGCTGTACCTCCAGACAGGTGGGAATGGATTAAAGGTGATGTGACCAATTACAATCATGTCAAAAAAGCGACGCAAGGGTGCGATTATGTTTTTCATCAAGCCGCGATCGCAAATATCGCCGCATCCTTCCAAGATACTGTCGGGACACATCAAGTTAATTATGGTGGGACAGCCAATGTTTTAAAAGCAGCCCATCACTGTCGAGTCAAACGAGTCATATTTGCTAGTAGTGCGGCTGTTTATGGGAATGATCCTACATTGCCAAAACGAGAATCAATGCCGACTCATCCCATTAGTCCTTATGGTGCTGATAAACTCGCGTCTGAGCAGTTGGGACAAATTTATCATCAACAAGGCTTGGTGGAGTTTGTTTCGTTGCGCTATTTTAATGTGTTTGGTCTGCGTCAGAATAGTGATTATACAGGGGTGATTTCTCAGTTTTGCGATCGCATCCGTCAAAGCGTACCGCCAATCATTTATGGTAATGGATTGCAAAGTCGTGATTTTATTCACGTTTCTGATGTAGTCCAAGCCAACTTAATTGCCATGAAACATCCCCAAGCCGCAGGTAAAATCTTCAATATTGGATGCGGCCAAGCTACCAGCTTATTAGAGTTAATCGCGCTATTAAATCAAATTACTAAACAAAATCTGCGTCCTATCTTTCGCCCAGGTCTTCCGGGAGATATTCACCACAGCTGCGCCGATAATAAAGCTATGCGATATTTAAAATGGTCTCCCCAAGTAGATATTCATCAAGGCTTGACTCGCTTACTATTTACTCCTACTCATCAACCACAAATGCAGGACTTACGCACCAAGATTGTCGTTTAAAACTCAATACGGTTCAGTTAAGCAGAAAAGTAGGTTGGGTGGAGAGATAGCGAAACCCAACAAAGTATGTAAGGTTCTTGGAGTGTAAAGTTTTAGATACACACTCCTCTGAAAAAAGGTCATCGAGAAACAGGCAATAAAAGCGAAAATAACTATTAATCATTGACCCTAGACCGGTGAAAAATGACTAACGCTGATTTTATCGGACTAGCAGCCTCTTACACCTATGCCGTCAGTTTATTAGCCCTTGGTGAAGGACTGCGAAGATTTTTTGGTGTCAAGCCAGATTTAACTCGCAAGGTTATCCATGTTGGCGCGGGGATGTGGGTTTTTGGTGTGCTGTTGCTGTTTAAACATTGGCAAATCGGTATTATCCCTTTCGCCACCTTTATTTTCATCAATTATCTGCTTTATCGTTATCGAATCATCGGTGCAATGGATACTGAAGATAGTTCCCCAGGTACTGTTTATTTTGCAATTTCAGTCACACTACTTTTTGGGTTATTTTGGCGACCAGATGACTCAGTTGATCATGTCCCCATTGCTGTAGCGGGAATCATGGCTATGACTTGGGGAGATGCTTTAGCTGCATTAATTGGTAAACGTTTCGGAAAACATCAATATCAAATAGGTTCATCTGTGCGTTCTTGGGAAGGATCGCTGGCGATGTTTTTAGCCAGTACAACAGCAATATTTTTGGTACTAATGTTTTTACCTGGTTCTTTGATTAGTCCTTTAGCTGTTTCTGTTGGCGCGGGAAAGGCTTTATTAATAGCATTAGTGAGTGCTGGTTTTGCAACTTTAGTTGAAGCCATATCACCCCACGGGACAGATAACCTTGGTGTCCCACTAGTTACAGCAGGTGTGATTTGGGGATTGATGCAGATTTAAGTTATCATCTGGTTTCTGTCAAACGATGGGTGTAATCTCAAATTCACCCTTGTATTTTAAAAGTTGCCACGAAAAAAATATTATGGGGAGAAAATCAGCGTGAGTACAAACCAAAAAGTTGCTGTCGTTACTGGTGGAAATCGTGGATTGGGATTTGAAGCTTCTCGTCAACTGGCGAAACAAGGATATAAGGTAATTCTCACCAGCAGAGATGAAGATAAAGGTAAGGTAGCCGCGCAAAAGTTACAGGCTGAGGGTTTAGATGTAATTGCTTATACTTTAGATGTTAGCAGTGATGAAAGTAGTCAAAATTTAGCTGAGTTTATTGATCAGCAGTTTGGCAAACTTGATGCACTGGTAAATAATGCAGGTATTTATATTGATGCTCAATCAGGAAGTAACAGCATTATTGATACCAAAATTGATCCTCTACAGACAACAATTGAAACAAATGTTTATGGTGTTGTGCGAGTTACTCAAGCGTTAATTCCCTTAATGAAGAAGCAAAATTACGGACGAATAGTTAATGTTTCTTCGGGAATGGGACAGTTAACAGATATGGAGGGTGGTTCTCCTGGATACCGCATTTCTAAAACAGCTTTAAATGCTGTAACCCGAATTTTTGCTAGTGAATTAACTGGCACAAATATATTAGTTAATTCTGTATGTCCCGGTTGGGTAAAAACTGATATGGGTGGCGCTAATGCACCACGTACCCCAGAACAAGGAGTTGATACAATTGTCTGGCTGGCTACCCTTGAAAATGATGGTGTGACTGGGGGATTTTTCCGCGATCGCCAATCAATTGCTTGGTAAAATTTTATATTTAGTTAATTATCAATACAAAGTATTCATGATAATTAACAGTACAAAGTTTGGTTAAGTATACGATTTTCTTGACATAAGATTGTTGAACAAAAATAATCTGATAATTTGGGAAAATAGTGTGGGCTGATACAGTAATTACTAGAGAGCTAGTATAGGCTTTATATGCCCTTTACTTTTACCCTTATGGCGGAAATATCCGCTAAAAAAGCACCAAAGCAATAGATAATTACTCCTAAAAAAGTAGGGTTGATTAACTTCAACCACAACACTTATGTAATAAAATAGGAAAATTACTATGCTTTGGTGATTTACTTAATTTTGGTTATACAGAATTATATTGAAGTCACTCTTACACCCCTAAACCCAAATATTCAGCCTCTTCAGCGATCGCCTACACTAATTCACCCCATTCGCTATTACAATCGATTTGCTGGGATACTCAGCAGGATGGCAATTTCTTTAATTTCAGCCTGTGCTTACTTCTGCATTACCGACTATCAACGCCCTCAAGCAGCCGACATCTGATGCTTGGGTAGAACAAGCGATCGCAAATTTAGATATTATTTTGCTTGACCATTCCCACTGCGAACGCAAAGCAGCGGGGGTGGCGTTAAATTTTATGTTTCGCTATCCTTCCAATACCAAAATGGTAAGGGAATTAACTGCGATCGCCCGTGAAGAATTAGAACACTTTGAACTTGTCAACCAGTGGCTAGAACGCCGCAACATACCCTTAGCACCTTTATCACCACCTCCCTATGGTGCTGGTTTGAAAGCCGCTGTCCGTCCCAACGAACCAGACCGTTTTTTAGATTCCTTACTCGTCACTGGCTTAATAGAAGCCCGCAGTCACGAAAGACTAGGACTTTTAGCTACACACTGTCCTGAACCAGAATTAGCTAAATTTTATCAAGGTTTAATGGCATCGGAAGCAAGACACTTTGGTACATACTGGGTTTTAGCAGATACTTATTTTGCACGGGAAATCGTCCAGCAACGGCTGGATGAGTTAGCAATTGTGGAAAGCGATTTGCTGATAAACCTGCATCCAGAGCCGAGAATTCATAGTTAGTATATTCACTAATAGACATTATAGTTATCATGCTTCAGTTAACACATATCAGGCTGCTAGTAACCAACTACACAGATTGTTTTCTCTTCTACCGTGACATACTCGGCTTTTGGATTGATTGGGGTGATGAAAATAGTGGCTATGCTGAGTTGCACACTGGATCTCACCTTAAACTGGCATTATTTAGAAAAGATTTCATGGCTGAAGCAATTCCCAGTGCTTATCTACCCTCAGCTTTTGATTGTCAAAACAAAATGGCTTTAGTTTTCGCCGTTGATAACGTGGATGAAGTCTACGAAAAACTCAAAGAACGCAACGTCATAGTTGTCACCCAACCCTTAGATCGTCCAGCTTGGGGACTCCGCACTGCACATTTTCGTGATCCTGACGGTAATTTGATTGAAATCTTTAGTAATCTGGGGTCAGTAAATTAGAATTTTGCTGTCACTAACTACACAATGGAGAAATTTTCTGCAATTTTGCTTTTGGTTGATTGGGGTGATATCCATTGTTCAGAAAGATTGTGATCTTGGGAATGTTGAGAATACTCTACACTTGTATCAGGATTTTGTTCTTAACGAGGTGTAAAAGATTAAAGATTTAACTTTAATTTAAAATTCACCTTTGAGCGATCGCTTTTAGTGAGTTCGCCGCCTGTGTGGGAAATTATCTGGGCTGGTTCCCAGATACAATGTAAAACTGGAAGTCGCCACAGCAAACAATTAAATCAGAATAAAAATCTGAAGTGTGAAGTATAAAATTTTCCTACTTCATCCTTCACACTTCATACTTTATTTAGATATCGCCGCGAATATCTTCGATAATGCCATCGCGCATCACGATTTCCACCTGCATTTTGCTAATTAAGTTATCACCTTTTTCCACACGGAAAAATCCTTCCATTTGAAATTGGTTGACTTCTTGATCTAACTCCAGCATTTGTACTTGCTGAAGGTTTTGCAGCATTTGATTTTTTTGCTCTAGGAATTCGCTTTTCTTCTGATTAACTTGCAATTGGATATTGTCGATTTGTTGCAGAGTTTGGGGGCTAGGTGGCTGAATACTCTGCTTTTGAATGGCGGCGATCGCTCTTTGTCCTTCTAGGTCAAGTTGTTGCAATTGCTGATCAAGTTGATTGATCTGGGCTTGCAATTGCTGTTGTACTTCCTCTCTCCAGAGGGGAGTAACAATAACTTTGACGTTGACGATGCGCTTCAAAAGTAGTTGGGGGTTGGAGACATCCATATTTCACGTTCACTCTATAAAATTTGCAGTGGAAATTATCAAGGTTTGATACTCAGCACTCAGTACTTTGATCAGACAAACATTTTGTTAATCAGGTCGCCGTAGCGTTCTGCAACAACGTGTCGCCGGATTTTTAGTGTTTGGGTCATCAAGCCATTTTCAATAGAAAACGGTTCGAGAATCAGCCTGAATGGCCCAATGCGATCGTCTAAACGATAACCTGGACGATTCTGTACTTCCCGATTCAATTCTTGGCGAAACAAATCCTGGATTATTTTACTCTCTAGGTCAACAGATGTGCTGAGTTCAGAGTTTTGTTCTGGTAGACGTAATTGCACGTTCTGACTGTCAGCCCATTTTTCTAAGGCTTCGAGGTTGGGGACAATTAAAGCACCAATACTGCGCTGATCTTGCCCTACGAGCATGATTTGGTCAATATAAGGCGATCGCAAACACGCATCTTCAATTGGCTGTGGTTCGATGTTTTCCCCGTTAGTCAAGACAATTGTATCTTTTGCTCTACCAGTCAGCACCAAGTCATTTTCTGGCGTAACCCAACCCAAATCACCGCTATCAAACCAACCTTCAGCATCAATGGCTTTGGCTGTTGCTTCGGGGTTTTGGTAATACCCCTGCATGATTTGCGGCCCCTTCAATAACACCAAACCTCTTTGTCCTTTGGCTAAAGGCTGGCGATTTTCAGGATCTACAATTTTTACTTCTGTACCGGGAATTGGTTGACCGGATGAACCACGGAAATTCCGCCAAGGACGACGCGCATTAGTTACTGGCGAAGTTTCGGTTAAACCGTAACCTTGTAAAATGTCTACACCGATAATTTCAAAAAAGTTATCAATGTGCCTTGGTAACGCCCCGCCACCACTAATAACATGTTTGATGCGTCCGCCCGTGGCTTCTCTAACTTTGGCATAAACTATCTTTTCTCCCAAAATATGCAGCGGTAACAAGGCCAAGGCTTGAATTTTAGCCCCAATACGTTCAATGGCTGAAGCATTGACATGCTCTAAACACAACCCTTGGGCGATGCGTTGCGCTTTGATATACTTTTCGCTCATGCCTACTAAAAAGTTAATCAGGCGTTGCTTGCTGGCTGGTTGTTCCCGAAACTGTTTTTGTACTCCTTCATAAATCGACTCCCATAAACGGGGAACAGCAATCATGAAATTGGGTTTAAATTCTTTTAAATCGCGTTTCACAGAACGCAAGTTTGTGTAAATTTGGCTGCATCCTTGAGATAACAAAAAGTATTCCCCACTACGTTCATAGCTGTGCCAACTAGGAAGAATACTTAAAACAATATCACCTGGTTCGGGTTGGACTATTGCTCTGAGACTTCTTACTTGGTGCATTAAATTGCTGTGAGACAACATTACACCTTTGGGTTTACCTGTTGTCCCAGATGTATAAATTAAAGTTGCTAAAGAATCGGGATTTTGCTGAACCCGCACTAGAGTATGCTTTGCACCAAATTCTTGTAACTGGGAAAAGTTGAGTATTTTCAGATGATCATCCGTTGGTGGTGTTTCATCAGAGAGTAAGATAACTACGCGAATTGGTAAGTCACATAGCCTGTCGCGCAGTCTATTCAAGGTTTTTAAATCTTCAACTACCAAAACTGTACTGCCACTGTTGGCAATAATAAACAGCAGTTCTTCTTTTTCGGCTTGCGAACTACGTACTGCATCCACACCGCCAGCTGTGATGATACCTTGATCGGCGATGAACCAGCGGGGACTGTTATCTGCAATTAAGGAAATGCGATCGCCTACTTGGACTTCTAACCCCTGCAACCCAGCCGCAAATTGTTGAATTTGTTCCGCTAACTGGATATATGTAATCGCTGTTTCTGGCTTAGAGTGCGGGTTTCGCAACGCCACAATATTGCCAAAGTGCTTAGCTGCTAAAGGCCAAATCTCTGAAAGTAAATTTACTTTTGTGTAATCTACAGCACCTTGAAATGCCAGCTTTTCTCGCTCGCTCATGTTCAATAATATGGAAGACGCAGGTTGGGTGTTTGACATAAAACATTACCAAAAGTGTACTAATTTTTTTAGTTCCAGTTTATTCTGCTATTGAGACTACAATACTCTCCTAAATTTTTACATCGCCGATTGTGTCCGCTATTTCGCAAAAATAACGGTTGTATTGATAAAAATTTATGTTAAAGTGAATTTATATAAACTTTAAGCAATATATCCGCAAATGATTGCTTAATTTGGATGTTTGCAGTCAATAACAGCGACCACCTAGCTTCTCAATGGGGGTGATTACCTATAGATTTCACAGATGCAATATGTCTCACTCTGATTAATGCTATTGCTTGTTTAGCATTTCCTAAGCTTCTCTCTGGGATTCTAGCTAAAATCAGAACTAATCAAGCATCTACAAAAGTTCTGACTTCGCAGAAAGCTAAAGTGGAAATTACTAGTTTTCCCTATTGTACGGTTTATGCAATAACAGGCAGTCAATATTGTAAATTCAGTCCTCATTTTTGTTCCAAATGTTCTAGCTATTGATTAATCTCTGCACCAAAAGACTTAAATAATCCCAACTTTTCCAAGAAGTTGGGGTTATCTTTAACTCAAGAATAATTTATGAATTTCATAAAATTAAGTATTTTATCAAAGATGGATAATAACTTTATTTTGAACCTGGTTTAGAAGCATTTTCAATTACGTAAGTCAACAAAGAGGTAATTGTACCAGCTGTAAAAGAAAATACAGCAATAATTGTATCACGAGGTAAAATTCCATCTAAAAAACTACCTTTGATGCTGGATACCGGAAAACTTTTATCTAGCCCAATTTTAATTTGTTGAGTTTTCCCAACGAAACGAACTTCTAAACCCTTTTTAGGCACAATGTGAATATGGCGTATTAATTTTATATCTAGGGACTTCCAGAGAATAAAATATACAAACAATAAAAATGATAATCATTCCGGTGGGGGAAGGAAGAGGTTGCCGTTGGGAACCTCTTCCTTCCCTTTTTGTAGTAAATTCAATGATGATTCAATTTTTGGATGTGCATAGGTGTCAATGGAATTAACGGATTCATTGAAAAACTTGCTGAAGGAAACTGCACAGCAATTAAAAGGAGCAGCCAAACGCAGATTCATTAGTCCCAAAGTTGGCGATTTCCCGAAATTAAAACTTTACTTATTAATCAAGACAATGGAGGTCAGAATAACTCTCGACGTACTCAGTTTATGAAACGTATAGTTGAATTCTCTCAAAAACATCAACTAAATATACGTTTAGCATATTATCCTCCATATCACAGCAAATATAACCCGATTGAAAGAACTTGGGCTATATTAGAAAATCATTGGAATGGCAGCATCCTAGATGAAGTCGAAACCGCATTAAACTTTGCTAAAACTATGACTTGGAATGGCAAACATCCAGTTGTTAAGTTAGTAACTCAAACTTATGCTACTGGGGTGCGTTTAACTAAAGAAGCCATGCAAGAAATTGAAAATAAAATTTCACGTTTGACTAATTTTGGTCAAGAGAATTTACCAAACTTAGGCAAGTGGTTTGTTGATATTTGCTACGGAGCAACGTAATTGTTAGAAGTTAAATAACGGTTTTTCGCGGCAATAGCCATTCTGCTCACTGCGCTCTTGTATTTTTGAGTACAGGCATTTATCTTGCATATATTTTGGTGGGAGAGAGCAGTTGCCGTCGGCAACTGCTCTCTCTCTTTCATAATGATTATCATTTTTATTAATTGTATATTTTATTCTCTGGAAGTCCCCTAAAGGCATATCAGGTTTTGTGGCCATAAGAAATTGACCCTGTTTAATTTCTCGTTCCTGTTCTGCCATTTGGACTTTGCCTTCGATGATCGTAGAAATTGCTAAATCATCTCTAATATCACCACTTCTTTCTAAACGCTCAAAAATAACATCTTTGGTAGCAATTTTGCTCCGAAACCATTGTTCATCATATTCTGGTAATTCCGATGCAGTCAGGTAAATAGTATTATCTTGACTAATTTTCAAATTTAATTCTTTAATATCGGGATTTAAAGTAAATTCTAGTGGTGTTTGTGAATCTTGAATTTCTGGTAATTTTACTTCTGGTAATTTGTAGCCTTGTAAAGTAATTTTTACTGGTTGTTCTCCTAAATAAAGATTTAAAATATTTGGCTGATTGCCTAACTCTGGTGTAGCTTGGGGTTTAAGAGAAAAAGCTATTCTTTGACGATAAAAGTCATACGTTAAGCCTTCGACTTTGGTATTTGGTTGTAGTCGGAGTTCATTTAAATCTATTTCACTGGTTGTTGGCGAGTTAATTGGGGTAATAATTAACTTACTCTGACTATCAGTTAAATTAATTTTGAGCGTATTTAACTTATTTATTGTTGGCGAAGATTGGCTGATAAATTTGCCGGTGAAGGTTAATGTTTGAACACCTTCTGTTTCTAGCTTTTTAATTCGCCTAACAGATTGTAAAAATAGCTTGGATTGCTGGTCATTATAGGTAAAACTCACTTCTTTTACAACGAGATTACCTTCAAAAATATGAGTGCCAGGAATCAGAATAAAAAGACTAACAATACCAAAAATTATTAATAACAACAGTACAATCACAAATAATCTTTTGCCAGCTAAATATTTACTCAACTGGTTCAAAACTTGGAAAATTAATTTAATAACTGTATAAACAGAACGTACCAAAACAATAATTAAATTTTTGATAATTCGCAGTAATTTGCTAGTCTTCTGCCTAAATGCCATGATTTATTTCAGCCAGTTGGGATTGTGGTCAAAATCATAACGCCGTTCAAATGGCTCATCTTTTCTGCCAATACGTTCTTGTTGCGCCATAACATGGATTTGATAACGACCAGCAGGGGCTTTGAGAGCGTTCCAAGTAAATACAACTTCACCATTTTGGTAATTATTCCGTGGGCTTGTGTAGATAACTTTACCTTTACGCAAAATTGCAAAGGTAGGAAATGTTGCCCGACGAGAAGTATAAAACACAAATTCATATCGCCCAGAAGGCTTCCCAATGGTAACTGGGACATAAACTGAATCATCTACTTTAGCAAGGGCGCGTAGACTGTTGGGAGGAACTGCCGCTTTGTTTAAAACATCAGGTTTGAAGGGAAAGGTAAAAAGACCTTGATTTTGTTTTAAAGATAAGTTATTTAAAAGATAATTTTTGCTCAAAGATTGTACTGTTACTTCTGGAGTGGTGTTACCCAAACGAGGAATTTGCAGAGTTATAAGGTTAGGATAGCTAGTAATGCCACGAGTAGCAATGGAAATTAATTTAATACCAGCGACGACATCTCTTGGTTGTATGCCTTCGCAACGGTTGTTATCTCGGCGAATATAGCCAATTGTTTGGGGGTTGCCAGAGGGACAAGCTTGTGATGGGAGGGTGCTAAGGCTGAAAATAAATAAATTAGTGAATAAAAGTTTATATTTCATCATCATCGCTTTTATTTGTTATTGGTTATTAAATTATGGTTTTATAACGACAACCACTGGTGTCCTAACGACAGAAGCTGATGTCCTAACTAAAGGTTTTTTCGTAACATAGTTATATTTATTTCCAATCACCTCATAAAGGTATTCCCCATTTACGAAGTTGTACTACTACTACGTCCATACTGTAGGCAAAACCAAAGCCACCTGTGGCGGGAGGAAGATTGGACGGTTGAAGTTGGGTTCTATCTTCTCGTTGTTGACTATAATCTCTAATGTAGGCGACAAGACCGACAACCTGCTGTGTCTCTTTATTAATAACTGGCCCACCAGAGTTGCCTTCTGCAAGGGTTCCTGTGATTTGGAGTTGGTTTTTTTGAGGGATTACATTGCTAATTCTGCCCGATTCGATTGTCCAGTCAGCGCCATTGCTAGGATGACCAATAACAAAAACCTCGGTAGTCAGACGCACGCTATCAGAAGATATTGTCAAAGCTTTGATATCTTTTGGTATCCCTGTAACTTTGAGTAAAGCTAAATCTAATTTATCGTCGGGCTTTGTGACTTGTATAATCTCGGCTTCGTATTGGGAAGCAACGCTACTATATGGTGGTTGACTGTAAAATTCTAAATTGATTTTTTTATTTGGGCGTTTGATTCGTTGAGCTTCACTTACTACATGACGATTTGTAATAATCCAGGCTGTATTTTCTTCACGTTTCACTACCCAGCCAGTAGCAATACCACTGGTACTAGGAATTTCAATATTTATCCGCACCACAGAACGCAAGATACTAGCTAAAGATTCTTCTTGTGGATTTCGTTGCAATGCTAATAGCCGTTCTGCTTCTTTGAGGTTGGTTTGAGCAGTCACGAAATTGGAATCTATGGAGATAGCTTGTTTATACTCTTCAATTGCTTCTTTTAACTTGCCTTGTCTCTGTAAAGCAAATCCTAAATTATTATGAGCCAATGTATGGACAGTTGTAGGAGTTGCAGATTTATCCTCTGGTAAACTAAGGGCTTGCCGATATTTAGCCATCGCTTCATCCAGTTTTCCCTGCTCAGATAGTGCAAGTCCCAAGCTGACGTAGGCAGAAGTATATTTAGGGTCGATTTGGATAGCTTTTTTGTATGCTGCAAGTGCTTCATCCAGTTTCTTCTGGTTGTATAGCGCAAGGCCTAGATTATGATATGTTACTGCATATTTGGGGTCGAATTGAATGGCTTTACGATATGAAGCGATCGCTTCATCTAATTTGCCTTGGTATATTAGCACATTGCCCATACCGTTGTATGGCAAGGCATTTTTTGGGTCAAGTTGGATTGATTTTTGATATGCTGCTATGGACTCATTCAATTTTCCCTGCTCCGACAGCACATTGCCCATACCGTTGTAAGCATTGGCTAGTTTCCCATCCAGTTTGATTGCTATTTTATATGTGGCCAACGCTTCATCTAATTTTCCCTGATCCCTTAGCACGTTGCCTAGACCATTGTAGGCATTGGCTAATTTAGGGTTGATTTTGATTGCTGTTTGATATGCAGCTAGAGCTTCATCCAGTTTCTGTTGGGAACGCAGCGCATTACCCATATTGTTGTATGCACCAGCATTATAGGAGTCAATTCCCAGAACGACACGCCAAATTGCTTCCGCTTTGGAATATTCACCAGTTTCTTGGGCTGCGATTCCTTGTTGAAATAGTGAATCAATGGGAGTTTGGGCAGATGCCAATTGTGGTGTTGTCGCTAGAGATAAGCTTAAAAATAAAGCAAGTAGCTTAGGATTTCTCACAATCTACCCAAATAAATATAAAACTTCTACTTTTAAGTATATACACTAGGTTTTGCTAAGATAGCAGTCGTCAATCATCTTTACAACAACAAAATCCCTGATATTTTTGAGGATGCAACTAGCAAATAAGCAGTTGAGCGATAAAAAAGGTTTTCCGCTATGTAACTTGAGAAAGTCATACGCTCTTAGTTAAGGCTCTACTACGAAGCTAAATCAAAAATTTGCTGTGCGGTTAAATTAAATTGAGGCAAAGTAGGAGAAACAACAGTCATATTTCCTATAAAAGTGACCATCTGATATTCTTTATCAACTAAGTTACAAACAAAAATTGTAGGCTGCTTAGGATTCCCGATAAACTTTCTCGCCCCCAGTGCTGCATAATCGATAATCCAATATTCCTCAATGCCCATTTCTTCATAATCTCGAAATTTATCGTAATAATCGTCACGCCAATTAGTGGAAACTACTTCAACAATTAATTTGACTGAATCAGGATTTTGGATAATCGATTCGCTTTCCCACCGGGGTTCATCTCCAAGAACTTGTTTGTTTAAAACGATGATATCTGGCTCATAGCCAGATTTTTCTCGTTTGGGTTTGATAATCGATTCTCTGGGAATAGTCCAGACTCCCCCAAAGCCTATCTGCCTAATAATTATCAATAGTTGCTCAATTAGGGAACCTGTGATATTTGAATGTTTTCCCTTTGGCTTTGGCATTTCGATAATTACTCCATCATGCAGTTCGTACCGGACTTCCGAATTTTCAGGATACCAGCTGATAAATTCATCGAAGCTGTATAGTTTGGGTTCGACTTGTGTTTGAGTCATATTATCGAGCTTATGCGTTGAGTACTTGATGAACTGGATATTTGTGTTTATATTTTACAAAACTAAATATTGAACTAGCTTATGAAGATGAGAAGAAAATCAAAAGCACTAATGTAGTTTATTTGACGCAATATGTTTCAAACTAGATAAATAACAAACAAAATTAAAAAAAGGAGTTTATTTATGAGTTTTATCGATGGACTATTGCTAACCCTCCTGAATACTGTTGCTTGTTTGATGTTGCCAAAACTGTTGTCGGTAATTTTGGCTGATAAAACCAAATCGGAAGTAGCAAATCAACCCATATCTAGTTCAGAAATAGCTTAAAAATGTCAGGTGATCGCTGTTGTCATCAATGTGAGATAATACTTATCTAGTTGGAGCGATCGCCAAAACTAATTTATTTACGTTTTTCTCGCCGCCACTTCTCTTTAACTAAACGGATTTCATCAAAAGTGTAGGCTGTACCTAGTTGTTCTTTTAACGGAGTGAGAGGAATATCACCAAGAACTTCGAGAACTTGCCAAATTTTTTGATGATGTTCCATAGGTACTAATAAATTTAAATCGACAGGCTGATTTTTTTCAATTAATCTAGCTAAATGGCTGACAACTGTCGCTGGGCTTAGTTTGCGTTGTTTGGCAATTTCAGCAACACTTAAACCTTGTTGATGTAACTGTAGAGTCTGTAATTCAGTTCCAGAAATTAAACTGAGTGAAGGTAGAACATCAACCGCAGAATTAACAGAATTTTTCCCATCACGGTAAGTCCGAATTTCTGCTAAGAACTTTTCCCCATATTGGGCAAGTTTATGACTCCCAACACCAGATAGTTTACTAAATTCAACTAAAGTTTTTGGTTGTACCTGTGCCATTAACTTTAACGTCGAGTCATGAAAGATCACGTAAGGTGGAACCGACTGTTCATCAGCCAGTTCTTTACGCAGCGATCGCAATTTATGTAATAATTCTTCAGCCTCAGCAGCTTTGGGACTTTCTTCGATTAAACTTAGTTTTTGGGTTGCAGACACAGCCATTTCCACTTGGCGCTGTCGTCGCATCACTTCCCAACTGTGGGCGTTTAACTTTAAAACAGAATAACCATCACTAGTTTGTTCTAGCAAACCTTGATGTAAAAGCGATCGCCCCAACATTCGCCATTCTTCCACACTTCTATCTTTACCAATACCGTAAGTAGATAATTTATCGTGTTCGTATTGCGTAATCTTCTGATTTTTCGCCCCGCGCAACACATCAATAATATGCAGCATCCCAAATCTTTCTTTGCAACGCGCCACACAAGATAAAAACTTCATCGCTTCAATTGTCCAATCTTCCACGGGTTTGGGATGACGACAATTGTCACAGTTGGCGCAATTTCCCAGAAACCTTTCGCCAAAATAACTGAGTTGAATTGTTCGCCGACAATCTGTCCCCTCAGCGTAGTCTATCATTTGCCGCAGTTGTTGTTTAGCAATCAACTGTTCTTGAGCATCAGTTTTTTGGTTAATACTCCATTCAATAGTTTTAATATCACCAAAACTAAAAAAGATTGTACAGCGAGAAGGTTCACCATCTCTCCCTGCCCGCCCAGATTCTTGATAGTAACTTTCTAAATTTCGGGGAATATCAAAGTGAATTACTAATCGCACATCTGGTTTATTAATCCCCATTCCAAAAGCTATCGTCGCCACCATCACCCGCGCATCATCTCTAATAAATCGGGTTTGATTTTTGCTGCGTTCTTCATCACTTAATCCTGCATGATAGGCAAGAACAGAAACTTTATCATTTTGCAGTTTAAAAGTTAATTCATCAACTTTTTTCCGAGTCAGACAATAAATAATTGCGGAACCGTCAATTTCTCGAATTAATTCTAATAATTCTGCGTAAGCATATTTAGTTTTCGGGCGGACTTCGTAATAAAGATTTTGGCGATTAAAACTCGCAATGTGAATACTTGGCTGCTTTAAGCCGATTTGTTGAATGATATCAGAACGGACGCGTTCAGTCGCTGTTGCTGTCAACGCAATCATCGGAACATGGGGATAACGCGATCGCAATGAGCGCAACTGGCGATATTCTGGACGAAAATCATGTCCCCACTCCGAAACACAGTGCGCCTCATCAATTGCAAAGGTAGAAATGCCAACTTGGTGATGTACTAAATCGAGAAACGGCAAAAACCTTTCACTCATCAACCGTTCTGGGGCGACATAGAGTAATCTAACCTTACCGTTAAGAATCGCTTCTTCCCGCGATCGCACCTGATAAGGATTCAAACTACTATTGAGAAATGTCGCGCTAATATTATTATTTCGCAGTGCTTCTACTTGGTCTTGCATCAACGCAATTAACGGCGACACCACCACCGTCAATCCCTTCTTTACCAACGCTGGTAACTGAAAGCACAAAGACTTTCCCCCACCAGTCGGCATAACTACCAGCAAATCTCGATTTTGTAGCGCATCTTCGATAATTTTTCGCTGTCCCGGACGGAATTGATCATACCCGAAGTGATATTTTAGCGCCTGTTCGAGATTGGGATACTGAAGCATAGCGATCGCTTTTTTGCCTGCATTCTGCGTAGGTAGTAGATAACAAGATTATAAAAGCACAAAATCCTCTCTGCGCGACGGACACTTTGCTCAAGTCGGGAGACCCGCCCATGCAAGTGTCCTCCTCTGCGCCTCTGCGTGAGACAAAAATATTTTAGTGCGATCGCACCAAAAACTGCCCTAAAATAAAAAAAGGCGGAAAGACCGCCGAGTCACACTTACACCTTGTTTTATCTAGATAAATTCAGTTTGCCTGATCAAAATGACATTTTGATGACAAAAATATGTCAAATCATGAAAAGGTATATTTGTTCTAGGTCTATCAAATGCTAATATTTTGGTAGTATTTATTACATATTTTTAGATAAAAAATCAGAGCTATCGTTATTAACAAAGGCGTTTAGCTTAAGTCGGGCTTTTTTGAGCTTCTTTTTGAGCAGCTTCACTATACTTTCTATATAGTTCAGTACGAATCTGAGCTTCTCGATAGCGAGTGTGATTTTGTGGTACTGCTGCCATTAAATCAGATGCCCGTTGCCATTTGGCTGCTAAATCCAACCATTGAATTGAAGTCGTCGCAGTTTTACCATTAATAGTAGCTTGGTTGGCAATTCGCACAGCCGATCCAAAAGGATCACTTTCTTCATCACTGTCGCCAAAATTATTTTTAGCAGCACTGACTGGTGCTGGTTTGCGTTCGTTGGCTTTGGCTGTGGTCGAGGGCTTGGATGTTTCTAGTTGAACTAAAATTTTCAGCTTATCACCTAATTGAGCATATACGACCCCACCCAATAACAACAAAAACCCCAGACTTAAGGCTGTTGGGATTCTGGTTTTGGGTAAATATCGATATTTGTCTCTGTTGGTAAGTACAGAAGTACGAGAAGATTGAGTTTTGAGCCGGGCTGATTGTGCTAATTGAGTTGTAGCGCCGGTGAAATCTTGAATTAGCTGCTTGACTACATGTGGTTGAGCTAGGGTAATCTCCTGTGACCACAGTAATTGATTTTCGCGATCGCCATAAATTTCTTTTAGCCACAGTAACTGTTCTTCCCTGACAATACGGCTATTAATATTGACTCGGTGAATATTCCGTGGTGCAATCGACTCCAGAATTTTTTGTATTTGTTCTACTACGGTCGATTGTTCCAGTTGCTCTATTTTCGATGCTTCACAGAGAAGTTGTAAGACTCCATCAGCAAAAATAGCTCTGGTTCTGACACCAGATTGGGCTAACTTTTCGTTTAATAATTGAATAATTGCTGCAACACTCCCCTGGTGGGCTTGCCAAGCAATATCATTTATTCGATCTACCATTTCTAGCATTTGAGTTTTCGTGATAGCTTTTTAACCCTGATTGATGAAAGACGGGCATACTTAGGCTTCTGTTCTACAGAACTTTAGCTTGTCTTTGATTTTATGAGTAAAAAGACAAGTTGCCAAATAAAATCTTTAAAATTTGTCTCCCTCTGCTTTTGGCGAGAAGACTTTATTAATATCAGTCAGTGTACCTCTATTCTGAGTAAGTGATTAATTATGAAGTTAGAAACATCACTTCTGTAGTATAAAGTTCGGTACATGTAAATAGTATCAGGGTCAATACTTAGCCATCACAACTTTTTATGCCAATTCCTTTACTTGAGTCTCTGCTGCTTGTCTGACTATTCTTGTCTGTATCGGTTTCCGTCCCGTCAAACTTTGTAAGACCACAGACAATCCAAAAGGATACAAAAACCTGCAATACCATTCTTTTGACTTCACGGCGGTACTAGTCTCTTCTGTGAAAAAATTGTTTTTGAGATAACTTATCTTGTTTGGCAGAAAACTCAGAGCAGTTTTTAGCTTCATCAGTAAGTACAATAGAAGGCTGCACTGCACATTTAAGGTAATGGTTATTAGAATAGAATCGGCAATTTTTACAAGGAACTTGATGCAAGCCCTTGACACTAAACACCATTTTATTGTCCAGAAACCTCTGGATTTTGCGTAATACTAGGAAAAAAATTATCCAACTAAAAAGAAGACCGATAGGACTTAAATATAAAGTCGCAGATGGAATGTTTAAGCCTTGAGGTTGTATTTTTTCTTGTTGAACTTCGCTACGGCTTAAATAAGGATTATTGATTTCTCTTGTTTTGTTTATTTCTGTTTTAACAAACATAATATTACTATATATTTGTAATGGCTTGATATTTGTTAAAGAAAAAATCTCAGTTTTGAGAACTATAGCCTCAATAATCTTAAAAAGAAGAATATATTTTGCATTACAATTCCCTACATAATCCTAAATTAGGTATATAAATATTTTATGAGATAACTTGTAATACAATTACTGCTTTTTAAGATTCTAATTATATTTTTAGCAAAAGAAAATTTATTATATCTCTGCCGAGAGTTTTGATTATAGTTGATGGGTATATATCAAAAGAAATAGGCTAGTACAAAAAGGCAAAAGTAAAAAGTGAGCCACTGCGGTGAAGCAGCATAAATATTGCATTACCTGAGAGAAAAATCATTCGATTGAAACTACATTGCTGTTTAGCCATAAAAAAAGGTGGGTAAAACCACCTGAATGTCTGACTCTCCAGAAAAAATTATTTACGGCTACCCAGCCATTTCGCGGCTGCGATACCTACGATTGCAGCGACGACAGGATTGCTGAGGAATTTAATAATCCCTGGTTGCTCTGCCAGAACTTCACGGAAAACGTCTGGATGGTTGTGATAAGCGAAAGAGGCAAGTTTGCTAACATCATCAGCATTCATACGGTTGGCGTGATGTGTAGAAAGACCTAGCTGTTGTTCCAAGTGGCGATCATCTAAACCTCTACCTTTCAGGTGTTTAAAAAAGGCACGAGCCACATCATCTCGTTCATTAGGTTTAATTTGGGCGATCGCTTTTTGTAATTCTGGCTCCATTTGGCTGGAGGGAATCTGCTGTGGATTAACCGATTGACCAAATAATTGACGGCGTTGATCTGTCGTTGTCCGTTGAGCAAAATCGTCAAAATTGTCGTACTGAGTAGCTGTGTCAGTTGATGGATCATTTAATGATTCCACATCACCTTGAGCTAAGTCTTGCATTATTTGCCGTCTGTATTCTTCACTAGTTGACATTTTTTCTATCTCCTGATTCAAGCACAATTCTAGAATTGTTAGTTTTTAGTCGCAGCGAACATTTCTAGCTAAAAGTCAAATTAGCTATACTTCACCTGATTAGTCTGAATATCGTATTGAGTTGTCAAAATTAACTTTTTATCAGGACTGTAAACCAAAACAGTTAAATCTTGATTAGGAAAATTCTTCCGAAAACCTTGAACTAGAGATTTAGCCAAAGGTCGGACTTCATTGGGACGAACATCACGAGAAATCACAACACCTAATTTATTGTTATCTCTCACGTACGCATCTTTAACTAATCCCTTGGATGTTTGCACCACCCAGTTCCCAAAATTTTGACCGCCGGGAGTATTACCTCTTTCTAGTTCGCTGTAAGTTACATCTCGACCAATTACAGGCGGGTTTGTTGTGCGATCAGCTTGGGTTAAAGTAGAGCCACCACAGGCGGTAGTTACCGTTAACACCACAATTAAAATCCCAGCGATCGCAATTTTCCGAATCTGCTCCAGCAGTATCATTATCTCACTCCTAAAATAAACCCTTTCAAATATGTAAAATTACTTGTAATTATTAACTAGGGAAATGCAATAGTATGTTTTGTAACTTCACAATTAATCATTTCTCTAGCTAAGGAGAGCATAAATGTAGAGACGCAATACTTCACATCTCTACAGTTTAATTTTTTGCTCTCTGTCAGCATAGCTTAATTAGAAAGATCGGAATGAGAATCTAATTTCTAATTCTTCAAATGTGTTTAGTAAATTGAAAAATTATCTAGATTCCATCTTTCTAGTCATTGTGGAACACAATTAATCCTAGTCAATCTTCCTTTTTACAGAATCTTTGACATCTTCTATACCGTGACGTACTTCACTTTCAGCTTGTTTGGCTTTACCTTCTGCTTTGTCTTCTGGGTCGCCAGTTACATTACCTAGTGCTTCTTGGGCTTTACCTTCAATATTTTTAGCAGTAGCTTTTGCACGATCTTCTAAGCTCATCTTAGTCTCCTAACAGTATATAAATTCAGATTCAAAGCTTTGAATAAACTTTGAAATTCCTGGTGATTACTTTTACAAGGTAACTTTATATTTGGCTCTAGCCTTCCACCACAGGACATATTATTGGCCTCTATAAAAAGAGAGATACTAACAATAAACTAAAACTACAACTGCTTAAAAAAGTCGAAATTATGAAAAATAAACTTGTAAATTAAGTTAAATATGTACTTATATCAATCAATAATTTTCTACTATCAAAATCATTAAAAAACCCGGTCTCTTGAAGAGGTCGGGTTGATAAGATAATTCAAAATGCTTTTTTGCTCTAGTCGATAAAACCCATAAGAATTTCAGAATTTTCCATAATATTTGAAGCTACTGGACGATTACCCATTACAGAATAGCTGTTAGAAATTACCAATGCACTTGAGGCAATTGGACGCATACCAGAAAGGTTAATACTGTCAAAAATTTGGATATGGCTAGCACCAATTGGACGAATCCCCATCACGTCGATTGTCCCTACTATTTCTAAGTTACTGGCAGAAATAGGACGTAGACCTGCAATTGAGATTGTCTCAGCAACTTGTAAATCACTGCTGGCGATAGGTCTAATTCCAGCAACGGCAAGTGTTCCAGGATTTTCGGATTTATCTAGATTTTGAGTGTTTTGATCGTTATTCACAGCTTGACCTTGATTATTTTCAACTTCCACCATTGCTTCTCCCTTGAGCTTGGCACCTCTTTGACGAGGACTAGCTGTTTTGCCAGTGCTGCTTATGCTCATAAACTAATACCTCTGGGTTCTTAATTGACCTTGACAATATTTGAGGAAAAATGAAATTTTTTCCATATATCAAAGTTTACCCTTAAAAAACCTTGCATAGATATAATTATCTGCAAAACTTATACATAAGTAGGACTTACGCAAAACACCTCTCAAACTCTCATTTCTCCGTGACCTCTGCGTCTCTGTGGTTCGATTTTCCGTAGCCTGTGCGTAAGTCCTGATAAGTAAATTTAAAGAATAAATATTTGTAAAATAATATTTCTGTTTATTTACTTGGGTTCTGTAGTGCCGCAGGTACAGAGTGATATCGTTACCATGAGATAGGCTATTACTAGCAAACTGTATGACAGAATTTTGTCTTCAAGCTCCCTTTACGCCGACAGGCGATCAACCACAAGCGATCGCTCAACTTGTTTCCAGTATCCAAGCGAGTAATCGTTACCAAACCTTACTGGGAGCCACAGGAACCGGCAAAACCTTTACAGTAGCGGCAGTAATTGAGAAAATTGGCAAGCCAACTTTAGTTTTGGCACATAACAAAACCTTAGCTGCACAACTTTGTAATGAGTTACGTGAGTTCTTTCCTCAAAATGCGGTCGAGTATTTTGTCAGCTACTACGATTATTATCAACCAGAAGCGTATATTCCGGTAACAGATACTTATATTGAAAAGACAGCGGCAATTAATGATGAAATTGATATGTTGCGTCACTCCGCGACGCGATCGCTGTTTGAACGCCGTGATGTCATAGTTGTTGCTTCTATTAGCTGTATCTACGGTTTAGGAATTCCCTCCGAATATCTCAAAGCAGCCATACCTTTGAAGATTGGTATGGAAGTCAATCAACGGGAAGTTTTGCGTGATTTAGCATCTGTGCAGTATAGCCGCAACGATGTAGAAATGGGTCGGGGACGTTTTCGCGTCCGGGGTGATGTTTTAGAAATTGGCCCCGCCTACGAAGATAGAATCATTCGTGTTGAATTTTTTGGGGATGAAATTGATGCGATTCGCTATGTTGACCCTGTGACAGGCGAAATTATTAATAGTTTGGATGCTGTAAATATTTATCCAGCCCGTCACTTTGTTACCCCAGAAGAACGATTAGAAGTTGCTTGCGATGATATTGCTTTTGAATTAAAACAGCAAAAATTAGAATTAGAAACGGCAGGCAAACTATTAGAAGCACAACGCATAGATCAGCGCACTCGTTATGACTTAGAAATGCTGCGGGAAGTTGGTTATTGCAACGGTGTTGAAAACTATTCCCGTCACCTTGCAGGCCGACAAGCTGGAGAACCACCAGAATGTTTAATTGATTATTTTCCGAAAGATTGGCTATTAGTAATTGATGAATCTCATGTAACTGTGCCGCAAATTCGAGGTATGTATAACGGCGACCAAGCTAGGAAAAAAGTTTTAATTGAACATGGATTTCGTCTTCCCAGCGCCGCCGATAATCGTCCTTTAAAAGCAGATGAATTTTGGCAGAAAGTTAACCAGTGTATTTTTGTTTCCGCTACACCCGGTAATTGGGAATTAGAAGTTTCGGAAAATCACATAGTTGAACAAGTAATTCGTCCCACTGGCGTAATTGACCCAGAAATTTCTGTGCGTCCGACTGAAGGACAAATCGATGACTTGCTAGGAGAAATTAAAGACAGAGTTGACCGTCATGAAAGAACTTTGATTACAACATTAACAAAGCGGATGGCGGAAGATTTGACCGAATATTTGCAAGACCACAGTGTTCGGGTGCGGTATTTGCACTCAGAAATTAATTCGATTGAACGGATTGAAATTATCCAAAATTTACGTGATGGCAATTTTGATGTGTTAGTTGGGGTAAACTTGCTGCGGGAAGGTTTAGATTTACCAGAAGTTTCTTTAGTGGCAATTTTAGATGCTGATAAAGAAGGTTTCTTACGCGCTGAACGCTCTTTAATTCAAACTATTGGTAGAGCCGCACGGCACATTCATGGACAAGCGATTTTATATGCTGATAATTTAACAAACAGCATGATTAGAGCTATCGAAGAAACCGACAGAAGACGTGGTATTCAAACAGCACATAACCGGATACATGGAATTACACCACAACCAATTATCAAAAAATCGAGTAATGCCATTTTGTCATTTTTAGATGTATCTCGCAGATTAAATGCCACAGAGTTAAAAGTTGTTGATGAACATATCGATGAATTACCTTTAGAGGAGATTCCCGGATTGATCGGCAAGCTAGAAGCACAGATGAAAGATGCGTCAAAAAAACTAGAATTTGAAGAAGCGGCAAAATTGCGCGATCGCATTAAACATCTGCGAGATAAACTACTAGGTCACTAAATTAAAAGTGCTGAGTCACCGAAGTTTGCTCAACGCGGGGAACCCGCGCACGCAACTTCTCGCTGAGTTCTGAGTAAAAAATATTTTTCTCCTGCCTTCTACTTAGCAATTCTCCCCATATACCTCCCCCACAGTTGAGCCGCTTGGGCGCTGCTACCAGAAGTGGGGGAATTATTATCATTGCCTAACCAGACACCTGTCACTAGTCGGCGGCTAGGAATAAAGCCAATAAACCATAAATCCACGTTCTTATCCGTAGTACCTGTTTTACCAGCTTCTCCTAAACCAATAGCTGCACTACGACCAGTACCTCTAGAAACTACTCCCCGCATTAAGGTAGTCATTTCATCAGCTACCTCTGTAGAAAGAACTCGCTTGTTAGCCTCGCGGTCTTGCTCAAAAGAATAGATGACACGGCAGCTTTTTAAATCTTTACGATCCTTACAATCACCACTGTCCAGAATTCGGCTAATAGCATGAGGTGGATTCCACACACCTTGATTACCAATAGCACCAAACGCCCCTGTCATTTCTAAAACATTTACCACACTTTGACCTAATACCAAGCCAGGAACCGGATCAAGCTGTGACTTTACCCCCAACTTCTGCGCCATTGCCACAACTTTATTCAAACCGACTTCGCGGGCGACTCTGAGAGCAATGGGGTTTTCGGAAAGGGCCAGACCTGTAGCAATATCTAAGCTGACATCTGCACCAGCACGACAAGGTTTATAAGTAAAGCCTTGCCAAGGTAAAGGGGCGCAAGAATAAGTTTTGTAAGGTGATATTCCTTGTTGAATAGCCGCAGCATAGGCAAAAATTTTAAAGGTAGAACCTGGTTGTCTTTTGGCTTGGAAAGCACGATTGAATTGGCTTTTGCGGTAATCAGTACCGCCGACCATTGCCAGAATACTGCCCGTTTTGGAGTCTAAAGTAACGATCGCTCCTTGGGAAAAACGAAAGCTTGAGCCAGCAGTATTAACTGAGTTCCGCAGTGATGCTTCAGCTTGGGCTTGAATTGATTGATCTAGCTGAGTTTCAATGATGTAGTTTCCTTCTCTGGCTGCACCTGCCCCTAAGATTGATTCCATCTCTTGAAAGACATAACTATAAAAATAGGGAGCAATAGTTTTGGCTTGCTGTTCGCAGACTTTGGGGCTGACTTGAACTGTGGAACGTCTCGCCCGGTTTGCATCTTCTTGGGAGATTTTGCCCATTTCCAACATTCGCTTAATTACGCGATTGCGGTAATCAGCCGCTTCTAGTTTATTTGGGCCATCGCCACAAAAATCAAAAGCATTGGGAGCAGGCAAAATTCCCACTAATGTAGCGGCTTCTGCCAGAGTTAGTTCTTGCGCTGACTTTTCAAAATAAAATTGCGCTGCATCTTCAAAACCAGAAGTATCTCCCCCCAAAAATACTCGATTTAAATAAGTCAGCAAAATGTCATCTTTGCTATAAAACGTTTCTAGCTTAAGAGCTACAATTGCCTCACGCAATTTGCGGCCGAGGGAGTCTTGCGAACCAACATAATCGCGGAATAAACTGCGAGCTACTTGTTGGGTAACTGTACTGGCTCCTTGCTGTAAATCTCCACTGCGGCTATTAATTAACACCGCACGCAAAATCCCCAAGGGGTCTACACCAACGTGCCAGTAGTAACGACTATCTTCTGAGGCAACTACGGCGTTAGCTAAATAAGGGCCAAAATCTTGTAAGCGCTTTCTGTCTACGTGGGCTGTGGTGCGTGGTTCACGTAGAGGTGTGGAGCCATCACGGGCATAAACTATCACTGGGGCGCGAGTAGCGGTAGGTAAAGGTCGAACGGTAAATTTCAGCCATTCCACACCAATGACCAAGGCTAACAACGCAGTTGCACCACCAACGCCATAACCTGCCCAGGTTGCAGCTTTGAGATACCATGCTGGCGGGTCAACATATTGTAGTCGGACTGATGCAGCTAGTTCTGGCGGCCCTAGAGTGATAATATCGCCATGCCGTAGTTCTAAGGAAGGGAGCCGCCGTTTCCCCAGATAAATACCATTGGTCGAGTTTTCATCTCGAATCACGAAAATAGGTTTGCGTTGGGTAGAGTCCCGCGACAAAGACAGATGAATTTGGCTGACAACTGGGTTGCGAACGACTATATCGCAAGATTTAGAACTTCTTCCTAGAATATAGCGATCGCCCAACAATGGATAGACCTCCGCCTTATCCGCCCCTGCATCCTGTACCCAGAGTTCCGGTACTTTGGCATTTGGCTTGAGCGCCAGCTTGGAAAAATCGACCCTAGCTTGAATTGTATGTACTGCTTGAGTCAGTTGACCAAGGATAGTTTGTGGCTTTTGGGGAGGTTGGGGGGAACTCATCGGCTATTTAGATCACGATTATTTGGCAGTGAAGAATCGGCTAATGGCGATTTCCTGACAGGTCTCTCACCATTTTACTCATAAGCCACAGCAGAAGTTGGGGCAATTCCAGATCATTGCACCTTCAGCCACATTTATCTATCAGCTTAACAATACAAGATTGAAATTAGACTACACATAGCGATCGCCTAAAAAATCAAGCTGACTTGCGATCACCCAATTAAATTAACTGCGATTTTAATCATCAGGTGCAAGATTTGGTGTCTACTAGTTTCGCAAATGTATCAATCGCATCTTTACCTAAAATTTTACCACTTTCTTTGATTGCTTCCGAGAAAAATAGAGAGACAATCACTGCTGCTGTTAAGGGTTCTACCATAAGCTTGTACTTAAATTGAGTACTAACGAAATAATATACAACCTTGCTCTACAATTTTTCGGATTTTGAAGCGATCGCAAAGTAAAACAAGGCAAAAGTTAAAAGTCAAAAGTCAAAAGAAAGAATAGTAATACCACAAGCTTTTTAGCAATTCCAGATAATCTGTTGATTTACGCCGACCTGTACTAGTTTAGATTTTGGTTGAAGAATATAACTTTCAGCATTATTTAGAGGATGTTTCAGTAGCTCAAATAACAAAAGTGGGAATGGTTGGAATAGTTTGTAGAATATTGAGTCGCGTCAGATAAAACATTTTAATAATTTTCTAGACAATATCATGGACAGTAATTAAATTTAATTGGTTGAGTTATCTGCATTACATTGATAAATTTCTGTTTTATATTTTGCATCTCTGATTTTATCAGGCATTTTCCTTTTGATAACTAGATTTACTTGCTGATATTTTTGTATTTATAACAACTAAGATGCTTGAGGTAAACCATTAAGACTAATATTTTCTAGCATCTACAGCTAAATTCAACAGCATAAATAAACATCAGCTTTTAGGATGATTTTCTAAATTTAATTGTTTGGTTTAATGGGGCGAGTGTTCTGTTTCCGTTGAGGTTAATTTCATAATGAAGGGAAAATCTCTGTCGTTGATTGGTACAGCTTTGACTTTGGCTTTCAGTGCTAACGTTGCAGTTGCTCAATCCAGTAACTCCCCAATTGCTCAATCCAGTAGCACATCCACTAGTTCACCAACGGAAATTGAGTTGTCACCAGAAGGGTTAAAAATTCTGTGTGAACGTTTCCCCTTAAATTCTCGTTGTCCCAACGGTCAACCACTCACTCCAACTTCTTCCGGTACTACCACTGTACCCGAAACACAGCCTTCTGAAAGTACAACACCCGACAGCACAACCGCACCTGAATCGACTCCCGACAGTACTACAGTACCAGATACTACCAATCCTACCAATACAACACCAGCCCCAGGCGGCACAACTTTACCAGATTCCACAACTCCGAATCAAATTACACCAGCCCCAGGTAGCACAACTACACCAGATTCTACAACTCCTGGTAGTTTAACTCCAGCACCAGATTCTACAACTCCTGGTAGTTTAACTCCAGCACCAGATTCCACAACTCCTGGTAGCACAACAGCACCAGATTCCACAATTCCTAATCAAATTACGCCAGCCCCAGGCAGCACAACAGCACCAGATTCCACAACTCCTGGTAGTGTAACTCCCGCACCAGATTCTAGCGGTACACCTGACAGTAGCATTCAACCAGGTTCTGTATCTCCTTCCAAGTAAAAGTATCAAATTTGGTGGGAAAAACTTCTGTAATATAGCGTCTAGTTTAATACTCATCGTGAACGCTGATATGTAATTAGACGAACATGATATGACAGGTAGTTAAAAACTAGTGGGACTGATAAATGAGAAGAGAGAAGGCGATCGCTTTCTCTTTTCTCATTTTTAATATCAAAATAGAAAGTAACGCTGCGCCATTGGTAAAACTGTTGCAGGTTCACAAGTCAGCAATTCCCCGTCTGCCCTCACTTCGTAAGTTTCAGCATCTACCTCTATTTGCGGTAACGCATCATTGAGTTTCAAGTCGCCTTTACTCAACTGACGTGTTCCTGTAACAGCAACAGCTGGTTTTTGCAATTGTAACTGACTAGGGATTTCTCTTTCTAAGGCTGCTTGAGAAACAAAAGTGAAGGATGTAGCATGTCTAGCACCAGCAAAACTACCAAACATCGGCCTTGTATGTACTGGTTGCGGTGTAGGAATACTGGCGTTAGCATCACCCATTTGCGCCCAAGCGATCATTCCACCTTTAATTACTATCTCTGGTTTGACACCAAAAAACGCAGGTCGCCATAAACATAAGTCTGCGAGTTTTCCGGCTTCCACTGAACCGACAAAATCGGCAATACCATGCGTAATCGCTGGGTTAATGGTGTACTTGGCAACATATCTTTTGGCGCGTAAATTGTCAGCTTGACTATCTCCTTCCAGACTTCCCCGTTGTACTTTCATTTTGTGGGCTGTTTGCCATGTGCGAATTATCACCTCACCCACTCTCCCCATTGCTTGGGAGTCAGAAGAAATCATACTAAACGCCCCTAAATCATGCAAAATATCTTCAGCGGCGATGGTTTCTCGGCGTATCCGAGACTCTGCAAAAGCGACATCTTCGGGAATCGCTGGGTCGAGATGATGACATACCATCAACATATCTAGGTGTTCGTCTAAGGTGTTGAGGGTGTAGGGACGGGTAGGATTGGTAGAAGACGGTAAAACATTGGCTTGACCGCAGACTTTAATAATATCTGGTGCGTGTCCACCCCCTGCGCCTTCAGTGTGGTATGTGTGAATGGTACGGTTTTTAAAGGCGGCGATCGTATCTTCCACAAACCCAGCTTCGTTGAGAGTATCGGTGTGGATGGCTACTTGCACATCGTACTCATCAGCCACACTCAAACAAGTATCAATCGTCGCGGGAGTTGTTCCCCAGTCTTCATGCAGCTTTAAACCAATTGCACCTGCTTGGACTTGTTCTGCTAGTGCTTGGGGTTGACTAGCATTACCTTTACCCAGAAAACCTAAGTTGACAGGAAAAGCATCGGCCGCTTGTAACATCCGGTAAATGTTCCAAGGGCCGGGAGTGCAGGTAGTGGCGTTAGTTCCCGTAGCAGGCCCAGTTCCGCCACCAATCATCGTTGTGATTCCAGAGGCGATCGCAACTTCAATTTGTTGGGGACAAATAAAATGTATATGGCTATCAATCCCGCCAGCGGTGAGAATCATTCCTTCCCCGGCTAAGGCTTCGGTTCCAGGGCCAATAATAATATCTACATTGTCTTGAATATATGGATTACCCGCTTTCCCGATTTTAAATATCTTGCCATCTTTAATACCGATGTCTGCTTTGACAACTCCCCACCAATCAAGAATCAAAGCATTGGTAATGACTAAATCTACAGCGCCATCGGCGTTAGAAATGGGGGATTGTCCCATGCCATCCCGAATAACTTTACCACCGCCAAATTTTACTTCATCGCCGTAGGTAGTAAAGTCTTGTTCGACTTCGATAAATAATTCTGTATCAGCGAGACGGATGCGATCGCCTACTGTTGGCCCGTATGTTTCTGCGTATGCTTGGCGAGAGATTCTGTAAGGCATAATATACTTTTATAACTATTTTGCTTTCATTATTTTTGAGCTATTTTGGCAAGAGCAGGGGTAATTTTTGTATAAATTTATAATTTAGTTATAATTTTTTAGTAGTGGTCAGTGTATGTAAATAAAATTTTAGAGTAGGTGAAACCAAAGTTATAAATGACTAAACTATAGAATTATCTTAAGCAAACAGAGGAATATAAAACCAAGGTAAAATGTTATCTAAACTGCGAATTCAGCACTACAAGAGCCTGTTTGATAATGAAGTTGATTTAGAACCATTAACTGTATTTATTGGCCCTAATGGTTCTGGTAAGTCAAATATTTGTGAAGCTTTATATGTATTATCTGACTTTCTCCAAAGGTTAGTAATTAATACTAGTGTTTCAGAGGCAATATCTTTTTTTGCTCAATCTTTAATAACTGTAAATCCTAACTATCAAAACATTCAATCAAAATTCTGGCAGGGTAAGCAAGATTATCTTTTATTTGAGGTTATTTCTTGTCAAAATATAGAAAGCCAAGAATCGATTTCATTCATTTCAGTTCGTCTTGATTATCCTCAACGAATAGTGACTATTAATGGTCAAGATCCAGGCTATCCTCAGAGTCCTCTTGGAAGAAGTCAATATACAAAAGAACTCAGGAATTTTTTAGTTTCTAATCATTATTTAAATTTTACTGTAGCTAAGGCAATTAGAAAAGTTAGTATTTACGATTTTGCCCCGATTAGTCTCTCTAATAATGTTCCATCAACTAGTGGGATGGATAAAACGGGACAGGGAGTTGTTGATGCTCTAGCTGATATTTTGCTGAGTAATCGTAAAAGTTTTGATGAGTTGGAGGAACGTTTGACACGGCTTGTTCCTAATATACAGAGAATTTCTTTACTGCGGAGAGAAGATAGAACCTTTTTACTGGAATTAATCGATAGATATTCTGAACATCATATCCCTGCTTCTGATATATCTGATGGTACACTTAGAATTTTGGCATTTCTAACCGCACTTTATCAAGAAAATACCCCCAGTATTATTTGTTTTGAAGAGATAGAAAACGGAGTTCATCCTTGGTTGTTGCACAAAATGATGGAATTATTGCAAATAATTTCTACAGAGGGTATTACAGGTAAACCTGTTCAAGTTTTAATCACAACTCATTCTCCAGTATTACTAAATTATGTAGAACCTCACCAAGTGCGTGCTGTTGAGTTAGACACCGCAGGTAAAACTCAAATACATTCCTTACCCGTTGATTCAGAACGCTTCCAAAAAGCCTTAGAAGCTTATGATGGAGCATTAGGTGAACTTTGGTTTACGAATGTGTTTGGAGGTAATCCAGTATGAATCGGGCGATTCGTATTGGGCTAATTGCTGAAGGAGAGGCAGAACTCGGAGCAAGTATTCCCTACATTAAGCCAGAAGATGGTGGAAAAGTTATTGAAAGAGATAAAGAAGGGGCATTGCATACCTTAATTAGACGAGAAATCAATAATTTGGGTTTGCCTGATTGTGATTTTGTCCAAAGACATCCATCCATCAGCGAAAGTCGAGTTTTTAAAAGGCGTGTAGGACACTCAATTTTAGATCCAAAATATTTAGCACAGGTGATTATCGCGTGGAAACCTGAAGAAGTTGATATGATCCTGATTGTGGTTGATGCAGATGATAAGCTTCAACAAAGACAAATTGACTTAGAACGCGCCTTAAATAAAATTCGTGATTACCATCTAGATACTAACGGGCAAAAAATTGTTGATCGCAGTGCAGGAGGTTTAGCAATTAAAAATTTTGAAATATGGTTGTTGGCGGACACCCCAACTATATCAAGAATTTTAGGTGTAGAGATTGAACATCTAGAAAATTTAAAAGAATTAGATGGAGGAAAAGATATTTTAGAAAATGCGATCACTAAATCAGCATACCTATCTGAAAATGTTACCAATCAACGCCCTCTACAAATTCGTTGGAAACTTGCTTTTGAGATTGATTTAGAAATTATCAAAAATTTTTGTCCAAAGGGATATGCTACTTTTACACAAAATTTAATTGCAACTACACAGATAGTTGCTAAATCAATCTCAGGTACGTAGAACATATTATTTATCTACCTAATAAATTTAGGTAGATAAATTTCCATTGATTTTGCCATTAAACCCATAAACTTGACGACTACCAACCAAAGGAACTAATGTAACTTCCTTTTCATCCCCTGGTTCAAAACGGACTGCTGTCCCGGCGGGAATATCAAGACGCATCCCCCGCGCTTGTTCTCTATCAAAATTTAGGGCATTGTTGACTTCATAAAAGTGAAAATGAGAACCTATTTGTATAGGGCGATCGCCTGTATTTGCAACTTGCAATTTTACAGTAGAACGACCTGCATTTAGTTCTATTTCCCCTGCGGCTGGAATAATTTCCCCTGGAATCATCATATTTAAATTAACGAATAGGATTATGTACTGTTACTAACTTAGTCCCATCAGGAAAGGTTGCTTCTACTTGGACTTCATGCACCATTTCTGGTACACCTTCCATCACCTCATCTCTTGTTAATAAATTTGTGCCGTAACTCATCAATTCTGCAACAGTATGTCCATCTCTTGCACCTTCTAAAATCGCCGCAGAAATATAAGCCACTGCTTCAGGATAATTTAATTTCAAACCCCTTTCTTTTCGTCTCTCCGCTAATAAAGCAGCAGTAAAAATTAATAGTTTATCTTTTTCCTGCGGCGTAAGTTGCATCTTTGCATCCTTTGTAGTTCATTTAAATCTGCCAAACTCTTGGTATACAGATATTCCGACTCAAAAAAGATGTCCGTAGTATCTGCCAAACAGCCGTAAACCAGTTTCTCACTTCTGATGTGGAAGCGCCGCGATATCTACACAAAAGTCCATGTTCTAGTTGTGTCACTCCTGTTAAGTGTTTAGTAAAGAGAGAACGGACTTGTTCAATGATTTCTGTGGAGACTGGATGACCAAGCCAAAGCAAGCTACCAACAATTGGCTGTCCAAATAAACCATGTGGACTGTGAAAAATATCTGTGTTCCCTGGTAAAAATTGACGATCTATCCATAATGGAACACCTTGTTGCCAAATTTCCGTATGCGATCGCCATTTTCCCTCTAAAAATTTCTCTCCTCTGGCGCTGCGACCACACCGGGTAATTTCCCAGCCTAAAAAACAAGCTCCCGTGGCTAATTCTACTCGCAAATCTTGGCGATAATCTGCGCCGTTAAATAAAATTGTTTCTTGGGGTAAGAATTCTAAACAAGCACCCGCATCAATTTGGATATCGATGGTTTGTCTGGCTTGCAAGCCATTACTGCGGTATATCTTACTAGCTGCGGCTGTAGTAATTAAAGCTTGGGTGTTCGGTTGGAGGTGAAAATGAGATGATAAGCGATCGCTGCCCACAACTCCCCCAGCTGTATGTAAAATAACGCTATGACAGACTTTTTCCCCTTCTGGGTAAAACGGTCGTTGCACTTTTAGCGGTGCTTGATGATGATTGTAAATTAGTTGGGTGGAATTTTGGCGATCGGCGTAGATTAAGTTAAGTTTGCCATGCCAAGCAACTGCTGTTTGTAGGTTATCAATCATTATTAATCCAAGAAGTGATTGGTAACACTAAAACATACTACTCAGGAATTTTAAATAATTTGTGACAGAAAAATCATGAAAGATAAAACTCATGTTTTACCTTCTTCCTGTCATCAAAAATTTGATTTGCTGAATTTATGTAGCTTGGCTATTGGTGATATTATGATAAACCTAGGGTAATTAAAGGTCATCTTGACTTACATTTTTATTTCTGATTACTTCAGAATCCGGTATAAAAGCATTCTATATACATACATGCTGCAATAATTTGCCGATATTCTGCATTTTCTAGTTTATTAATCTGCTGCATAGCTTTCTCCTTTTACCTCACCAAGAAGAAAATCGCTATCAGAAAATATTTTATTTGTGTAAAAATCCAGTTTGATTTGAAGTTGCAATGTTTTGTATGGTCTCACACACTTCATCAGCTTTGCAACTAATATTTATAGCGGTTTATTTGCTTGCTATTTCTTTAGAAACATTCATAAGCTGCGAAAAATGGAAGTCTTTATTCATCTGTGCTGGCCACATTTTTTGATGAATCATGGGCATAGTAGCTACCATCTTATCTACATTTTTATTTGGGCAAGTTGTTGGTAGTTTGAAATCTGCAAAGTTCACACAGGAATCATCTGTTACAAAAGCCACATGAGTTGTTACCTTCAGTTCTCTGGTTAAAGCATCTGATATTGGTTCAGTATGAACTTCGTTCATCCCCAAGTAAGCGATGTTCTGTAAATCTTCCATCGTCCGCAGCATACTAATAGCGTTGTAATTAGTGCTGACAAGAGTGCCACGTCTGACATATTGAGAATTAGGTTGATAACGCCGATTTCGCTCTGGTGAATGTGGAATTTTTTTTGGTTCGCGTTCTCCAGATATAGGAGTACTTTCTTGAGATGTAAGACTGACAACCATCATTGCATTTTCATGCTGGTTACTCACAAAAACTTTATTAGCAGCCATGAGAGTTTTGTCATATTTATTGATATTAAAACCAAGGATCGCTTCTTCCATTGCTTTGGTCATGGAATCTGCTACCTGGAATAATCCACCGTCATAGTTAGGAAAGGTAGCAGTTGAATGAGTATTTTGACTTATGCTCCCTTGATGAGCATAAGCTTCATATTGGTTGCTATTGAAAATATGCAACGTAGTTGGTGCTAAAGGTGCAAAATTAGAACCTATTACAAATGTGTCTAATGCACTCCTTTGTAAGTCGCCCACTGGCTCTGGACTGAGAGCGCTTGCAGATTGGATGTTTGCACTTAAGGTAGTTGCAAGTACAAGTCCTAGTAAATAGCGTTGACGTTTGTTAATTAGCATGAAATCTTCATTTACCCTATAAATGTGCTTTAAAAGACTTTCTTTATTATTATTTAACTTTTTGGTTAAGATAAGAGTAAAGTCTGGTTATTTTTGCTTCTTAATACAGTATTAGGTATTCTCTTAGTGAATTTTTGAAAATTAATATCTGAGCAAAGATGATTTTGTAGGAGGTCAACTATGCTCATTTAATGAGATGTAACAATCTAAAAAGCTTAGGAGATAAGCTTTTTACCTCTCTTGGAACTTAATATAGCAACATTTAGTAACAGAATTATTAAAAATTGCTGAAATATTCCAGGTAATTGTCAAAAGTCGATTATGAGGGGAAGCTATGTATTCTATGCACGATTAATCATTCTTGTAAAGATGTCTTCGATACAATTCGTGTTTTTTTAAGTTCGGCGGAAGAGAGTTGTTCGCCAGATTGCAGATGAGTTGCGGATGTTTGCAGAACATTGGCTGCGTTCGTATCGCCAATTTGTAAAGCGGTTTTAGCAGCAGTTTGCAACATTGTTGCTGCACCAAGGCGATCGCCCTGTTGTAGTTTCATCTCAGCTAACTGAGTTTGGCGATACTTGGCTAATGTCAAAATAGACTGCTGTACTTGGGGATTGAGGTCAGGTTGATATGTTCTGACGACATGGGCAGATATCGTTACGTTAGGGGTGAGTAAGCACTCTTGGTTTAATGCTGGGTTGTCGTAACGAATTTGCATCTGTCCAATTACTTGTTCTGCTTCTGGTAATCGCCCTAAATAAAGATTCACCAAAACTACGCGTTCTACATCCTGCATTAAATCGCCTAAACGCACAGTAAAGCCACCATCAGTTTCTAGCTGCACTGGTAACTCAATTGTGTCTGGAGAAACTTGGGCGATGGGTTTGAGTTCTGCAAGTCGGACATTCGGTACCAGTGAAAACTGCAAATAAGCATTTGTTAGCCCTATTGATCTAATTCGACTAAACAAACGGCTAAATCGTTCTAAAACTTGTTCTGGATGCTCAATGTAAGCTAAACTCCCGCCGCCAGCATCAGCAACTTGTTCGAGTAAATCTGAGTTCCAGTTATTGCCAAATCCCAGGGTGTTGATGGTCAGATTGATTTTAGCTGCCTTTTGCGCCAGTTCTAAACATCGCTTATTGTCATCGCTGCCGATTTCCCACTTCCACAGCCGCAAACTGCTTTCACCATATCCATCGGTCAGGAGAAAAGCCTGGGAAACAGCGCCTTTAGCACCTTGCATAAGTTCTGTGATTCCCAACTTCAAACCTTCCGCAATGGCCGTTCCACCACTGGCGCTGAGTTTGTTTTTTAACAGCAATTTAATCGTACTGGGGTCTTGAATTACTTGATTGTGTACAATCACTTCCGCAGAACCAGAAAAAGCCACAATCGAGATGCGATCGCCAGGCTGTAATTTATCTAATAATTGCTCTACTGCTGTAATGACAGTTTGCATCGGTTTGCCGTGCATCGAACCGCTTTTATCTAGAATTAGGCATAAATTTAGCGGTAAACGCTCCTCAACCTGATCTGCGACCGCAGAAATCGAAATTGCTAATTGACGTTGACTGCTAACTTGATTCATGTCAACGTTACGATCATTGAGCGAATAGAGCAATTGAACTTTCATTGCGGTGGGATATCTTGCAACACAGTTTTTGAGACAATGCGAGTCTTCTTGCGATCGCTTTCGCTTAACTCTCCCCCCGATTGTAATTGGGTGGCAGAAGTTTGCAATACTGTGGCTGCACCTGTATCACCCATTTGCAAAGCAGTTTTAGCAGCAGTTTGCAGCATAGTTGCCGCCCCGGCGCGATCGCCTTGTTGCAATTTTGCTTCTGCGAGTTGGGTTTGACGATACTTAGCTAAAGCTAAAATAGATTGCTGCACCTGGGGATTAATATTTGGTTGGTAAGCCCTGGTAACATTTCCGTACACGGGGAGATTGGTAGTAAATAACCCAGTTTGATTTTGAGCAGGGTCATCGTAGCGAATTTGGACATTAGCGATCGCTTGTTTACCTTCAGGTAACTGTCCCAGATAAATATTAGCTAAAATTACCCGTTCTGCGTCTTTCATTAAATCACCCAAGCGGATAGCAAAGCGCCCATCGGCTTCTTGTTGGAGAGGAAGTTCAATAGTATCTGGGTAAACTTGGGCCACAGGCTTGAGTTCTGCTAATCGAACATTCGGCATTAAAGAAAATAACAGATAAGCATTGGTCAAGCCGACAGTTTGTAAGCGGCTGAATAAACGCCCAAACTCATTAATGGCTTGATCTGGTTTTTGAATGTAAGATAAAGTCCCTAAACCAGCATCAGCAATTCTTTCTAAAACATCTTGGTTCCAATTGTCACCAAAGCCCAAAGTATTCAAAGTTAAGTTATAACCGGCTGCTAACTGAGCAAATTTAAAGCAGCGATCATTGTCACCATGTTCATTTTCCCCATCAGTTAACAAAAAAGCTTGAGAAATTCTGTCTTTTTTACCCTTAGCTAACTCTTCAATCGCCAAACGCAAACCTTCATCAATTGCCGTTCCACCATCAGCAGATAAGCGGTTAATTTGCTTTTTGATTTTTTCTGGGTCTTCAACAGACTGATTTGGGATCAAGACCGTTGCTCGGTGATCGAAGACTACCACACTCAGGCGATCGCTAGGTTTAAGTCTGTCAACCAACAAATTAGCGGCTTTTTTCACAGTTTCTAGTGGTCTACCATTCATTGAACCGCTATGGTCGAGAATTAAACATAAATTAATCGGAAGATTGCGGTCTTGAGTATCGGCGATCGCCGATACTGAAACAGACAACTGACGTTGACTGCTGGTTTGATTCGCGTCAACATTCAAATCATTCAGGGTAGGCTGCAAATTGACCTTCATAACCCAAAATTCCTAATTCAGGATATATACATAATTTAGTAAGAATCCAGCACTCAAAAGCCAGAAGACAGAATTTAGCAACAATTCCAGATGATTGGTCAGTTGAGCATTGATCTTCCGAATTTTAAATTTTGGATTTTGGATTTTGGATTTTGGATTGAGGTTCAAGCCCCGTACCCTGGCGATGCTTTGAGCTTGTCGAAGGGTGGGCGGAATACATCTAAAATCTCAAGCCCCTTACCCTGGCGATGCTTTGAGCTTGTCGAAGGGCGGGCGGAATACATCTAAAATCTCAAGTCCAAAATCTAAAATTGATTGACTGTTCTCACTATTGTGCCTCCTGACTCCTGAATCCCGAATTCTCACCATATTTATAAATAACTTCAAATTGCCAGATCAACGCTACGGAAAACTTATCTTGTCCAGATAGATTAATATATTCACAATATCTTAGAAGCCTAGCTTGAGCAGATGACAGCTATCTCGCCCATTAGCGAGGAAACCGCACCTGACACTAGCAGGCATCGCGCTAGGATGTATTACAGTTAACGGCATAATTTCAGGCGATCAGTTGCTATGGACATTTCCCCCATCAAGGCTGTTCAAGCCCCATACTACGGCGATAACTTCTACCGGACACCGCCGCCAGATTTACCCTCCCTTCTTTTAAAGGAGCGAATTGTCTATCTGGGAATGCCACTGGTACCTGCTGTCACAGAATTGATCGTCGCTCAACTATTGTATTTACAGTCAGACGATCCCGAAAAGCCTATTAAAATCTATATCAACTCCACCGGTACTTCCGGTTATAGTGGCGAACCTGTTGGCTTTGAAACTGAAGCCTTCGCCATTTTTGACACAATGAAATACATTAAGCCACCCATCCACACCATTTGTATTGGTTCGGCGATGGGTATGGCAGCAATGCTACTTAGTGCTGGTACCAAAGGTTGCCGCGCCAGCTTACCCAACGCTAGTATTATCCTGCACCAGCCCAAGAGCTACGCCCAAGGTCAAGCTACGGATATTCAAATTCGGGCGAAGGAAGTTCTGGCAAACAAGGCATCATTGGTGGAGATTTTGACTCGAACCACCGGACAAACCGGAGAAAAAATCACCAAAGACATGGATCGTCTCTTCTACATGAATGCCTACCAGGCGAAAGAGTACGGTTTAATTGACCGGGTGTTTGAAAAAGAAGAACTCGCTAATCCACCACTGCCTGCTAGTGTCCTTTAAGAAGGCAGGAGGCAGGAGGCAGGAGGTAGAAAAAATTAAATTTCCTGTTTCCTCTTCCTTTAAATAATTACTAAATCACAAACGGAGTCAAAAAAATGCCTATAGGCGTTCCTAAAGTTCCTTACCGGATGCCCGGAGGTCAGTATACAGATTGGATTAGCATCTACGATCGCCTTTACCGGGAACGGATTATTTTCTTGGGGCGTGATGTTGATGATGAAATTGCTAACCAAATCATCGCAGTAATGCTGTATCTGGATTCGGAAGACCCAGGTAAAGATATTTATCTGTATATCAATTCACCTGGTGGGATGGTCACATCTGGCTTGGCAATTTATGATACGATGCAACACATCAAATCTGATGTTGTCACCATTTGTGTTGGTCTAGCTGCGTCAATGGGTTCTTTCTTGTTAACTGCTGGTACTAAAGGCAAGCGGTTGGCATTACCCCATTCCCGGATTATGATTCATCAACCTTCTGGTGGAACCCGTGGACAAGCAACTGACATCGAAATCGAAGCCAAAGAAATTCTGCGGATTCGCCATCAACTCAATAACATTTACTCTCAAAACACTGGTCAACCTCTAGCCAAAATTGAGAAAGACATGGATCGTGATTTCTTTATGTCTGCCCAAGAAGCTAAAGAATACGGATTGATTGACCGTGTAATTGAAGAACGAATCTAGGATGAAGTCAAAAGGTAAAAGTAAAAAGCGCAAAGTAGGCGGTGTCGGTTTCCGTCCCGCCTAACTTTGTAAGAAAGCAAAAGTTTTAAGGATGCTTAATTTCTTTTGACTTTTGCCTTTTACCTTTTGACTTTCCCAAAACTGTCTAGTTTGAACTATAAATTAGAAAATTATTGTTTATCATTAAAACCTTATGCTTAAAGCAGAAGGCTGATAGCTGTATATTAGATAGCTGATATCTCGACATGGATCTAGGAGATTGCTACCGTTTATTGGGTTTAAGGTCGGGAGCCTCTTTTGCCGAAATCAAAACGTCTTACAGACGGCTGGCGCAGCAATATCATCCCGATATCAACCCTGATGACAAAAAAGCTAAGGATAAGTTTATTGCCTTGACAGAAGCTTATAGGCTGCTCTTAACGGTAGTACCGCCAGAAGAAACAGTCGAACAGCCTTCAAGTCAGCCGTTCACGCCTAGGCGCGAGGAACCAAAAGCAACGCCTAAAACTACAGTCACTACTGAAACCTTCGTTTCTAGGTGCGAAGAACCAAAGGCGAATCGTCAAGAAACTGCGGCTAAAACCACAGTCACCACAGAAAAACCACAGTCACCTCCAGCGAATATTGGAGAAATTGAACAACGGCTGAAGTGGAAGACTTATGAGCAATTACAAAGATTTTTAAAAGCCAAAAGATTTCCCCAAGCGATCGCCCTTGCGGAAGCTTTAGCTGAGCGTTTACCCAAAGATGCGGAAGTACGCCAATGGTTAGCAATCGCCTATCAAATCTGGGGACGAGCGCTAATTAACGATAATCAAGTTCTCAAAGCCAGAATTTATCTCAAAAAAGCCCTAAAAACTGATCCTCATAACAAAGCTTTGTGGAATGAAGTGCAACGCGATTTCCAGAAAATAGAAGAGGCTTTTTGAAATTTGTTATGGACGAACCTGAGCAAAAAACTCTTCTCCAGTCATATTGTTTGTTTCATTCGCAAAGTCATAATAAGCAGGCTTTTCATCAATAAATATTTGATGATCGAAAATAAAATCTTTTGGCTGCTCAAATATGCCAACAGGGATAAAGTACTCACTTGTTTCTTTCAATCTACAAAATAGGTGAGTGCCACATTGATTGCAAAAGCCACGTTCCAGCCATTGGGAAGAACCAAATACCGTGATATTTTCTTGACCTTCAAAAGAAACATCACTTCCGCACTCTACTACCAATAAGGGGCCACCTCCCCATCTTCTACATATTTGGCAATGACATCCGCCAATGTTTTTATTCACTGTCGAGACAAAAATTTTAACTGCTCCACACAAGCATTTTCCTTTCCCTTGATGTTTATCTGACATATTGCTCTCCAGTCTCGTGAGATGAAATACACTTAAACACTAGCTGATTATTTTAGAACACCAAGCTTAATTGAGAAATTAAGAAATTGGTTCAAAAACCATTTGAGGAATTAATATTTCATCTTGTGATTGTCCAATTCCTACGAATTTGTTTTCGGCTTCATATACACGCAAAAGTCCAGAAATAGAAGAATTAATCGCCACTTTCTGCCCTTGACACCATTTGCGGGCGAATTCTGGAGGTAAAGTCACAGTGGGTAAATGTTGTAAGGCGATATCAGGAAGAATTGGTTGAAATTTCCCAGCTTGCAACTGTGCTTCTAAATCAGACAGAGAAAGACTATTACTTAAATCAAAACCACTGCTTTGGGTACGAGTTAAAGCGGCGAGAGTTCCGCCAGTGTTAAAGGCTGCGCCTAAATCACGAGCGATCGCTCTAATATATGTACCACTACCACAGGCGATCGCTACATCTAATTCGGGAAAATCTCCTTCTCTCCAATCTAAAATATTTATCTGAAAAACTTCAACGGTGCGTGCTGGAACCTCTACAGTTTCACCTTGACGCGCCAAATCATACAAGCGTTTTCCATCAACTTGAATTGCACTATAAATTGGCGGTATCTGTTCAATCTTCCCAACAAATTGTGTGAGTGCAGTTTCTATTTCAGCCAAACTCAAATTAGTACAAGGTTGTGAAGTGATAATTTCACCTTGCAAATCATCCGTTGTGGTACGCACACCAAAACGAATAGTTGCTTTGTAAGCTTTGTCTCCTGGGAGATATTGCAATAATCTTGTGGCTTTCCCCAGTGCAATTGGTAATACCCCAATCGCCGCCGGATCTAAAGTTCCTGCGTGTCCTACCCGTTTGAGGCGCAGAAGTTTGCGTACCCGCGCTACACAGTCGTGAGAAGTCCAGTCAAATGGTTTGTTTAAGTTAAGAAAACCTTGCACAGTAATATTTTTTAAGACTTTGTGATGCGTTGCTTTTAACAGAATTATTGACGGTTAATTACCCGATGTGACAACATAACCTACATTTTTAATTCAAATTTTCTAAATCAGCTAAATCTTGCAGTCTTCCTGATGCTGCTTTATTTTTTTTTAGATTATCTAAATCAATAAAATTAACAACAATATTATCAATTCTAAATTCTAATCTTAAAGGATAACAATTTTCAAAATTCACCCCATCAATACTTGTTAATAAATCAATTCTATTAGGAGGATATCCAAGCTGAATAATTTAGTCGGGAGTCAGGAAATCTTCTGGTTTTAATCCTAAAGAACTAAACCCAAATTGTTTTAAAGCTTGAATTATGTTATTAGCATTTTCTACGCTCATTTCTATCCAAATGTCAATATCTTTGGTATAGCGAGGATGACCATGTATCGCTACTGCATAACCACCAACAATCAAATAACGAACATTAATTATCGTTGAGAAATTGTATAAACTCTTTGAAGTCTTGATTCAGCACTATTATCTTTACAACTATGATATTCTTGGCGAATTTGCTCTAAGGCTTCAAGTCGGGATTGATAAGATTGAGTTTGCCAATAAGCAAAATCGCTTTTTTGCTGCTTAAGTTTAACTTTATGACAAATTGTTGCCATTTGGCGATGTTTTACTGAGATATCTTTCATAAGCTTATTTGTCTCAACAGACATATCATAATGTTGCCGCTAATTCTTTTAAACGCAGGTGTCCATCTCGAAACACTGACCAGCCATCTCCCACTAAGACTGTTTCCACATTACTCAATTGTGCCAGCCTGTGTACAGAAGCGATCGCCGCTTGTGGATCAAGTAATTTTTCTTTTGCCAAGATAGTTAAAGTCCCTGCTTTATGCGCCCTTACCAAATCTCCTGTAATTAAAGTAGTTTCTTCTAGCAACAGTGCTAGTTCGCCGGGAGTTTTGGAACCTTGGAGTTCAATCGTTGTTAATCCAGAGACAAACTCATCACCATCAGACAACCAGCGATCGCACGCTATAGGGAAACATTCTTTTTCTGCTGCCGGGCCAGCTACTTTAGCATAAGTTTGCACCGCAATTTCTTTTGCAGCCCGAATATGTTCTGAGTTAGTCAATATAATCCAATCTACACCACCGAGCGATTCCAGATGATTCCAGTCGTGGTTTGATAGAGCTACTGGGTCAATCAAGATATTGCCATCAGGACGAATCCAGGCAATCCCATTGAAATCAATATTTCTTGCAGGATTGAAAGTAGACCAGCCATATAAATCGGGACGGTGTAGAGATTTCATAACGATTCTGGTTCTATACCTTCAATAAATCGTAAATTAAGAGAGTTGCATCAATAATGTATCAGTAATTTTGCCTGTGATCCAAATTGGCATTTTCTTTTAAACCCACTTACATCCAATTATTTTCATGCAATTATTCAAGACTTTACTCCGTGTCCGGCACTATGAAATGGATGCGTTGGGACATGTGAATAATGCCGTCTACCAAAACTATTTAGAACAGGCGGCTATTGAACACTCAGAACATCTCGGTGCAACTTTGGAAGTTTACCGAGAGTTGGGTGGTGTATTTGTAATGCGACGAGTAGAAATTGACTATCTCCGGCCAGCCGTGGCAGGTGATACTCTGGAAGTTACCACCTGGTTAAAAGAAATGCGTGGTACCCGCGCTGTTCGACGCTACGAAATCCGCAAACAAAACGAAGATGATTTATTAGTCACAGCTGAAGCCCTTTGGGTGTGGGTAGATGCCAAAACTATGCGACCAAGACCAATACCTAACAGGCTTTCCGACAAGTTTTTGCAAACTCAAAACTTGAGTGCAACTGAATAATTCTGGATTTAGAATTTTCCCTCATTCCAGATTTACTTAATAAATAATCTCTAAATAAACATTTATTTAGCAAAACTCAGTTTCTTGAGGCATTGGCTGATATGTAATGCTGATGTATCGAGGTTGAGCTTTAACGCGTTCTATCCATCTTTGAATAGCTGGAAATCTGGATAAATCAAAGCCACCTTCATCGGCTACATGGGTATAAGCGAATAAAGCAATATCAGCAATTGTATAGCGATCGCCAACAAAATATAGATGAGATTGCAAATGCTTTTCCATCACACTTAATGCTGCATAACCAGGTTCCTGCTTTTGTGCTAAAGCCGCCTGATATTCTTCTGCTTTGCCTAAAATGGAAATCCAAAATCTGGATGTGGCAATATACGGTTCATGACTGTATTGTTCAAAAAATAACCATTGAAAAACCTGTGCTTTTAAAAAGCGATCGTAAGGTAAAAATTCTGTGTATTCACTGAGATAAGCCAATATGGCATTTGATTCTGTTAAGTACTTTCCTGCTTCAACTTCCAAAATAGGTATCTTGCCATTAGGATTCTTACTTAAGAATTCAGGTGTCCGACTTTCTCCCTTCAAGATATTCACCTCGATTCTTTCATAGGGAATACCCATTTGTGATAATAAAAGACGTATCTTATAGCCATTACCAGAGGGTAAAAAATCGTACAAACGTAGCGTTTCCATGCCAAAAAAATGATGAAGAGTATTAAGAGAAATGAGGCTCTAAAATACAATATCCTACAAAATGTTTCGAGTTGAACAGGATAATTATTTCCCTTTTAAGCATCTTCATCAAAACTAGATTTATCTGAAAAAATAAAAAAACAAATTATTGATTATTTCTAGTATTTATCAACCTTTCAATGTTTAAATTAATTCCCAAGGGTAAATTAAAAATATGTGTGGAAGATTTACTTTAAATCAGTCAGCCGATGCTCTCAGCAAGGCTTTCCATCTCCAACAAATTCCAGATTTAGCTGCTCAATATAACATTGCACCTACACAAATGGTGCCAACAGTGCTACACAGCCCCACCAGTAAACAGGATGAATTTCAACAGTTACGTTGGGGTTTGATTCCGGGCTGGGCAAAAGATGCAAAAATGGGAGTAAAGCTAATTAACGCCAGAGCCGAAACAGTGGCAGAAAAACCAGCTTTTCGTGCAGCTTTTAAGCGCCGACGTTGTTTGGTAATAGCTGATGGCTTTTATGAGTGGCAAAAGCAACAAGGTAAAAAACAGCCCTTTTATTTTCGCCTGGAACATGGCCAACCCTTCGCTTTTGCGGGATTATGGGAGATGTGGCACTCACCGGAAGGAGAAAAAATTGCCTCTTGTACCATTGTGACAACAACAGCTAACGCATTGTTAGAGCCAATCCATGACAGGATGCCAGTTATTTTGGCTCCCGAAGATTACGATTTGTGGCTAGATACGCAAGTACAAACGCCAGAAAAACTTCAGCCACTACTATATCCCTATCCCGCTGAAGCAATGACAGCTTACCCAGTGAGCAATTTGGTCAATAAGCCCCAGCACAACATTCCAGAATGTATTATCCCCCTTGGTGAAGAGAATACTCTCCCAAATCAGTTAAATTAACTATTGAGTGCTAATTCTTAAATGCTGAGTGCTTACTCAGCACCCAACCGAAAAATGCTGTAATTTCCAAAAGCATCTTTTGAGCTATTAGCTGTACAACCATAGAGGCAGTTATGCCAAGAACACAGAAAAACGATAACTTTATTGACAAATCTTTTACCGTCATGGCGGATATCATTCTCAAGATTCTGCCAACTAACAGAAAAGCTAAAGAAGCATTTGTTTATTACCGAGATGGAATGTCGGCACAAGCTGAAGGGGAATATGCCGAAGCATTAGAATATTATGAAGAAGCCCTAACACTAGAAGAAGACTCCAACGATCGCAGTTATATTTTCTACAATATGGGGCTAATTTATGCCAGTAACGGCAATCATCAAAAAGCTTTAGAACTTTATCACAAAGCAATTGAACTCAACCCACGCATACCCCAAGCCTTGAATAACATCGCAGTAATTTATCATTACCAGGGCGAGAAAGCTAAAGAAGCAGGAGATCATGACGGTGGTGAAGCCTTGTTTGACCAAGCCGCAGATTATTGGATTAGAGCCATACGAATGGCTCCCAATAACTACATTGAAGCTCAAAACTGGCTGAAAACTACTGGGCGGATGCAAATTGACGTATTCTTTTAGTCAAGAGTCATTAGTCAATTGTCAATAGGCAATAATGTAATAAGCAAAAACTCTTGACATTTGGCTTTTGACATTTGACTTTTAACTTTTAACTTTTAACTCAACCATGATTGACCGTGAGCAAGTTCATAAAGTAGCTCTTCTCGCTCGGTTAGACTTGACACCAGCCGAAGAAGAGCAATTCACCACTCAGCTAGGAAGTATTTTGAATTATGTGGAACAGCTAGGTGAGCTAGATGTTAGTGATGTGCTACCAACTACACGAGCAATTGATGTTAGCAATGTGACGCGAGAGGATGAGTTAATACCTTATCCTGACCGAGATGCTATCCTCGAAAGTGCGCCAGAACAAGAAGGCGAATTTTTCAAAGTACCGAAAATTCTTAACAGCGAGGAGTAGGAAATTTAAAGGCAAAAGGTAAAAGGCAAAAGTAAAAAGAAATATTAATTTTACTTTTTACTTTTTACTTTTTACTTCTAAGGTTTATAGTTCCGGCATTCTGGCGCATTAGGATTTTCCCGACAGTATTCTTCAAAAGAACCTTTAGCCGAAACCATACCTTCCGCTTTTTGATGGGCGGCTTCTGCTTGTAGTTCTTCTACTTCATCCCAAGCAGCCGCACAGGCTTTAGAGTAAGCGCCATACTGAGTACAAATGGCGCGGGCTGCTTCAACCGCTTTTTGAATTTTTTCCTCTAGCCTCATTGTTATTGGGGCTTCTACAAAATTACTCTTAGTCAAAATATCAGTAATCGAGATAATGCCTAACAATTTACTTTGAATGACTGGCGCTCTGCGAATACCAGTGTTGGCAAATAACCGCGCTACATATTCAACACTTAATTCAGGATTGACAACAATACAAGGTTTACTCATAATTTCATAAACCCGCACTAGTTTAGGGTCTTTACCGTAGGCTATTACCTTATAGACAATATCTGTTTCGCTAACCATGCCATAGGCATCATTATCATAGCGACGATCTACAACCAAAGCACGCAAGTTTTTGTCTTTCATTAGGCGAACTGCTTCAGCGACAGTTGCTGACCCACGAATGGTAATCACATCCTTGGTCATGATATCTTCAGCTTTCATCATTGCTGTAGTCTCCTGGTAAATAGCAGGGGGTCAAGGGAGGCTGACAGGTGTAGGGGTATTAGGGTGTAAGGGTTGTAGGGGTAGAAGAAATGACGATTCTTGCCTTGGTTTTATGGTTATTGCTCATTCCCTTGTCCATCTATTCACTACTCCCTACTTTCTACGTTCTAGTCCCTACCCCCCCTTCTTTTGGAAAATTACCCAGCCATAACAATAAATTAGTGCAGGTTTCAGTTCATGATGTTATCGAAAGTGACCGAAGCTTAAAATATAGGCAGAATCATTTTGTAGAAGTATGAAGTGCGTAGTGTGAAGTATGAAATTTTATACTTAAATCTTCATTATTTATCCGTAATCAAGCTAGGATGGTCACAGCATCACGCAATTTGTATTTGCTGTAAGTTTGCACCCAGGTATACCATTTGCCAGTAAAATCTGAGACTCAGCCATGTCAAATCGTCATTATCCACCCGCTTACCTACGTTATCTCAAAGCCAGGTTATGGAATTTTAGCAAGCCGGCTTTTTGGGGAACAGCAATTTTTTTATCAGTGTTAGGGCTAGTAATTAGAGAATATTGGTCTAACCCAAATGCGTTTACCAGCAAACAAAACAGCGAAGCCACAAGGCAGAAAGCGGATAACTCTTCACTGTCAGCAGAAGATAAAGCGATCGCAGCAGATATTGATAACTTACCAGTTTTGTATAATGATGCTGAAAAAGCAACTAACCCTGTAATAGTGAGTTCCCCTACAGATAACTCTAAATCGAAAAAGGGTAAGGATTTCTTGCAAGATGTAATTAATAAACAAAAATCTGCCAGAGAGACTAAATTAAATCCTAGTTTAGGATTCAGTGATGGTACATCTGTATCTGAGAGTAAAAATCCTTTTGTCGCCCAAACCGAAAATTTGTTGCAGTTTGGCGCACAAAATAGCAGCCAGTTGCTAAATTCGTCATCTCAACCACCAGGTTCAGCCGCAAACCCATATTCTGTACAAGTTGGCATAAATCAGACTGCCAATAATCCATACAACTCCATTAGTTCTTCACCAACGATACTTGCACCATCGGCTACTCAAGTATCACCATCTAACGTTAATGGTGTAACTTCAACCCCCAGCACTACTTTTGGGCAAACTTCATATACCGGAATTCCCCAAAATTTATCTAACATCAATAGCACGACTACAAATTACAGCAATAATTTCGGGAAAACTCAGTCTAACTCGGTTCCTCAAGGTTTACCCACTAATAGTCAGAATTTTCTGCCTAACACCAGTTTCAATAGCAGTACTGGTTACACCCAGCCCAGTGTACCCAGCCAACCCACAAATTATTATAACGGTGTAAATACTGTCCAGCCGTTGACAAATCAATTACCATCAATTACTACGACACAACCTGTTGGTTCATCTGTGCCAACTAACACTACACCCTACTCTGCACCAAATCCCTCTGCATACATTGTGACACCTGCTGCGCCAGCAAGTTATCAAAATAATCGCTCTTTTAGAGGCATTCAACTACCATCAAATACTTCCGTTCCCGGACAAACTACAGGTGGAGTACAGGGAAATCTTTATGGATATTAATGTCCTAACAAAATTATGATTTAAGATTCTGGAAAGTCACCCAAAATCTAAAATCCAAAATTGGTATGAGACCTTATCACCATATCTCTATTGTTGAATGCGGTGAACCTCTGGTAGAGATTCCTCTGCAACTGTTTGCGGTAGAGTCGCCCCATCCTTATGCAAAACTGGGTGCGATTTATGGGGAATATTCTCCATATTATCTCCGCCAACGTGTTGTGGAAAATTTAATCACAGCCCAAAATTACTTGGAGTCACTACATCCTCATTGGCGGATACAAATTTTTGACGGCTATCGCCCGGTGACTGTACAGCAGTTTATGGTTGATTACAGCTTTGCGACAGCATTAACAGAGAGGCGGCTGATAGAAGCAGAGTTATCACCAAATCAACGCCAAGAAATTTGGGAAGCGGTTTACCAAATTTGGGCTGTACCTAGTATGGATGAAAAAACGCCGCCGCCTCATAGTACAGGGGCGGCGGTGGATGTCACGTTAGTCGATGATGCAGGCCAAGTAGTGAATATGGGTTCGCCTATAGATGAATTGTCAGAGCGATCGCATCCCGATTATTATGCCAATCATCACCATCCAGATGCAAAACAATATCATGCCCACCGTCAGCTGTTAAATGATGTCATGTTAAAAGCTGGCTTTCAACGTAATCCTAGAGAGTGGTGGCATTTTTGTTTCGGTGATCAAATGTGGGCTTGGCTGAATCATCAAGCGAATCCAGCTAATCATTTTACAGCCTGTTATGGTCGAATTTTATAGAGGTTAGGACTGAATCTACACAAAGAGTCTGATTTTCCATCCAAAATCCAAAATTCTATGACGCATCTTCGGGATTAAGTTGTTGTAATTCATCTGTAGTCAGTGTACCAATTGGACTCCAAACCAGAAAACTGTGTTTATTTCATTCATTGCAACGGGACTTAATACTTTTGTGTAGTTTGATGAACAAGCGATCGCTTGGGATATTTCTTACCTGGGATAGATGTGATAAAATTTTTATAAATTGTTGATAATAATTATTATTTAGAGTATGATCTAAAATAATAGTTGCAAAATATCTTGCAACTTTTTTTGTGCCAATTTTTGATTTTAAGGTAATGCCCAACAACTTCGTTCTGGGTAAAGAGCAACTCTTCAGTCGTCGTCAACTAATAAAACTAGGAATATGCGGTGCTGGATTTGCAGGTACAGCTACACTTTGGCATACTCTGACTGCAAAAAGTAAGTCGATAGTCAAAGTCCCGCCATTGGAAATAGCCGCAACAAACCAAGCTGCTAAACCTATGCAGATGCTACGAAATTTTGATTATGGTGTAGTTAAACAGGAAAATGGCCGGACTGTACGAGAATTCCAACTAACGGCGGGGACTTCTGTCATTCAACTCAACAGTGCTGTTTCCTACAACGTTTGGGATTTAAACGGTCGCATACCAGGGCCAACGCTACGAGCGAAGCAAGGCGAACGCGTACGGATACTATTTCTCAATAAGGCGGGACATTCTCATTCTCTACATTTTCATGGTGTTCATCCCGCAGAGATGGATGGAATTCGTCCCGTCAGCAATGGTAGCGCCACAATCTATGAATTTGATGCAGAACCTTATGGTGTTCATCTGTATCACTGTCATATTGAACCTGTCACTCGCCATATTGCCAAGGGTTTGTATGGGATGTTTATCATTGATCCTCCCACACCGCGCCCCCCAGCTGATGAAATTGTGTTAGTGATGGCTGGTTATGACGTAAATGATGACAGCCACAATGAATATTACGCTTTTAATGGATTACCGCATTACTTCATGGATAATCCTATCCCGATATATCAAAATCAATTGGTTCGCTTGTATGTTCTCAACATCATTGAATATGATACGGCAGCCACTTTTCACTTACACGCCAACTTCTTTGATGTTTATCGCAGTGGAATGACTATGACTCCCACTGAGAAAACTGATGTGATCACAATGGGTATAGCAGAACGGCATATTTTAGAATTTGCTTTCCGCTATCCAGGTAAGTATATGTTCCATCCGCATCAAGATGCGATCGCAGAAAACGGTTGTATGGGTCAATTTGAAGTAATTACTGATAAGTCTTCTCAAACTTAGTCTAAAATTATTAGCTCCATTAAGCTAGTAAATCTATGTTAGATCAAGCATAAATAGTAATATTAATAGCTTTATATCTCAACTATATTGAAAAAAATATTAAAATAAATTCAAAAATTTCATGAGTAGTTGCAAAAGTATTGCATTACCTGCAAAATGGGCATAGCTAAATCTACGACACTCAGTCATACCAACCGTTAAAAACATGAAAAAATTTAAATACTTTTGTTTAACTATTGCTACGGCGGCAATTGTCAGCTTGAGTGCTTGTAACAACACCCCAACCGCAGAAAAGCCATCCGCACCAGATACTAACTCAACATCCACAGCCCAAGTCACAGAAACCACAAATCACAGCGGTCATGGTAGCAAGGCAAAAATTAATATAAATACGGCGATATTGTCAGAATTAGATAAATTTGAAGCTAAATTAGGCGTACCAGCTTTATCGAACAAAATTCAGGCCAGCCGTCCCTATGCAAGTCCTGAAGATTTAGTTAACAAAAAAGTAATTACTCAAGAACAGTTCGACCAAATTAAAGACCAAGTAACTGTTCAAGAAGTTGTTCTTACAGGTGAACCCAAAGATGTTGATTACATGACAAAGTTAGGCTTGATGAAAGGACATCTTTTAGTAGCACAAGAATTGTTAGATAAGAATTTACCAAAACAAGCAGAACCGCATATTGGACACCCAGTTGAAGAAATCTACGTTGATGTAGAAGAACAATTAAATGAACGCAAGGTGAAAGAGTTTAAGACAACTTTGGTAGGTTTGCAAGATTTAGTGAAATCGAATCCCAAGAACGCCAAAGTTAAAACTGATTTTACTGCTTCTGTGCAGTCTGTAGATGGCGCGATCGCAGTTTTACCAGAAGCACAACGCAAAAAACCGGGATTTGTACTGCAAGTAATTAATGAATTGTTAGATTCAGCGAATTCCGAGTATGGGGCTGCGATCGCTGATGGTAAAATAGCCGCAGCCATTGAATATCAAGACTCTCGTGGCTTCGTTCTTTATGCTAATGACCTATACAAAGGTATTTCTAGCCAAGTAGCACAAGATAGTCCCGACGCACACAAAGCAATTGAAGCTAGTCTCAGTGAACTCACCAAAGTTTGGCCTAGCGCCATTCCACCTGCTAAACCAGTTAAAACCCCTGTTGAAGTAACCCAGTTAATCAAAACCATTGAGCAAAATTCTCAAAAAGTTATTGATAAATCAAGTACACAGGCACAACGATAGACTCTAAACTAACAGAAAAGTAGAGAGTCAAAAGCTTAAAATAAGTGAGCTATGAGCAAATAATTAGATATGAAACATGAAAAAGCTATCAGAAGAGAATTCAGGATGAATTATATGCTGATGATTGATTCTGAATTATAGCTTCTGAAGTCCTCTTCAAGTGATTCATGCCTAATTAATTACTCATCAGGCTCAATTTGTATATTGCTGAACTTAACAAATGATACAAGAACTTGACCAAAAAAAGACTATCGAACTCCTCAATACCATTATGGAATTTGAGTTAGCAGGAGTAGTACGTTATACCCATTATTCTTTGATGGTGACTGGCCCGAATCGGATTCCTATTGTGGGTTTTTTTAAGGCACAAGCAAGTGAATCTTTACTTCATGCCCAGCAAGTTGGAGAAATTCTCACTGGGTTAGATGGGCATCCCACCCTGAGAATTACACCAATGGAAGAAACTTTTAAGCATTCCGTCAAAGATATTTTGGCAGAAAGCTTATCTCATGAAAAGAAAGCCTTGGAATTGTACAAAAATCTCTTAGATACTGTCAGCAATGCTAGTGTCTATTTAGAAGAATTTGCCCGTGGGATGATTGGACAAGAAGAACTGCATAATGTCGAATTGAAAAAAATGCTGCGAGATTTTAGCTAATAGTTAATAGTCAATGGTCAACGGTCAATGGTTAAAAATATAGACTTTCAACTCTTGACTTTAGACCATTGACTTTAGACTATTGACTTTGGACTATTGACTTTGGACTAAGAAAAATGAATTTTAGTACTGCTTTACCTACTTTTGTAATTACACTCCGAGAAGGAGTAGAAGCCGCCTTAGTTGTGGGGATAGTGTTGGCTTTATTGAAAAAAGCCAAACAATCCCGACTGAATTCTTGGGTGTATGCTGGTGTCGGCGTTGGTATTGCTGTCAGTGCATTGATAGGTGTACTGTTTAGTGTTGTTATTCAAGCACTAGGAAAAATAAATCCGCAATATACATCTGTAGTTGAACCGGGACTAGAAGGTGTATTTAGTGTGCTGGCGATCGCAATGCTCAGTTGGATGCTAATCTGGATGACGAAACAAGCCAGATTTATGAAAGCCCAAGTAGAAGGCGCTGTCACAGAAGCACTGACACAAAACGCCAATGCTGGCTGGGGCGTTTTTAGTTTAATTTTAATCGCCGTAGTCCGCGAAGGTTTTGAAACCGTGCTGTTCATTGCAGCTAACTTTCAGCAGGGTTTAATTCCTACCATTGGCGCTCTTGGTGGTTTATTAGTAGCAGCCACAATTGGTGTATTGTTATTTAAATTAGGTGTTAAAATCAACATCCGCCAATTTTTTCAAGTTATGGGCGTTTTATTAGTGTTGATTGTGGCCGGGTTAGTCGTTTCTGCATTAAAACATTTTGATGATGCTGTTGCTAACTTAGCTCTCAGCAGTCGCGCCACAGAAAGCCTGTGTTTTTACTATGAACACTTTACCAAAGTTCACTCTTGCATATTAGGGCCGATAGTGTGGAATACTTCTAGTATTTTGCCTGATGACCAATTCCCTGGCATTATTTTTAAATCTTTATTTGGCTATAGAGAACATCTATATATTGTGCAAGCAGTGGGATATGTTTTATTTTTGCTCACTGTTGGCGGGTTATATTTCCGCAGTTTAGGCGGCGAAGTTCCAAAACCTAATAAAAATATTTCTCTTTTGCAAAAATAACCTGATAAGTAAATCTATTTTAGGGTAGGCGTAACAGCCCACCCTACTTACTTTTAACAATCGCTTTTAAAGCATCTGATAAATGTGTGTTATCAAGTGCAAACATATCTCTTCTATCATCATCCAATTCAGATGTTGCTTGAATATTCTCCGCCAATTTTGTATCTAGCAGCTTCAACAATTCTCCCAAATTAGAAGCCAACACACATTTTTCATCTTCATCTCTACCAAAATTGATGATTTGCCCAACACATCCATTAACATCAGGTGCTAAATCAATACCGATGTGATTTCCTCCCCCATCGTGCATCAGAGGTATCCATTTTTCATGTGCATAGACGCTTTGGATAACTCCTTCTGGATAAGATGTGCAGAAATCATTGAAATCTTCTAAGCCATTCTCAATGATTTCCTTCCAAGATAACCAATTTCGCTCCACTTCAGACAGCGAGAGAAATTGTAAGCCATAAAAAACACCCCGTCCTTTTGTGGACTCTCCATTATTGAGTCGATATAAAGTTTTCATCTCTGCTGGAATTTCATAACCAAGTACCGTTTGCAAATGTAAAATTTCATCTTCACTTGCTGGTGAATTGAGATACTTGTAATATTCGGGAAACTTATTGTTAATCTTTTCTCGATAGCTTAACCAGGATGTACTAACAAGATTATTCATTTTAGATTAATTTGCTGTAAATAAATCTTTTTTAAGCTGCTGAGAAGTTTTCTCAATCGCATTGATACTACCTGGATTTACTAATCCATAATAGTCAAAAATATAAACTCGATTATTTTGAGTGGCTTTGAGTTTTTGCCAAAAAGGTTCTTTACTAAAAGATTCTATAATCTCTTTGTTGGATTTTGCTTGAGGAGGATTGATGACAATTATTGTGTCTGGATTAACTTCTAAAACTTTCTCTGCTGATAAGGTAACATAACCACCAAACGGACTTTTACCTTGTAATTCTGCGGCGACATTCCTTAGTTGAAATTTTTCTAGCAAGTTTCCCGCCCAACTGCTTTTATTGGGTGTGAGAATTGGTTGATTACTCACTAACACCAATGTAGAAATATTTTGCTCTTGTTTATCTGGTAAAAAACTTTTGTAGCGATTTAATAAAGCTTGAGGGTTTTCGCCAATTAAATCACCAATTTTTTGAGTCAGATTTTCTAAAGAGTCCCATGTTTTGAGTTGCGTCAATAAAGTAGGAATTTTTAATTCTTGCAATCTTTGAATTACTTGGGTAGAAAAACCTTCTATACCAATTACTAAATCTGGTTTGAGAGCTACAATTTTTTCTAAATTAGGAGGAGTTTGACCTTCACTAACGCGAGGAATATCCTCAAAACCAGGGACATTTTTAAATAATGAATTTCCAGCGATACCCACTAGTTTGGTCTTATCGAGTTGATAAATAATATCTGTCGCTAGGGATGAAAGACTAACTACTCTTTCAGCTACTTGTTGATTATTAAGGGTTGCTGTAATGGCAGGTGTTTGTGCTTGTGGCTGTTGATTGGTTGCAGTGCTACAAGCATTTAAAAATACACTTAATATAATTGCTAATACTGATAATATCCAACGATGATACATATAACAATAAACCTATAGTAACTATAAGAGTTGCTTAGAAAAAAGGCGAGTCTAGACAATAGTAAAAATTCCCCAAGAATTTATAGCTATGCTACCCGCCATTAAGTATACAAGGTTTATTGAGAAAAGCTTTACATAATATACATTAGTCTGTTGCAAAACTATTGTTAATTAAATAACATTTGTTTGTTTTTGTAAAAAATTTATAGTAAAACTTTTTACTTGTTAGAAAGATTGATAAATACGAGCTTAATAGCTGGTTTAAATGTTGTTTTTACTAGAGTGAAGACCAATCTTCGGGAGTGTTACAGTTAAGTAGCATATTAGTATCAGGCACAGCTAAAACTTGTACCGAATGTTGCTGAAGCCACTGCTGAAACGATCGCCCGCCTTGGTTGATAAAATATAGTAATTGTGGTAGACACTGACGGCGATAAAAACCACACAGAGGTTCCCAGCCTTTAGTATGATGTGCCAAAGTGGCGATCGCATCTTCGCTCACATTATCTAATTCCGCCGCCCATCCTTGCAACACCTCAACCTGCAAGTTCGGTAAATCGCAAGCAAGTAACAACACCCAATCAGTTTGCACCTGTGCAAGTCCTTGAGCAAATCCTACCAACGCCCCCTGATTTAATGGCGCTTCTAGAATAAACTGACAACGAGGTAACGGTAAATGTTGATAACGTTCCGGCCAGGGAGTGACAATGTAAACAGTATCAGCACAAGCCGCCGCAATATGACAAACTCGCTGCAATAAAGGTACTCCTTGAATAGTCAGCAAAGCTTTATCCTGTCCCATCCGCGAACTTTGTCCGCCAGCTAAGACAATAGCTGTGAGTGCTGAGTTATGAGTTATTTGTTCTTTTATGTCCTGGTCTCTCATTACGGCTCAATGCTACCATCTACACACAAATATTCGTTGAGTGCATCTGTCCCGCCTCGGAATGAATTACGAGTCTCATAGCGCAAGTCATCTCAAGATGACTCAACGAGAAATGCACTCCAGTCCACTTAAGTGGACTTTGGCTATGAGCCTGGAACTTTAGTTCTAGGCGGGAATGACTTCAACCCAGTGTTTAAAATCATCCTCTAGTTTGACTCTGCTGCACTTGCTGTAACATTTGCTCAACACTTGTCGCTGGTGCAAGACATTTTAAACCTTGGCAAACTAAGGCGATACTCTCGTCTGGTAAATTGGAGATGATGCTAAACGCCCCCACAGGTAAATATTGAGGAATGAGAGATTTAATTTGCTCGGTGGTGCTGCGAATTAAAGTAGAGTTGCGATACCAGTCTAAAGCTGTAAATAAGCTGGGGCAAGCTTGAGGATGGCTACTCATCACACTTCTAAAAGCTTTTAAACCTTGCTCGGCTAAATCCAGATAATGCAAATTATCGGTGAGTAGAGACAATCTTACAAGATTTGCGATCGCCACTCCATTTGCTGAAGGTGTAGCATTATCTGTATAGCTGCGTTCGCGGATAATTAAATCCTGACTGGCATCGCTGGATGTGTTAAAATATCCTCCTAGCTCTACACTCCAAAGAAATTCGTCGAATTCTGCTTGGATAGCGATCGCATTTTCTAACCATTGTTGATCATCTGGGCTACAAGCTTGCAAATCCAGTAACGCTTTAATAAAAAATGCGTAATCTTCCGACTGTGCTAATACTGTCGCTTCACCTTGATAATTCAGCCTGTGGAAACGCCCGTCAACAAACTGATGTTCCAGAATAAAGTTAGCTGCTTGTGCTGCTAATTCTAAATATAAAGGCTCTTGAAATACGCCCCCTGCTCTAGCTAACCCAGAAATCATCAAGCTATTCCAAGCCACAATCATTTTTGTATCCGTCACCGACGGAATACGGCCTGGCCAATTATGTGTTTTCGCTTCTTGGTTGTTGCGTGCTGGCGGAAATATTTTTAATGATTCTGCTTTATCACCATAACGAGCCGTAAATAATTTAGCTAATATCCTTTCTATTTCTGCACTCAATTGTCCTACATTGCGTCTTTGCAGAACATTCAGACTTTCAAAGTTTCCCTGAGAACTAACTGTAAATTCTTGTTGTAATTGCGTCAGTTCTTCTGATGTTAATAGTTGTTCTAAATCGCTATAACTCCACACATAAAAAGCACCTTCTTCTGGCTCAACTGCATCACTATTAGTAAAACTATCCGCATCTTGAGCCGCGTAAAAATAGCCTTCTGGGGCAATCATTTCTCGTTGTAGCCATTGTACAGTTCCCGCGATCGCCCTAGCAAAAGCTGGCTCTTGAATACCTGCGCTCCATAAATTTGCCAGATACTCGACAATTTGTCCATTGTCATACAGCATCTTTTCAAAGTGAGGCACTGTCCAGGTGGGATCAACTGTATAGCGATGAAAGCCGCCACCTACATGATCATAAATCCCACCCAATGCTAAATCTAGCCCTCGCTGAGTGCAAATTTGTTTACCATCATACCGAGATGGCAAATTAAACCGAGTTCCGCGCAGTGCTAACTCTGAGTATGGAATCATTGGGAAGCTATTACCATATTGATTGGAAGTAATGATCCCCGTGCTAGTTTCCCAACCTTTGCCAAGTAATTCATGTTCTTGAACTTCTTGGGGATCGCTATTTTGCAAGACCGCAGAGGTGAGCAGCGAATCTAAAATTACGGCTTTGCGTTGGCGTAAATCTTCTTTTTCGGTGTCGTAGTAGCGCCGGAGAGCTTGCAGCACCTGTAAAAAACCAGGACGACCATAACGGGGATCAACAGGAAAATAAGTCCCAGCGTAAAAAGGAACCAAATCTTCAGGCGAGAGAAAGGTATTTAACGGCCAACCACCTTGACCAGTCATCATCTGTAACGCCTGCATATAAATGCTGTCTATGTCTGGGCGTTCTTCTCTGTCTACCTTAATAGGCAGAAAATTGGTATTCATGTAATCGGCGATCGCACCATCAGAAAAAGCCTCACCTTCCATCACAGTACACCAGTGGCAACTAGAGTACCCAATTGAAAGAAAGATAGGCTTATTTTCTGCCTTTGCTGTCGCCAACGCTTCATCACACCAAGGCCACCAATCAATCGGATTTTCGGCGTGTTTACGCAGGTAGAGACTCTGAGCTTGGGCAAGGCGATTAGTCATGATCTTGTTGTGTGAGGATAGTTGCCTTCTTTGCCCAGTCTACCTTTTTGAAGCATTAAGCGAGATAAACACCTAAATAAAACTCAACCAAAAACTTACACCAAAGTTTTGTCAAAATCACGCTAATACAGCGCAGCATAAATAAAGCCATTATCAAAAAATCGCTGAAAATTCCAGAAAACAACGATTTTTGCCTTTTGCCTTTTTACTTTTGCCTTTTTAATTAGGGCAAAGAGCGCCACAGAAAACTAATAATTGTTGTAGATATTTCTGGTGCGGGTGGTTTAACGCTGGCTTGAATTTTTGTATTGTAATTAATTCCTGCTATCAGATGAAGCAAGAAAGTAATGATGGCGGCTTGCACAAGTTTTTCGAGCATGGCAGGTCTCCCTCAAGTGATAGCACTGCAAGTAAAATTCGTTTTTCTAAATACACCCCGTACTCATACATTTCCTAATTTGCCGGGATTTTCTGAAAAATTGCCTGAAAAATTAGTAAATAAATCTTGACAAAATGCCAGTTTATAGATAGTTGTATGGCAGTTTCATTGTCAGAGCGATCGCTAGATATTTTGTAGTTGATCCTCTCTGGTACAAGTGATGTCATACTCCCAAGACGCTTTTTCTTATAAAAAGTGCCTGGGTTATGATTTACATCTGCCAGATATCAGAGAAAATTAGCTCTCTTGCGGATGATGACAGCCATTCGCCAGTTCTCATCGATAAAATAGATGTAAATTAGCTATAAGAACGCTGCATGATTCCTATCGTTATTGAACAATCGGGTCGGGGCGAACGCGCCTTTGATATCTACTCACGGCTATTGCGTGAGCGGATCATCTTCTTGGGACAACAGATTGACAGCAACTTAGCTAACTTAATAGTTGCCCAAATGCTGTTCTTGGATGCAGAAGACCCAGAAAAAGACATTTATATGTACATCAATTCCCCTGGCGGTTCGGTAACTGCTGGGATGGGTATTTTTGACACTATGAAGCATATCCGTCCAGATGTCTGTACCATTTGTACCGGATTAGCAGCAAGTATGGGAGCTTTTCTCCTCAGCGCGGGTGCTAAAGGTAAGCGGATGAGTCTACCCCATTCGCGGATTATGATTCACCAACCTTTAGGCGGCGCACAAGGTCAAGCAACTGACATTGAAATTCAAGCGCGGGAAATTTTGTATCACAAAAAGCGACTCAACGACTTTTTAGCTGAACACACTGGTCAGCCAATTGAGCGCATCGCCGAAGACACCGAACGCGACTTTTTCATGTCACCCGATGAAGCCAGAGAATACGGTTTGATTGACCAAGTTATTGACCGTCACTCTGCTGGTAGCCGTCCGATGATGGTTGTGTAGTCATTAGTCATTAGTTGTAGGGTGGGTATTATGCTCACCCTACTAATTTATGTAGACTCATTTATGGGTGTGGGTTGTGATTCAAGGTATTGGATAAATTCGAGTAATTCTTCTTCCGTTAATAAATAGCGTCCTCTCTTACCATAAGTCTTCATTAGATAATTTCTTAACCACTCTTCGTTTAAACCTAATCGTTGAATTTCTTCATCAGTTTTAGCTACTAAATTAGTCAGCAATTTGTCTGCTAGTTGAGCTTCAATGAATTCCTCTGTATGTGATGGTTGAGATTCTAAGAAAGCAAGAAAATCTAGTAATTCGTCTTCTGTTAATAACTGGCGCGATCGCTTACCATAAGTTTTCATCAGATAATCTCTTCCCCACTCTACACTTACATCTAATCGCTGCATTTCTTGATCAGTTTTAGCGATAATTTCAATTAAAAATTCTTCTGATGGTGTAGGTTGAGCTTCCAAGTGTCTCAGAAAATCCAGTAATTCTGATTCGGTTAATAAAGTCCGCCCTCTCTTACTATAAGTTTTAATTAGATAATCTCTTCCTTGTTCCGGTGTCCAGCCTAAACGTTGCAATTCAATATCAGTTTTGGCTAATACTTCTGCTAAATTTACTGGTTTCATAACTTTCTTAATTTTTATAGTAGCTATTAGTAATTTGTCCTTACCAAGGACAAATTACTAATGACTAATGAAAAACAACTAATTAAAACCCCGCAATGGGATCAGGTTGAGATTGTAGGTATTGTAAAAAACTGTACAATTCGTCTTCTGTTAATAAAGTGCGGCCTCGCTTATTGTAGGTTTTAATCAGATGTTCCCGTCCCTGTTCTGGTGTCCAGCCTAAACGTTGCAGTTCAACATCAGTTTTAGCAATCACATCAGATAAATCAACTGCTTCCGCTTTCTTTTTTCTCTTACTAGTTCCTGTCGAAGTAGTGGTAGTTTCCGAAGAATTATAATTGCGGGGAGTAAATGGTGTGACATTACTTGCATTTATCCCCGAAAAAGTTGGCGTTTCTGGCTGATGGGGAACTTCTATTTCTAAATTATCCGCAGGGGGAATAAATGCTGGTTCTCGGCTAGTAGTTAAAGGTAAACTAGGACTCAACTCTGGAGTATAAGTATCAGTACTTAGTCTCTTTGCGGCAAATAAATCTGGTTCGAGATTTTCACTACTAGAAGATGCTGGAGATATTGCTGTTGTGCTAGTAGTTAATTCCAAATCTCTATCTTTGGGAGATGAATAAGTGGATTCATGCACACCTACTGTTGTGTTAATAACAGGAGTTGATTGTACGGGAATTGTTGGTTTAGGAGATGGTTCAGCCTGGGTTTGTGGCGAACTTGTCATTCCTAAAACCATTAGCGCCCTATTCCGTGCTTGGTCTTCTGCGGCTTCTACGGTATCGGCAGCTGATAACCCAGTAGCGCGGATGACACCATCAACTTGCACACTGACTTTAACAATATATTTGCCTTGAAAAATGTCTACTAATTCGGAAATTAAACTGCCGTTGGGATACAAGCTCTGAAATTGAGCCAACATAATACTGCCACCAAAATCTAATGTCTGCTAAATTACGGGGTTAATGCTATCTATTAATTCCCCTAGTACAGGTCGGCGTAAATAAACAGACCATCTGGAATTGCTAAAAGGCTTGTGGTATCACTATTCTTTCTTTTTCCTTTTGCCCTTCGGGTCGCCATTTGCTTTATGCCGGGAAACCCGTCCACCGCAATGGCTCACTTTTTACTTTTGCCTTGTTGTACTAGTTACTTTTGCTTACTCAGAGGTATCTCCTGAACACCTAAATTTGAGAAATTTGCAACTGTAGTGGGAGATAATCGGGTTTGTCCACAGTAAATCTATGGAAATATTTTAATTTTAAGTCCCAAATTCCTTTGTCGGTAGAGAAAAATTTAATTAAATTTAAGTTTTTGGCAGATTTATTGATCACCCTAATAAATGCGATCGCCTACTAAAACTACCACAGCAGCCTCACGCCAATTTTTCTGGTATCTTAAACTTCAAGGTGATGTTTTTGCTTTGATTATGTGTTGTAATTGCGGCAGTAGCTATTTTTGTGGCGAAATTATTGGCTACTACCACCCCTATTAGGTAGGTGATCTCACCTTCAATGCTATACTATTTACCTAATTCTCTATACTAGAATTATTTCCTGGAAGTACGCTCTAAATCTACAATAATGGAGATAAGGTTCGCCCTCACTGCTTGTATAACTGCTGGCCTGATTGTTACCGATTCTACAGATGGGAAAATTAGGTTTATCGGCAGTTTCTCCTAGTTAAAAATCAGAGTTAGATGGCGTAAAAACACCTTCAAGCTAGACAATCAAACACCTGTGGTTTTTCCTACCTAGCGCTTTTGGGCGGTGTGGAGAGTAATCCTAAAGCCAGCCTCTCAAAAACCCTGAGCGTAATCACTGAGTAGTTAAAACCCCCTTATCAGGCGTACTTTATCAGTTTGGTTAAGTGAAGGGGCAAAAGCGCTAACTAACTCTGAAATGGTTGTGCAGTGAGAAGTTCCAAGATTGCGGGAGCGACTTTATCTCAAGGTAGGTTGACTTCATAGGCACGGAACTTCACAGAACCATGCCTCAAGGCAATTCGTTTCCAGTTAGTTAAGTGTCTGTAGGCCGTGAGGGTATACAGAACAGAACCAGATTAAATCAACATGATGTTTTGACCAAAGGTCGGTTCACTGCATGGAATTTTCAATCGCTACACTCCTTGCCAATTTCACCGATGATAAATTGGTAGCTCGGAAAGTTTTAGAAAAGAAGCTTGGCTGCGAAGATGAAGATAGTTTAGAAAAGCTGCATATTGCCTTAGAAATACTCGAAAAAATCGGGATTTTGGTCAAAGAACGGGGCAAATATCGCCGCGTGTTTGAAGAAGGGATGATTGAAGCTAAACTCCGTTGTTCTAGTAAAGGCTTTTGCTTTGCCATTCAAGATGTAGAAGGTGCGGAAGATATCTACATCCGCGAAAGTCATTTAAGTAATGCTTGGAATGGCGATCGCGTTTTGGTGAGAGTTCTGAAAGAAGGCAGCCGTCGTCGCTCTCCTGAAGGAGAAGTTAAGCTAATTTTAGAACGTTCTAACCACACTTTACTAGCGCGGATTAAACAAGTCGAAAGCGGTTTTCGGGCAGTACCTTTAGACGATCGCCTGCTGTTTGAACTCAAGCTACAAACAAACGGCATGACTTTTGCCGAAGCCATCGACCATCTCGCCCATGTGGAAGTGCTACGTTATCCGTTGGCACAATATCCTCCAGTCGGTAGGGTAGTGCAAATTCTGGGTAGCGATGCTGAAGCCGCAGCCGATATTGATTTAGTTACTTGTAAACATGATTTATCCCGCAATTTCTCAGAACCAGTTCAAGAAGCAGCGGCTAAGTTACCCAAAAGGATACTCAAAGCTGACCTGAAAAATAGATTAGATTTACGCGGTTTATTTACCTTAGCAATTACTGGTGTCAACGCTGATGCCAAGCTGGTAGAAAATGCCTTGAGTTTAGAAAAAACTAACAAAGGCTGGCGCTTGGGCTTTCACATCACCGATGTTTCTCACTTTATCCACCCCGATGAAATCTTAGACAGGGAAGCTTTGAAGCGAGGGCGTTCTGTGTACTTGGGCGACTTGGTCTTGCCCATGTTACCAGAAACAGTTGCCGATCGCTGTTCTTTAGTCGCCGGTAGCGATCGCCTCACCCTCTCATTTTTAATTACTGTTGATCCCACATCAGGGGAATTAGTGGAATGGGAAATTCAGCCGAGTGTGATTAGTGTAGATACAGCCATTAATAAAGACAAAGCAGAAGCAATTCTTAGTGGTCAAGCATCTAAAGAATCCGAGGAAGTAGTACAGCTACTCCAAGACCTCGAAAACCTACACCAAATTGTCAAACAAGTGCGCTTAGGTCGTGGTAGTTTGCAGTTAAATCTGCCCCCAAATCAAAATCCTTACTTTGATGAAGGGATGTTAGGCGCAGTTATCGTCAACGATTTAACCGTGCGATCGCTGCTTACAGAGTTTGTGCTATTAGTCAACCAACTAATGGCAGAACATTTAAGTGCTTTAGGCATTCCGGCGATTTGGCGAGTTCAAGGCGCACCTGATCCCGAAGATGTCCAAGAAATGCTGAAACTGGCCATCAATTTAGGCGTAGAACTCACACTAGACCCTGAAACAGATATTCAACCCTTAGATTACCAGCTATTAACTAAGGCGTTTGCAGAATCTCCCTCAGAACAGGTGTTAACTTATCTGTTGCAAGATACCCTCAAACCAGCAGGATATACCACCACCAAAAGCAATCACTTTGGTTTAGCACTAGCACAATATACCCACTGCACTTCCCCCTTGCGCCGCTATCCCGATTTGCTATTGCAACGAGTTTACTACAGACTGTTAGAACACGGACGCGATCGCCGCAATACCCGTGTTAAAGACCGGATTAACCTGCGTCACTCCTCTTCGCACCTGGAAGTAAACTGGAACGTCTTACCCCCAGAATTGCAACAAGAACTGCAAAGCGATTTGACCAGGGTAATTATTCAACTCAACGACCGCGAAAAAGAAGTCCAAGAAGCCGAAGCCGACTTAGCAGGGTTGCAAAAAGCCCAACTGATGAAACAGCGCATCGGTCAGGTCTTCCAAGGTGTAATTACTGGTGTGCAATCTTACGGATTCTTTGTGGAAATTGAAGTTCCAACTACAGATACGCCCAAACAAAAACATCCCAGCGCCCCCCTACGGGTGGAAGGTTTAGTTCATGTCAGTTCCCTCAAAGATGACTGGTATGAATATCGCGCCAGACAACAAGCTTTGTTTGGTCGGAAAAATCGCGCTTCTTACAGATTAGGCGATCGCGTCGCAGTCCAAGTCAAAAGTGTTGATTACTACCGCCAACAAATTGATTTAGTCACCGTTGGTAGCGATGGCCTACCTAAAGGATTAGGCAATTCTGGTATTAACGATGACAGAGATGATATTTATCTCTCCCGTGAACTTGAACCTAACGATTTAGAACCATACACTGATGATGAATAAGTTTTGTTAAGAAAACCGCGTGTCACATCACACCAAGCCTTTAATCATCGGCGTAACTGGAGCCTCTGGACTAATTTATGCCGTTCGCGCTCTCAAATATTTGCTTGACGCTGACTATGAAATTGAATTAGTTGCCTCTAAATCAACTTACATGGTTTGGCAAGCAGAACAGGAAATTAAAATGCCAGCTGAACCAACTCAACAAGAGCAATTCTGGCGCGAACAAGCAGGAGTAGCCGTTGCAGGTAAACTACGCTGTCACCCTTGGAGTGATGTGGGCGCCAACATTGCTAGTGGCTCCTTTCGCACTTTAGGGATGATCATCATCCCATGTAGTATGAGTACAGTTGCCAAGCTCGCTGGTGGTTTGAGTTCCGATTTACTCGAACGCGCCGCCGATGTCCAACTCAAAGAAGGACGCAAACTAATTATCGTTCCCCGCGAAACTCCTTTTAGCCTGATTCATCTGCGTAACTTAACCACCTTGGCAGAAACGGGGGTGAGAATTGTCCCAGCTATTCCCGCTTGGTATCACAACCCCCAAACCATCGAGGACTTAGTAGATTTTGTCGTCGCCCGAACTTTAGATCAATTAGAGATTGACTGCATCCCCATTCAACGCTGGCAAGGAAGGAAGTAAAAAGGTGAGGCAGTGCGTTGGGCGGGTCTCCCGACTTGTTCGCCGAAGGCGTTCCCGCAGGGTAGCAACTGCCGAACCCGAAGGGTAAAAGTAAAAGGGTAAAAGTAAGATAGACTATCTTTTACTTTTTTACTCTTACCTTTTGTTTTCACTGACCTAAATAACTTTTGACTTTTGCCTTTTAACTTTTGCCCTTTTTATGGCTGTAATTCGCTTAATCTTATTGGTGGCAATACTCGGAGGCCTAACACTTTTGTTAGTCCAGAACTGGTCGCCTGCTATATCGTTAGTGTTTTTGGGGATGCGTACTCAACCATTGCCCCTAGGGATGTGGATTTTATTTATTACTACTGCGGGTGCATTGACATCTGTATTGATCACTACTTTATTTAAATTGTCGAATTATTTTGCAGGGCAACCACGACAAACTCCATTAAAATCAGCCTCAAGCTCCAGGCGTGTTAGAACACCTCGCCGAGAAGAACCGACATCTACTCGTTTTACGCCTCCATCATCTGCTAGTTCAAATAAGGCCGCTGCAACTGAAGAATTTGATGATTGGGAAACCAGTAATAAAAACGATGATTGGGACTTTGAGGAACAGCGAGAACAAACACCTCCTCCCAGACCAAAAACTGAACCTGTACGCAACTTTGAACCAGAAGAACGCCAACCAGAGCCTAAAGGTTCCTCTCAGTCTGGTTCAACTTACTCTTACAGCTACCGCGAACCAAAAAATACTGCTGTAGGCAAGACAGAATCTGTTTATGATGCTGACTACCGCGTGATTATTCCTCCCTACAAACAGCCTGAAGACGAACCTGCAAATGCTAATGATGACGATGACTGGTCATTTTTTGAGGACGATGAGTCGGGGGATGATGACAAACCACGTAAGTAATTAGTCATTTGTCATTCGTCAACAGCCAGAAGACTAAAGCATGAAATTTCATACTTCACACTTCACACTTCACACGTCTTTCACGGGACTCTTGCTTGACTTTGCCATTCATAGCAGCTTCCTGCAAAGTCATGAAAGCATTGAAATCTTCCAAGTCATAGCGGGTACTTAATAAATGCCGTAATTGGTTTTCTGCTTCAACCGTTAGATAGCCAGTTGATAAAACTTGTTGTACAACGTCACGAATTCGAGTCATGGTTGATGCCTCTTAACACACCACATTAATTTGGGCTTAGTCAGGTAGAATACGCATCGGTTTTTGTGTTGACACCTTTAATTTTGCAAAGCTTGATTCTTACAAACTCAAAAATGCAGTCATTTTTTACACCTTGCTCGGCAAAAATTATTGATGAGAGCTTAATTTCCAAGAATTTTAGAATTCCGATAATGTGATGTTAAAAACACAGTGTGATGCCAATCTAAAATTCTCACAGCACAGACCAAAAGCTACGTAGATTTGTATTGACTGAATTTGTTTGCTTAAAGTTTCAAACAAGCTTTATAAAATTTCCGTTAAGTCTAAAGATATCTAAGCAATAACATCCAAGTCACCTAACAACAGTTAGCAAATTCGTTATAAATTTACTTTTTATTTATTCTGACTTCATCGAATAATAGTTAGGATATTGCCGGGGTTATATTAAATACATAAATTATGGTAATGGCAACACCAGATTCAAACCAAGTAGAAGAGGAATTTGTTGAGGCTAAAAATAATTGGGAGTTAGAAAAGTTATACGTAGATTTAGCCTCAACAAAAGGTAAAGCTTTAACACCTGTAGAAAAGAAATTTCTCCGAGGTTTACTCTGTGGTTGCAGTCCGGCGGAAATTGCCAGTATAGTTTATCAAAGTCGGAGTAGCAGTACTGTTAGAGTCTATTTGTCTAATGGATTATACAAGTATATAGAAGAAATGCTGAGTAATGCAGCTGGTTACTCAGTGAAAGTAAAAAATTGGAGTCGTGTAACTTATTTACTTGAAAAAGCTGGGTATAAGAAATATAGATTTCTATTACCAGCAGCAATCATTTCCAGACAAACACAAACAACTCAAGAGACAGAGTTAGCAAAAATGCAATCAACCTCAATTCAAGATTGGGGTGAAGCAATTGATGTAAGTATTTTTCAAGGACGAACCACAGAAATTGCCAAAACTCAACAGTGGATTTTGCAAGAAGGCTGTCGCTTACTTCTACTATTAGGTATGGGCGGTATTGGCAAGACTGCTTTTTCGGTGAAGTTGGCACAAGAAATTCAAGAGCAGTTTGATTATGTTATCTGGCGATCGCTGCGTCTTTCTCCTTCCCCAGAGCAGATAATAGAACAACTAATTCAGACTTTATTGCCAAAACAAAATACATTAATTTCAGAAAATATAGAAGGGCGCATCTCCCAATTGATAGATTTTTTTCGGCATAACCGATGTTTAATTGTTTTAGATAATTTTGATGTAATTTTATCTAGTAGCGATAATTACCCCACATTCACAACTAGCCATCAAACGATCAAAAATTCCATTCCTCCCTTTCTCTCTCCAAAAATTCAATATCGTCCAGGATATGAACTATATGGGGAATTAATTAAACGGGTTGGAGAATCTCAACATCAAAGCTGCTTAATATTAACCAGTCGAGAAAAAACTCCAGAAATAGCAGCCTTAGAAGGCAATACACTACCTGTACGCTCTTTACGATTAACAGGCTTAAATCAGTCAGAAAGTTTGTCAATTCTCAAATATAAAGGGTTGTTTAACACTTCAGAAGATAAATTCCGCACTTTGTCAGAACAATATGCAGGGAACCCACTATTTCTCAAATTAGTAGCCACGACGATTCAAGAGTTATTTAATGGCAATATTGATGAGTTTACTGCACAGGGAACTGTAGTTTTTGGCGAGATTCGCGCCATATTAGATCACCAGTTCCATCGTTTGTCACAATTAGAAAAGCATCTAATGTACTGGTTGGCAATGAATCAAAATGCTGTTTCTGTGCGTCAGTTGCAGAAAAACACCATACCAGGTTTATCACCGAGATTATCGCAAAGATTAATCTTAGAAGCTGTGGATTTATTACATAAGCGCTCCCTAATAGAACAACAAGCTTCTAGCTTTTCGCAAACTCCAGTGTTAAGAGAGTATATGATTGAGCGCTTAATCGAAGAAAACTTGACATTAAGCGAAGAACAAGAAAGCTACTTTTTGATGAGTCAGACAATTTTTGCCGCCAACTTAAAAAACCATATCAAACATAGTCGCCTGAATGCCGAGATTTAAAGTAAAGTGAAGAGTTGAGAATTTACTGGAGTAAAGCGACTGGTGAGATTAGTTTAATACATAATTGCCAGACATAAGTTAACTACAAGCTGGACGCAGACGCAATTCTCAATTCAAAATCTAAAATCTAAAATCTAAAATTGTATGAGCAGCTTATTGCAAGGAGTCAGCCTATACTTAATTGGGATGATGGGCGCTGGGAAAACAACAGTCGGGCGGTTATTAGCACCGCAGTTGGGTTATAGATTTGTTGATACTGATGATGTGATTGCTAAGGCCACAGGTAGATCCATCACTCAGTTATTTGCTGAAGAAGGGGAAGCCGCATTCCGCCAGTTAGAAAGTGATGTTTTGGCACAAGTTAGCGCCCATATTAATTTGACAGTAGCCACAGGCGGCGGAATTGTGGTGCGGCGAGAAAACTGGGGTTACTTGCGCCACGGTTTGATTGTGTGGCTAGATTTACCAGTGGAGCTACTCTATAATCGCTTGGCTGAAGATACCACAAGACCACTGCTGCAAGATCCTGATCCGCAAGGTAAATTGCGATCGCTTCTCGAACAACGCCAACCACTTTACTCTCAAGCTGATTTGCACATTATGGTAAATGAAGGGGAAACACCAGAGCAAATCGCTAACAAAGTTATAGAAGCAATTCCTAGTGTGCTGAAAAAAAATACATCTGATCAGCACGGAGAAAATTGAGCGATCGCTACTCTATATGTATCTCTGCTGGTTCTAAATTTTGTTTTTTAAGTACTTGATTATTCGGGTATACCTAACGCTTGCTTCAAATTCTCAAATGTTAATTCATTTAATTGTTCGAGCAATTCCTCTACGCCTGCGTCACTATCCTGGTGCATCTTCTCAAAAAAACTTTGATTAACTTTATTAAATCCAGTTTGAAGATTTTTAAATAGTGTTTTCAATGCTTTTGGCTCAAGTTTAGCAACAGTAATACCATTGTCTCTAGCGCGGTCAATATTTTTATTTAGGTACTCTATTGCTTTCATCTTCTGTTTATCTTCAGGGTCTTTGTTAAACTTAACTCCTGGAGCAATTTTTAATCCAAGTTGTGCTGACGCACCTAATGCTTGTGCATAAACATCACCAGAATTTTTACATAAGCCATCAAAAGCAAGTCCCACAGTTGAGAGGTAAATCATGATGCTTTCACCATCAAGTACAGGTCTTGTACTCTTAGCTAAGGCAAACTCACATAGACATACAGAATTTACATAGTTATTGGTTTCGTATTCTGCCAAAGCCCATGTATGGTAAACTTTTCTATCCTTCTTTTCTAAAGTGCATTTTCGGAAGATATCTACAGCTTTATCACTTCTACCATTGTCACGACAAAGTTGAGCCAAATTAGTAAGAAGGTGTTCGTCTATGTTTTCTGAGTACAACTTTTCGGCAATTCTAATTGCTAAATCAATTCTTTTAGGTTCGTTATTAGCAAAGTGACCTGGAAAGTGATATTGCCAGTTATGTATCTCTTGCCCTTTTCTGTCAATGACAGTACCTAGCAATTTCTGAGCAGATGTAGCTAATTTAGGATATATTTTATCCTCAAAATCTATTGAGTAAGGAGAGTGCGACATAAGCTCATAGACAACCTCTGCTATACTTCGCTGACGTGTTAAAATCGGCTGTTTCTCCTTTTCAGGCAAAATAATTTCATTGCCAAGCTCTTCTAGAATATCTGAACGTAACTGAGTTGGTTTATTATAGTCAATTGCCTTAGCTAAAACATGTGGTTTTAAATAACGGAGTCCTTCTTTGTGCATTGCTACTATGCAAGCATAGGCATCTAGAATTAATTGATATTTTGGTTTTTTCTTAATATCTGTCAGTATTTTTTTTAGTCGCCATTGTACTCCTTCTTCTACAGTTTTATTTTCACAAATCCGCAGCATAGCTGCTAAATAAAATCTTTCAGTGTCTGATTTCTGTTCTTCCAGTAATTTATGGATAAGATTAGCTTCATCCTCATCTTGATATTCTAATTTGCCTGCTGCTTTCCAAGCTCTGATAATTTTTTTTGCTTCTTCGTCTGTCAATTCACCCATTTCTTGTGGAGCTTCCAGATGCTTTTCCCAACAGTTCCGCTCTCCGCCCCCTAGTTTTTCGCCATAAGTTTTCCACACAGTATCTCGACAGCAAAGTAAAAACTCAATATCTCGACGACCTAAAGATTCACAGCATAGATTATAAATTATTTTAATCAGTTGTGTAGAAGGATCATCAAAAACTATCAACCATTTCTCTTGAATATTTGATAGAGGTAATTGCCCTAAAAGAATCTTAAAGTGTTCAAGGTTTTTTGGGTCATCTGCTTCCCACCAAATAATGCGAAAATTAGAGCTAGTCTCAGGCTTAACTAAGCAACAAACAGTCTGACGTAATACAGTTGATTTACCTTCGCATCCAGGGCCAAGTAACAACGTCACACGTAATCCAGACTTTGATCTGTTTAAGAAACCTACCAATTTATTTACCATATCGCGACGTGGAATCTTTTCATCCATTGCTTCTGGCCAGCCTGGTTCGTACACATCAAAAAATCTGGCTCTTAAATCGGCAGTAATTTTCTTAGCTTCTTCGTCAAGAAACTTTGCTGTGATTTCAATCAATCCATAATTCTTGAGACTTTCAGGTAGAGGCTCCCTAGCTGCTTTAGCTGTAAGCGATGGTGAAGGTTTTAATTGAGTTGGAGATGGCTGGGAAGTCTCTGTTGTTTCATCAATATCACGCTTGTTGATTAACCGTGGAGTTAGGTGTTCTCCAAGACCTGCCATCTGAATTTCACTGCAACCATGTTCAAATGCCACCTCAAATAATTTCCCAGATCCCGCCTCAAATGATTCCCCAGATCCTAGAGCAGAGTAAAAACCTCTAGCAAATTTAATGGCAGCTTCATCTGAAATCACATTTTCCATACCTATCACATAGTTGACGTGTTGGGCGATCGCCTCGGCCTGTATTTTCGAGTAACAGCCGTTAAGTACAACACACTCCACACTCGGAAATAGCTGGAATAATTCTGCTAATGCTTGTGCATCGACAGTCTTTGACTGATTAGTTTGATCATCGAAAAATACCAGACCTTCATCTCCCGCCCCGTGTCCAGAAAAATGAACAATCTGTGGCTTGATCCTAAACATTTGCGGTCGAATATCGCTAACTTGCACTGCTAAATTCTGCTGGAGGTCAAATTTGTTGCGATGTTTAGATTTTTGCAATTCTTCCTGAATGGCATTTACTTCTTTCGTTAAACCTAGTGGTGGTGTATCTTTAGGACTTGCTGCTAAAAATAAGATTACTCTTTTTTTAACCATTTTGATATTTTTTGCTGAGTCAGCGGCCAGATTAAATTGTGACTATTTTATACATTTTGTCCCAAAAACCTTGATTTGGGATATTAAAATTCCTGCACGAATGCTAAATAACAAGAATTTTAAGTCTCACGCAAAGGCGCAAAGACGCAAAGAACTATAGAAAATTTATCTGTTCAGTAAACAAAATATGATTCATACAGGAGGTTTCTTATAAGGCAGTTTATTCATTTGAGATTTCAGAATTGTCACACAGGGCTGTTACTAATGCCTCTAAGCCATGTTGGCTAGTAAAGTAGGTAAGATGATCGCAAGCTGTGTCTGGCAAAATAATTCTGGGTTGGGGTGTACGGTTTAAACTGACACTTTTAATACTTTCTAGTGTCACCGCTATGTCGTTTGCTTGTTGAAGAAATACCAAATCTACTACACCATCTACAGTTGAGCCAAACAGCTTTTGTATAAGTCGCTGTATCTGGCTGGATTTTCTTCCAGGTTCAGTTTGTAATGCTTCTGGACGAATCGAGCGATCGCCTGCAATGATGGTATATTTAACGCCAGGGTCAGGATTTGTAGAGAGGCTTTGGATAAAAGAACTTTCGGGATTCATCTGATCCAAAGCGCGATCGTTTAATTCTAAAAATGCGACTAATGCAGCAATAATTTTTGTCGGCCAAATGACTGAAGACAGTTGATTCAATCCAATCCCCAGAAATGCGAAAGCCAAATCTTGAATGTTAGGCCAAGGAGAACCTGCATTAGGTGTACCTAACATAACTAAGTGTTGTACTATTCGATTTCCCCCTTCTTTTTCAATAAAAGTGCGGGAAATTAAACCACCCATTGAATGAGCAACAATATGTAATTGTTTTTTGTGGTTGGCTCCTAACCCAATTTCTGCTAATCTTCCTCTGAGTAATTCAGCGTTTTCTTCAATTGTGGTATGCAGATTTTCATAGTCGCAAGCGAGAACTAAATCATATTTGTCTCTTAGGGTTATTTGTTGTCCATTTTCTATCAATCTTGCTTCTTTAACACTGGTGACTAAACTTTTTGTATCACCGATGATGCCATGAATATAGAGTAAAATTTTCTCAGATGCTTCGACCTTGGTTTTAATAATTTCTTTCTTGTCTTGATAAGACACATATCCATTTGATGAAACTTCTACTACTCTCACAAGTGGATAGGGAAAATCTTTGCCTAAAGTTTGATAAAGCAGTTTTTGAAATAGTATCTTAATTGAACCTTGTAAACTCCGACTATCTATTGTTGGCTGAGGTAAGCGTTCTAAGACGATTTCTGTTTTGCCATTGACTAATTTGGCTTTACCCAATGGTAGGAAAAACTCTCCATCATATCCAATTGGTAATATATGTTCGTTTGGTGTTATTGATGTGCTAACTACTATTGTGATGGGATTTTCTGGTGTGACATCTGCGTAATTTTCGACATCAGTTACTTCTAAAACGTTTAATCTTTCAGGACTACGAGTAGTATTGAATTCAAATGGTTGAGCCAAGTTTTGGTCTTGGAGGAGAATAGGTGGCAATAATTTGCTATTTATATATCGACTACTGGGAGGCAAAGAACTGAGGCTAAATTTTCCCTTAAAACTTGGATGTCCATGTAGTTGGACACCATGAAATATTAGAGTAGGTTCTGATTGTTTTATTTCTACCCCCCCTGGTGGTCTGACTAGAATAACTTTAATTTCCTGAGTCATCCAGTTATCAATATATTCATCACTATAATCAGCCTCACGAGTATAAACTTTGTTCATTAAACGGTTGAGAGCGCCTGATAAACCTACGGAACGATGTATAGGAGGTGGAGAATCAAGACCTGCTTGTTTAAGCAAGCTCGCATTAAAATCTCTAGTACTAACAATTAATTTAAAAATTTCGTTATATTCTGTAATTCCATTCTTTAAGTAGGTATCATTAATTTTAAATTTTACTCTTTTACTATTAACAGTGCTTCCTTCACTATCGCTTTTAGGCAAACGTATACTACTTTCATCTATAAAGAATTTAGGTATATCTATTGCATAACTTTCCGCTAATTCTAATATTTGAAAATATAGGTCTTGTTCGCTGTGATTCGTAACTTTTATTTCAATTTGTGGAGGTTCTAGCCTGTTATTTCTCAAGGTGTATTCTCCCCGCATCTCGGCAATTTCCTGTTGTGAGGAATATTGTTGATTTCCAGAGGTAATAATCACTTCCATCTCCACATCTCCAGCTTTAATTTGACTAGTAGGTGGAGTTTTCATTTCTAAAATATTTGTCCAACGTGCTATATTCTCTAAACGTCTGATGATTTGTTCTGCACGTTGTCTGGTATATGCTTGCGTATCTGGTATTTCGGGAACAGGTGCAACTAAAGGATGTTTATCAGCAGCTTCTAAAATCCAGTATTGACCGTTAGTAGCTTCTACATAATAATTTGTATTTTGAGATGATTCTGCTTCTCGAACAAACAAGGAAGGTTTATTTCTATCAGATGTTGCAAGAGCTTGACGAACTAGTTCTACACCGACATCATCACCTTTAAGATATACTTTTAACTGCGGTAGAGGTACATCGGTAATAACTGCCCAATAAGGTTCATCTTGAGATAAGTTGACGTTATCGTCGTTTAATTCAACTTTGCTAATTTCTGTTTCTACATGAGTGATTGTAGCTTGACAAATTGCTTCAGAGATTTGGCGCAACTGTTCAGGTTTACTTCCTTGGGGAAAAATTGCTAATAAAGTTTGTCCTTCAGAAGTTGGGCGAATACCATGTAAGATACCACCGTTAATTACCCAACTATGCTGATTTTGGTCGTCATAAGTTAGAGTGAAGTAATTTGGAGATTCACCGATCGCACCGCCTAAGAAAATTTGTCTTAAATCCTCTGATGGTGCTTCTATTTGCGGTGACTGCTCGTTAACTTTACCAGTGATTAAGGCGTTAATATCTCGGATTAAATTTGTATATGATAAATTACTGTTAGTCCGTTGCAATGCCTGTATGAGAAAATACGAAAAAAATCCATACCGTTTACCATCTTCACCTGTATACTCTTTTGCTGTTTGATGGGAACGACAAGCCGCGATCGCAATATGTCTTGGTAGCTGATAATTATTACTTAAGCGGTGATTCAGCCATTCTGCTGGAAAAATAAATTCGGTTAAATTTCTGACTCGTCTATCTCCAGGCGTTTGACATTCTCTAACTTCTGGCACTCTTGTTGCTGTGCCAGAATAACAACAATCCAAAATAATTAAAATATGTGGATTTTTCTTTGCTACCTGTTCAATTAAATAGTTTAATTCTTTATCTGCTAAATCTCGACCTTCTTTAGTTCGGCTATCATAGCAAACCAATGTTTCAAGTTTACGGTCTGGTTCTATATTCCAAAAAACTTCTGGGGCTGCTTCAAAAGAACCATGACCTGCATAATAAAACAATACAACATCTTCACTACCAGCATTGCATAGATGCTGCTGAAATCCATCAATAATTGCTTGACGTGTTGCCAATTCATTTGTTAGCTTCCAAGGAGATTTAGCGTCTTCTACTAATTCCCAATGATCTTCACTAGCAATTCGGTTACGTAAATATGTTTCTATTGCTTCGATATCATTAACGCAACCATTTAAGGCACTAACTCCTTGAGAATCAGGATGGTAATTATTAATACCAACTAGTAAAGCATAAATTCTAGGCATAGATACTTATCTCATATATGTATTTATAACCGTAAATTAGATCACGGTCAGTTACCTGTTATTTTTTGAAACTGGGTGTAAAGTTTTGTTTTCAGGAAAATTTAAGAGGTTTCAACACATATATCCCTCCTGTAACCTTGATAGAACTTACGCAACACCGATAATGTCATTGCGACTGGAACGGAGTGTAGGGAAGCAATCCCATCGTTAGGAGGGATTACTTCCCTATCCCTCGTAATGACGGAGTTACGTTATTTTTGTGTAAGTCCTGCTTGACTTAAAGCCGTGAATTTTCGTTTTCACCCGTCAGCCCTAACAGAGAGATTGTGAGTGGTGAAAAAGTCTTCTACACTGACTGCATAAGTTTTAAATCTCAACCACGATGGTCAACGATATTGAGTATATCAGGCAAGCTGAAGCTACTCGTGTGCGGGTACTCAGCGAAGCGCTACCTTACATTCAACAATTTGCAGGACGCACTGTAGTTGTCAAATATGGTGGTGCGGCGATGAAAGACAGCACCCTCAAAGACAAGGTGATCCGCGATATTGTTTTTTTATCTTGTGTTGGCTTGCGGCCGATTCTGGTGCATGGTGGCGGCCCAGAAATCAACAGTTGGTTAGATAAATTAGGCATCGAACCGCAATTTAAAAATGGTTTGCGAGTTACCGACGCGCCCACAATGGATGTTGTGGAAATGGTTTTAGTCGGTCGAGTTAATAAAGAAATTGTTTCTTTGATTAACCAAGCTGGTGGTTTGGCTGTGGGACTATGTGGCAAAGATGGTAATTTAATTACTGCCCGTCCCCAAGGTCAAGAAGGCATCGGCTTTGTAGGCGAAGTCAGCGGTGTTAATATCAAAATTTTAGAAACCCTTTCAACTAATGGCTATATTCCCGTTGTGTCGAGTGTTGCCGCCGACGAGTCGGGACAGGCTTATAACATTAACGCAGATACCGTTGCTGGAGAAATTGCTGCGGCGCTGGGGGCAGAAAAGTTGATTTTGCTGACCGATACAAGAGGGATTTTAAAAGATTATCAAGACCCGTCTACGTTGATTCCAAAAGTAGATATTCGGGAAGCACGAGAACTGATTACTAGTGGTGTAGTCAGTGGGGGGATGATTCCCAAAGTTAATTGTTGCGTGCGATCGCTTGCTCAAGGAGTCAAGGCTTCACACATTATCGATGGTCGGATTCCTCACGCCCTATTACTCGAAATCTTTACTGACGTTGGGATTGGGACGATGATTTTGGGTTCGCAGTTTACTTAACTTGCTGATCATTTGTCCTTTGTCCTTTGTCATTTGTGAAGACAAAGGACAAACATAGTAGCCGCAGCAGAGATGAGAAAATTTTGAAGGCTGGAATATCAGCCAAAGTTTTACCTTCTGCCTCCTGCCATTACCAAGGATGAGTGATAATTACCCGCGATCGCCCTCTAAATGGTGTCCGCCGCCAGGAATTATTAATAATTACTGGATTGACTATTGTCGAATCTTTAATGATGGGATTGATCAAAGTTGGGTTCACCAGTGTGGAATTATGGAACCTGTTGTGCCTGACTTGAGGATAATAATTGGGGTAGACAGTACGGCTAGGTAAAAGCCCTGTTGTGGGATCTACGGGCATAGGAGTGGCGATCGGACTACCATAAATAAAAGAACCAACAGCTGGTTGTTGAGTCACACCAAAAGGATTGCTGCGATCAATCAGAATAACTTGTTGGGCTGACGCTGGGGTAATTACGGTACTCATCAATACCAAACTAATTCCTGCACTTAGCCAATTGGGTTGAGAAAGCTTGATATTTATCATATTTTGCTCACCTGCATTGAATAATTAAGGGTTTTTACAGATGACTACTAGTTAAAATTTTAAAAGTTTATTTACTTGAAGAGAGCCAACTTTTAAAAAGATTACAAAAAGATTACTGGCATTGGCAAAATTAAAGTAGTACTGATTTAGTATGCAAGACGTGAGTGAACAAAGTTTAGAAATTGCCAGAAAGCGTTACCACGCCGGGAGACTTGCTTTTGAAAATGGGCAATATCGAGAAGCTGTCGAAAATCTGGAAAAGGCCAGTGCTTTGTTAGTTCGCAATTCCCGTCTAGGGGGCGAAGTGGAAATTTGGCTAGTAACTGCTTATGAAGCTGCCGGCAGGAATGAAGAAGCGATCGCGCTTTGCAAACAACTCCAACGACATCCCTACTCAGAAACTAACAAACAAGCTCGGCGATTGCTCTACATCTTACAAGCACCAAAGCTGAAACGACCAAGCGAATGGATGACTGAAATTCCAGATTTAGGTGCATTGTCAGATAATGAATCCAAAATGCGTATTGCTCCTAATCCTCCCAAATCTTCTGCCAAGAAAAAACCTGCTGAAACCGAATTTGTTGATCTTAGTCAAGTGAATACCAAAGATAATCGCTTTATTTGGGTAGCGATAACTGCTATTGGATTAATGATCTCGTACTTAACTTGGTTGGCTTTTTAAAGTACTTCTAGTAAAAATAAAAAGTCAAGATTAGTTAAGTTATTTGACTAAATCCCATTAATAAGGATAAAGGATGAAAAAAGGGAAAAAATAAAATAGGAAATTGTGATTTCCTCCTTTGCACTTTATTCTTAATCGACTTTTTTAGGAGAAATACAGTGATTAACTTTTCTAAGTTGGCAAAGATGTTGATGTGGTTAATTCGACCATTGGGCTTGTTAAACATAAACATAAGACGCAAGCCTTTGTTGTGGCTAGTCGTGTTAACATCCCTATTGCTATCTGGTTGCGTTAAGTATGATGTCGGCGTGAACTTTAACCACTCCAATAGCGGCGAACTAGTGCAGCATATTAAGTTAGGTGAACGACTCACTAGTTTTAGTGGTGATTATATATATGCCTGGTTAGATAGTATAGAAAGCCGTACCCGGAAACTAGAAGGTAAAGTCCGCAGAATTTCTCAAGAAGAAGTTATAGTGACAATTCCCTTTAGTAATGGTCAAGAATTACAAACTAAATTTAATGAGTTTTTTAATTCTCATAACAATCAAAAAGTAGCAGCGACAACCAGCGAAACTGAGTCTGAATTACCCAAGATTGAATCAAATTTGCTGTTATTTCAGAATAATTTTTTATTGTTAGTTCGGAATCGATTAATTTATGATTTAGACTTGCGATCGCTGTCCTTAATTGCCAGCAAAGGTAACGTTCTCGCAGATACAGGTGCAATCCTTGATTTGGAATTTAGCTTAAACACCCCGTGGGGTGCGAAAAATATTCAACTCACCGAAAATGCTGTCGAACCAGAAAAACAAGGAAATCAACTGCTATGGCGACTCCAACCCGGTGAACTCAACCATATAGAAGTCGTCTTTTGGCTACCTAGCCCTCTTGGTATTGGTGCTTTGTTAATTGTCTTATTCGTTTGGGGTGGACTGTACCTCAGATACACCTTCATGCCAGATCCCCGAATTCAGTTTGCGCCACAGCCAACTGCTACAAAATCTTAATTGATTGGGATTAAATGTATATAGCCGTACTAAATCATTGGTGACAAGTTAAGCCTGTAACTTTTTTGTCAACAGGCTTTTAGAAAATCATTGAAAAAAACTGGTCAGACCCTATTTGAAGAGCGGGAAAAGGAGCGACAATCAACTTAACATTTTGTTTTCGCCGCTGTTCGATAATGCCTAAATCTCAATTTTGGAGTACAGAAAATGAAGTTACAAGACTCATTCACAAGTGATTATATTTTGCAAACCTTGGACTAATCTTTCTATCCCTGCTTTGGCTGTATTTTCTTGCAAGGCCCCATACGCAACCCGTAAATAGCAACCATTTTCCATCCCAAAGGTTGTACCAGGAATCACTGCAACTTTGTGTTCTTGAATCAATCTTTTCACTAATTCAAAAGCATTGATTTGAGTATGCACTTTGAGAAAGAAATAAAAGGCACCATCAGCTTGAGCAATAGTACATAAACCTTGGATATTGTTCAGCGAGTCTATCACTACCTGACGTACTTTAGCGATCGCGCCAATATTTTCCTGTAAATACTCATCTTTTGCCTGCAATGCGCCTAATGCTGCATACTGCGACACCACAGGCGGACAAATCAAAATTGTATCTTGAACTTTTTTGACAGCCACAAGTAAATGTTTGGGAATTACCATGTAGCCAATGCGCCAACTCGCAAAACCATAAGCTTTAGAGAGGCTATAAAGCGAAATTGTATATTTACTACTGCCAGTAAATGCACCTGGTGAAACGTGTTTGACACCGTTGTAGGTAAAATATTCATAAGCTTCATCGCTGATGTGGTAAATATGGCGATCGCTACAAATATGATTTACTTGGCGTAAAGCAGCTTCAGAATAGACAACCCCTGTGGGATTATTTGGGGAAATTGTCACAATAGCTTTTGTTTTAGGCGTAATTGCTGCGGCTAATGCTTCTGGACGCAATTGGTAATTTTCATCTGTTTCTACCAATACAGCACTACAACCCGCCATTGTAATTGCCATTTCATGGTTGAAATAGTAGGGCGTATTCAAAATAATTTCATCACCTGGAGAAGTAATTGCCAAAATAGCGTTCATAAACGCCATATTACTTCCCGCTGTCACAACAATGCAGTTGTCAGCATTAATTTCAATACCGTTAAAAGCTGACAATTTTGCTGTTAATACAGTTAATAAAGCAGGAATTCCCTCAACTTCTTTGTAGAGGTTGTTTGTCGGTTCCCCTAAAAACTTCGGTAAAAGTTCAATTGCTTCTGGTGGTGGACTGTAGGAAACCACACCCTGTCCTAGAGAAATGGTTCCCGGAGAACTTTGAATTAGTTCCCCAACCACAGGAATTATCGGCAACTGAACCGCCTGCATTCGAGAAATTAATTTGTCATAAGTCATGTGTTACTTCCTATCACCCTATTTCTCTCATCTTGACAGGTGTAGGTTGTTAACATTAGCAAGTCTTAGAAAAATCAGGGTTATTTATAAGGCGTTTATGGAGGATAATCGCAGCAATATTAGTCAATAAACAAGTAATTGCCAGAGACATCAAAATATAAGTAGGAGCCATAACGACACCAACAACAAACCAACTATATACGTGCAGTATCATCACTAAGGCAAAAATAGTGGCAATTCCGACGACTGGCTGCAATTGAGATAATGGTCTACGTAATGCAGTTAAGATGATGGTTAATAGTGTAGCAATTAAATTAGCTGGTACAAGAAAGGCACAAATACCAATACAATTGCTGCGGGAAAATTCTGCTAATGTATGAAAATCGAGCATTTAGTTAGTTAGTTTTAGAATTAACATTTCAAATAAGCAAATTAAATATATTTTTATTTATCTCAACTAATATTAGCACTAATTAAAAGTGAATACTCCGCCAATGTAACATAATTTAAACAATATCTATCCTATTTGATTTATAAATTATTCCTAAAGCCAGAGAATAGAGGGGATAGCATAGATTTGTTAACAATTTATTTAGGATTGCTATATTTAAACTAACTAAAGATTATTAATAATAAATTTTAAAAAAAATTAAATAATTTAGGTGGGTACACCCCACCTAAAGTAAATTAACCTGGCAAAATCACGGTATCAATAACATGAATTATTCCATTATCAGCATTGATATCTGCGGCTAAGACAGTAGCATTTTTGATTTCAAATCCTTCAGAACAATCTATTTTAATGCTTGAACCTTCTACAGAAGTAACTGTACCGAGTTTTGCTAAATCATCTTTGGTCAACTTCCCTGAGACGACGTGATACTTTAAAATTCTTGTTAGTTGTGGAATATTTTGCACCAGAGTTTGGATTGTTCCTGGTGGTAACTTAGCAAAAGCATCATCAGTAGGTGCGAAGACTGTAAACGGCCCTGGACTTTTTAATGTCTCGACTAAACCAGCCGCTTGTACAGCAGTTACCAAGGTTTTGAAAGCATCGTTGCTTACCGCAATATCAACAATATCAGCCATATTTTTTACCTATTCACTTTTAAAAATTTTAATTTATATTAAAGCTGTTTAAGTTTTTTGACAAAAACTTAAGCCAGAAAAGTAGAATACCATCAAGAAAAATCAATCTAATTAATAGATACTACTCAATAGTCATTAAAAAATTATTTGGGAGCAGCAATGGGCGATCGCAAATACGCCATCATAGGAACAGGTGCATTAGGTGGATTTTATGGTGCTAAACTGCAACAATCCGGTTTGGATGTTCATTTTTTACTCAATAGTGATTACGAACACGTAAGCCAAAATGGTTTAATCGTCGAATCTAAAGATGGCGACTTTACCTTACCACAAGTTAACGCCTATAGGGACGTGACAAAAATGCCACAATGTGATGTGGTAATAATTGCCCTTAAAACAACCCAAAATGATTCATTATCAAAATTATTGCCACCAGTCATTAAAAATAATGGTGTAGTCTTAGTATTGCAAAATGGATTAGATATCGAGCCGGGGATTGCTCAGATTGTTAGTAATGTCAACATTATTGGCGGCTTATGTTTTTTGTGTTCTAATAAAGTCGGACAAGGGCATATTCGTCACTTAGATTATGGACAAATAGTTTTGGGTGAATATACCCTGAACTACGAAGCTGCGGGAATTACCAATAGAATACAGCAAATTGCTAACGACTTTCAAAATGCAGATATAGCGATTGAACTAACCGAAGACTTACTATTAGCCCGGTGGAAAAAATTAGTCTGGAATATTCCTTATAATGGACTGTCTGTAATTCTTAACGCTAGAACCGATGAATTAATGGCAGATTCATATATGCGTCAATTAGTAGAACAATTGATGTATGAAGTAGCCGCAGGTGCAAAAAGTACCGGACGTATAATAGCTGATAGCTTCATTCAAACAATGCTGGATTACACAATCAAAATGAAGCCTTATCGCACCAGCATGAAGATTGATTATGACGAACATCGCTCTTTGGAAGTAGAAGCAATTATTGGGAATCCATTACGCAAAGCCCAAGCAGCCGGTGTATTTTTACCACAAATTAGCTGCTTATACAATCAGCTAAAATTTTTGGATACCAGAAATAAACACTAATTGAGCTTTAGCGATTCCTAATTCAAGTATTTGTAGGGTGGGCATTCATTAATATATTCGAGATTAATTGAGAGTTTTTCTGAAAATGCCCACCTAACATATAGTTCAAAAATAAAATCAGCTTACTGTATTCAACTAGCTCTTAAAATCTCAAACCTACACCACCTTGAACCGCCACCGCTGCACCACCTCCATCACGATAAGCATCAAAAGCAATAATCGCATTGCCAAAAATTACTGTATTGCTATTGGGAACAACGTAATCAATTCCTGGCTGTAAAGCAAAACTAATTTTATTTCCTACAGGAGAAGGACTATCACCACCAGTTAATACTAAGCCTGCGCCCAAATAGGCATCTGTTTGCCAGTTGAGTGGCAAATCATAAGATACAGTCGGGACGACAGCTGTATTCTGACCAATTAATGCTTGAGCGCGAAAAGAAATAGGTGCTTCTAACAGCTTGTAGCGAAAAGCTAAAACGCCCCCGACTTGGATACCATCAGTCAACCCCACAGTGGGGCCAACACCAACATAGCTACCATAAGCAACTTGAGCTTGTGCTGGTTGATAACCCATCAGCAAACCGAAAACTGTACTAGCTGCTATAAATGAACCTAACTTAAGTAGATACTTCATCACCCGACTCCTCACATCATAATTGGATGTTTTCATGTGCCATTTGTTATTCGTGAGGAGGTAGGATTAAGTATTCTCCTGACTCCCCATCTAAATTTTACGGGCAACGGGGATGAATGCCACCTTGGGTACAAATGTATGCTAGTTGCTTCGTATCTAAATTTTTCGCTTGAGAAAAATCAACGCCTTTAACTACAGCCGAAACTGTACCAGTGTCTGGAGTTTGCACAAATTGATCTGCGGGATCTTGTTTGGTGGGTGCAAGAATTGTGTCTTTAAAATCTGCGCCCGCGACGTTTGCACCACGTAAATCTGCAAAACTCAAATCAGCGTTACGTAAGTCAGCATTTTCTAATTGAGCAGAACGTAAAACTGCACCAGTCATCCGGCTAGTACTCAAATTAGCATTGCTGAGATTGGCATGATCTAAATAGGCTCCAGATAAATCTGCACCTTGCCAATCAGTTTTAGTTAAGTTGGCAAATGATAATTGTGTACCGATCGCAATTACTCTACCTAAACGTGCCGCATATAGATTAGCTTCGTTTAATTTAGCATCGCCTAAATCGGCTCCCGTTAAACTGGCATTTTCTAACACTGCACCTTGCAAATCGGCTCCTACAAGTTGGGCGCTGCTGAGGTTAGCGCCAATTAAACGCGCACTTTCTAAATTAGCGCGGTTGAGGGAAGCACGACTTAAATCACTCCCAGTTAATAACACCCGACTCAGATTAGCATCGGTGAGATTGGCTTGTTTCATTTGCACTTGAGTTAAATCAGCGATCGCATCATCGTAAGTATCCCAGCGCCCATCTTCACCTACACTACGAAAACGGCTACCCTTGAAACTCGCTTGGTTGAGATCAGCCGATTTTAATTTGAGTCCTGACAAATCAATGTTCTCTAACACCAAGTTGAACGAAGAACTTCCTGTTGTACTGGTTTGACTCAAAGTCGTACGAGTCAAGTCAATACCATTGATTTTGCCGCTATAAACATTCAAAATCTTGTTAATTGTCTGCTGGTTCAGTTGTAACCGCTTTTGCCATGATTCTCTCTCTTGCGGTGCCGCAGATTGCAGTTCGTTACCCAGAAACTGATTCTTATTTTTTAATTCGGGGATTGCGGGAATACCAACGGTTGTTAAAGCCTGTTGAATTGAATTCAACAGTACGGGGTTAGTTTCATTCACCAACAAATCAGCCAAAAATTGAATAGATTGGTCATCATTCAAACCACCCATTGCCAAAATTGTACTTTGGCGTTCTTCCAAACTCGCCCCAGAGTTAGGACTTAATTGTTTAACGAGTTCCAAAAACTTTTGACTGTTAACTTGTGTGGTTTCCCGCTGATTTTGCTGTTTTTGGATATAGATTTGAGTACCAATTAAAGCCGCCAACACCGCAGTCATGCTGGCCAGTGTGACTACAAATAAAGTTAAGTTGGAATTTTGTCGTACTTGCCGCCACAATGTCGGGAATTTGGTTTCCCCAGCCGTTATTGGTGCTAGGGTAGCTTCGGTTGCGGCTGCTGGGGCTTCTGGTTCATTGTTTTTGACTAATGCACCTCTGCCATTGGGGCGTTTTGCGTCAATAGCTTCTGTACCAGCTAACCAATCATGCAAAGCACGACGACCTTGGCGGGATGGTAAAGCGATACTTTCGCCCAACACCATCAACACTGCCAAAAATGTAAACAGTCCCAAATTAGGAAAAGCAAAACTATACCGCCAGAGTATGTAAGCAATAGAAACTGGTATAGATAAACGACCAATGCCTTCTCTAGCAGTTGCTCCACCTAAACCAGGGGCTTTACCTTGCTCATTCACAACCCGCACACCAAACCACCGTTTCGGCAAGGTACTACCAGTTTTTGCCAGTAAATATAATTGCCACCAAGACAAAGTTACAGGTGCAATTAAAGCCAACATCCATAAATAATTAGTCGGCCAAGCGACATTGCGGATACCGTAGCTGACAGGTAAAGCCAAAGGCCGAGCGATCGCTCTTTCTGTGACAACTAATACCGGATTCAGTGGTACACGGTTGATATCGCTTCTGGAATTGACATAAGCTCCCAATCCCAAGGGAATGAAACCACTGGCGACCACCAGTGTCATTTCAACTGTCCAAGCCGCCAAGCGTCTAGTTACTAACGGCAGTGAATTAACTTTTGTTGGTGTTTTTGACTGACTAGGTTGACTATCATTTCTCCGCACAATTGGGGTCGCCATTGAATAATTCCCTTTAAATTTAATAGTTTTGCCATGAATGGCGTGATTAATATAGAGTGCTATTGCTTATTGGAAAAGCTATCAGCGACAAAAAATTTGTATCCAAGATACACTAACCCAGCCAACACTGCCAGACTAATTGCAGAGGTAATAAGTTTTAGCACTGCTTGCAATACTGCCAAACCCAATAGTACAGTCACACCCACAACTACCAATTTCCTCGTCCCCGATAAACTTTGAAACCAAAGTTGCGAACGAGTGAAGTACGGTTTAAAGTTGAGAAAATTAAACTGAGATTGCTGTCTGGCTTCTTTGGGTTTTTCCGGTTCTACACTCCCAGCATTAATTTCTGCCTCTAGCTTTTGCAGGCGTTGCTGCCAATCTTCTTCAGGTTGAGGATTCATAAATCTTATCTACCTCTGCTAAAACACTTGTTCAACAGGTGAGCAATCACATCCGAACTTTTTGCGGTTGTGTTTGTGATTTTAACTAATGTATGGTTTTTACAAGGCTGAATAATGGCAGAAAATAGAAGTGTTTGTGGAAAACTATATATCAGCATGATGAGAATATCAGTCTAAATTTTTTTACCATCAAGGCTAATTTTTTGTCTATTCCCAACCAGCGACTTCATCTATTTTTTATATTTAGCCATATAGTTATGCAGCATCATTAATAAAATTTTATACTTCGCTTTAGGAACACTGAGGGATTGCTATCGTCTATTAGTTCAGACTATTTATATCAATATCGCTCTACAAATAGTCGGGAGCATTAACTAATATGAACACTTTGAGACTATTGAAATTTGTTCCCGTTGCTGTTGTACTGAGTATGGGAATTATCCAGCCTAACTTTGCAGAAACACCATCAATTCCCATTTCGTCCAAATTACAATCAGACCCGCTAGTTTTAAGTGGTAAATCCGGTGGGACTGTTCATAGTAACTGCGGCAATATTTCCACTACGCCCAATCAAATTATCCAAGTTACCGAGTCAATGCCTTATATGCGGTTAACTGTTGACAGTCCTGGACAGCCAACGCTATTAATCGATGGGCCTAGTGGGCGCTTTTGCGTGTTAGCCGATAGCTACTCTCAAAGCAAACCAGAATTATCTGGTTACTGGCAAGCTGGCAAGTACTCACTATATGTCGGTGAATGGTCTCAGGGGCAGTATAACTATACTCTTTCTATTTCGCAACAAAAAAAGCCTAAATAACCAAATATTTAGGCTAAAGAAGTATGAGGACGGACACAGCGAGACAAAAAGTCACAGATTTGGAAAGGGTGTAGATATAGCTGCATGTAAACCACACCCTTACACCATCCAGTTAGATATAGTACATCAAGTCTTTGTGTCTGTTTTTCAAGTTGTTGACTTTGCTTTTCTCAGTTCATCCTGAGTAAAACTAATCATGCAACCTTATATTTAAAGGCTTGATTTTACTGTAATCATCCCTACTAATAAGAGCAATTGTTTTTATTTTTTATCTCAATAAATCTAACTGATGAATTAGTGGGCTGTAAAGCTGTCAACCACTAAAATGTACAAATATTCGGTATTTTAGATGATGACAGCATAAAAGCCTTTCAATTTAGATAAAACATTGCTATGATAGATAATGGTAAATGCGGCGACATAGCCAAGTGGTAAGGCAGAGGTCTGCAAAACCTCCATCCCCCGGTTCAAATCCGGGTGTCGCCTTAAGGCTTTCAGCCTTCTAAAAGGAAACTAATAACCGAACTTGGGTAACTTGATAGTCGAACTGATAGTTAGAGGGTATGACTAGACATCGTTCTGGGGTAAGCTAAACGATTGCCTGATTATTTCTAGAGCCTTGAAGTTTACCCTAGATGATGAACTATATACTCCATAATTTTGCAGAATTTGAATATACGCAACAGGTACAGGTGGTGGTTGTCTTGTTTATGTATACTATTGCCCAAGTTCCTGCATATTATTCATTACTTGTTGATACAAGTCGTTATTGCCTTGACGTTGCAATATGGCGGCGGCTTGTTCTAAATCTTTAATTGCACCTTGTTTATCTCCTTGGGCTGCACGGGCGTTACCTCGATTATTGTAGGCAGGTGCAAAATTAGGATTCAGGCGTATAGATTCATTGTAATCTGATATGGCTCCCTGTTTATCTCCCTTGGTGGCGCGAGCGTTGCCACGGTTATTATAGGCGATCGCATATCTGGGATTTAAGATAATAGCTTGGTCGTAATCATCAAGTGAACCGTCTTTTTCACCGATGGCTGCACGGGCGTTGGCGCGGTTATTATAAGCTTCGGCATAGTTGGGTGAGAGCTTAATCGCTTGGGTATAATCTGCGATCGCATTTCGATTATCTCCAAGGGAGGCGCGGGCGTTTCCACGACTGTTGAAGGCTTCTGCATCGTTGGGAGAAAGGCGGAGCGCATCGTTATAATCGGCGATCGCTTTTTCCTTGTCTCCTGTATCAAAATAGGCGAGTCCTCGTCCTTTGTAGGCAGCACTGTAGTCAGGGTTGAGGTTTAATGCTTTAGTGTAAGATGCGATCGCGGCTTGTAAGTCGCCTTTCAGGTGCTGATTTTGTCCTTGAAGATACAGTGTCCCAGCTTGTGAGGTTTTAATAGTACGGCGGCTAGGTGGAGTGAAGCCTATTTCTGTCACAAGCACACTCTTGTCTCGATTACAAGAGACAAGAGTCATTGCACTCAACACAGTCAGCACAACTATAGTCAATGTTTTTCTCACCTTCACCCGCTTTTGCTCCCATAACCGCAGCTTCATAAGTTGCTTTCCACCAGCATTCCACCTAGATTTAATTAGCACCCAATTTAATTAATTTGGGAATTTAGATGTGCAATGTCAATTAACACACTTTACTGATATTCCCTAGGTTTAATAACGGTTATCTCTGGACTTAACCGGGAAATTTATTAACTTTTTGTCTTTTATGGGGTGATTTAAGAGTTATTAATTATACTTAAAATTTATATTATTAGTAGCAAGTAGGTGAAAACTAGCACTCTATTTCACTCATTCTCACTATTACTTTCCTGATTTTTAGGAGTTAGTCTCCAAGAATTAGATGTATCTATTTCTACAGATAATTGTTCTAAATTTCCACCTAAATCTTTCTGTAACTTCTGAGTCAAGGTAATCGAAAAATCAAAATTTAATCCTTGACTTTGTACTAGTCTTGCCAGTTCTAAAAACTGTGCTTTCACGGTTTTCCGTTCATAAGCAGTTAACTTAAAGAAAGATGTTTCTGATACATTTTGAGCCTGCATAGCTTTTTTAATGCGCTCTTGCAAATGCTCAACTTCAGAATTTAATAGCTTCCATTGCTCTTCTATTTGTGTATATCTTAAATTGAGAGCTATTAAATCTTCTGCTTCTGGAGCCGGATCACCTTCTGATTGTAATTCTAACAAACATTTATGCACTTGAGCAAGATAAATGCAGTCGAGATAAGCGTAATCTATTTGTTCTTCTGTTAAGGGTCGTTGTCCCCAGTCGCTAGTTTGTGCTTGTTTATCAATATAGTGAAAGTTACACAGAACAGTGGCTAGAGTTTTGAGTTGATAGTTAGGTACTGGCAAAAGATAGTAAGGAATTTTTTTCGCTATTTCTAAAGTACAAGTAATATTTCTAGCTTTTTTATCGCCGAGAAATTTTACATCATAACTTGCATGATGAAATACTTTTTCTATATCTGGATTGACCATAATTTGCTGAATAAAATTAGCTACCAAATCCGGCTGATCTAGGACATCCAAAAGAAAAACGCGATCGCCACTCATATCTTCAGGATCATCTAATACTTGAATCAGCGACAATCTGGGATTCCGGCTGTTATAATCAGCTACTTCTGTATCTATCCAAAGGGTTTTAGCCTTGGTATATTCAGCAACTATTTGATCAATTTTACTGGCAGTAGTCAGATAAGGCATTATTAAAAATAATTTAGCATTGATACTTAAGCATCTTGAGGATTAAGATTGATCATCTCCCAAGTAGTATAAGTGCCAATGGGACTCCATAGTAACAAGGGTACTAATAACAATGCTGCCCAACCAGAAACAGGTAAAACAGCAAGAGTTAATATAATCCCGATAATAAAACCTGTACCACCGATAATTGTACCGGCTTGAAGACTCCGCAGCCAAAACATCACAGGGGTATAGGCAATAATAGCAATTTCTAAAATTAAATATAAGCTCATCAACAACCAAGTGGATTTAGTTCCGGGGTTAGTTTCCCAAACAATATAAGCCGACCAAGCGCCACAAATAAAAATCACACTCCAAATAACCGGAATTGCTGCTTCAAAAGTTAGCCATCTCGGTCTTTGTAAGCGCTTGAACCATTGGCGATCGCGTGGCTGAATTAAATTAGCACCCAAAGCAACCAATATTGCTACGCCCCCAATTATCATCCATGATTTAATCATGACCTTATTCCTTGTAATTACTACATATCGCTTAGATATGACCATTTATAGTGTGATTTTGTCAATCTAGCCACTCAACACTCATCATCCCTGAGTCTGATATCGTGTCCGGTTAAAGACTTATCATTTAGACAGCAGGGAAGAGAGTTTTGCTATTTATGCACACTTACCTGGAATTATGACTGATCACTCAGAGATATTTCCGTTTATCTAGACTTGATGGCAAAATAAAAGGGACGTATAAATTTACGTCCCTAATGCTCATAAGAGCAAAATGTAGATATGCAAAACCTTACTTCAATGTTTCTAGATTGCTAATAGTGAGATATAGTTCTTCATCAGCAACTTGTTGGTTATAATCAATATTGATTTGTGTTGGGTAGCCAAATTTAGGATCATATTTGATGGTGAGACTAGATGCTTTTTTGGAAATAGCGTCGTCAATTATCCCAAACAGTTTCGGAATTGAATTATATTGTTGGAATAATTCTGCATCAACTGGTTCATTGTTATTGACAGCAGTAATAGAAGCAACTTGACCATTGCGGACTGTAATGACTACTGGTTGAGTTGCTTTAGGTACGCAAAAACAACTTCTACTAAATGTAAAGCGATAATTAGTCAACTTTTGCTGATTCCACAATTGGCGGTTAACTTTTAGTTGAGTGGAATTTGACTCATTTGGATTTGGTGTTTGTTCATTTTTTGACCCAATCCAGCGCTGAGAATTCACAACAGCATCTATTTTATTTTCTAAGGCTGTTAGTGCTTGTGGCGCATTAGGTGAACCGAGATAATGATTCACAGTTTTTTGCTGTCTACCAAGAGTGAGAGAAGTAATTGCTGAAGGTAAATCTGTCGGCCCACCTTGATATTTACTGGGTAAAGAGAAATAATTGACCTTATCAAATTCTGCAACTAATCTTCTCACAGCTTGCGGACTAATTTTAGTAGTTCGCTTACCTACAACTTTCACAAAACGCTCCCCTTCGTAGACAACTCTACCATCAGGAAATATGGTAATTTTATAAATTGGGCAAGCACCAAAACACGCAGTTCTTTGCAAAGTAATAATACCTGAACGCAGCTTTTTATTATTTTTATTGAAGATTTGTTGCGAAGAGTTCTGTGCAGTTAGTTGTGGTAACTGTACCGTAGATTGCGCTAATACTTGGGCATTAAAAATTAAAGATACAAGTAATCCTGTACCGATTACGATAGGCGATCGCATATAAATTCCTGATAAACTAATGTATTAGTCTTACAGACAGGACTAATTACAAAAAGTTTCCTACGCTGGGTTATGTACCTAACATCAACAGGTGATAGCATTGATAAAAATTGATATAATTATATCCCCAAGTTTTCCAAGAAGTTGGGAACATAGTTATTCACAAGTCATTTAGAACTATGAGATAAAGTATGATTTTTCTCAAAATTCATCAATTGGAACTATGGCAGAACTGAGGAGTAATTAATTATGTACCTACTTTAAAAATTAGCAAAGAGATGCCGAATAGTCTTGGTCAAGCATTTTCGTAACAGAAAAATAATTACCAAATCAGGGAAAAATCTCTTTACTGAAGATGATAGCGTGACCCGCACTCTTGAGCAGGAAATTTCGCTTTCAACCCCCTGCTTTCAGTAAAGGCGCAAGTCATTACGCCTTTACTGTGTAGTTTCACTGACTATTTTTGTAAGTTCCCTAGGTGCAGACCACACTCTTTAGCTGTAGATTCTTCCCACCACCAGCGACCTTCACGTTCATGCTGGTTTGGTAAAACAGGTCTAGTGCAGGGTTCGCAACCAATACTGATAAAACCTCGCTCGTGTAATTTGTTGTAAGGTACATCCAAGGCGCGAATATATTCCCACACTTGGCTGGAAGACCAGTTAGCTAAGGGATTGAACTTAATTAACTGATGGTCTTCGGTGGAAAATGCGGTATCAAGTTCAATTACAGGAATATGGTTGCGGGTGCTGGGACTTTGGTCTTTACGCTGTCCTGTCACCCAAGCATCAAGGGTATTTAGCTTGCGGCGTAGGGGTCTAACTTTGCGAACAGCACAGCATTCTTTATGACCATCTTGATAAAAGCTGAACAATCCTTTTTCTTCTACCAAGGCTTGTACTTCTGCGGCATCAGGGAACATTACTTCTAACTTAATGCCATAATGTTCTCTAACTTTATCCAAGAACTGGTATGTTTCAGGGTGCAAGCGCCCGGTATCGAGGGTAAAAACCCGGAAGTTTTTGGTGATTTTGGAAGCAATATCGATTAAAACAACATCTTCAGCACCACTGAAGGAAATTGACATGTTGTCAAAAGTGTCCAAAGCCAATTTCAGAATTTCTCTTGGTGACTTTTGAGTATATTCTGCTTCTATAGCAGCAATATTTAAATCTGTATGGGCGGCTACCATGTCTGAATATTCTCTTCTCTTTGAACCTGAATTTTACCAATTTAAGATGCTGTTATACCAATTCTCTACAACAAAATACGGAAATCACTCAAGCGAGTTGAGACAAAAATGATGCGATCGCCTCAAACGCTACAAGTTAAATATTTATAACAATCCTAAATTGAAAAAGTTACAGGAGTGCATCTACTATATTTCAAGTATCATATTGTACTTGGTATCAAGAACTTCATCTTTCTATTATGCAACATCGTCTCGAAAGCGAAACCCCTATCGAGTGGATGTTATTAACTACAGAAGTTATATCCTAAGAAACATGAGATTAAACATGAGATGAATAATGCCTTTAATCGACTTGCACCCTTCATTCAAGAATATATCTATCATCACAACTGGACTGAATTACGTCCAGTGCAAATTGCCGCTTGTGAAGTTATTTTTGACACCAATTCTCACTTATTAATAGCAGCAGCCACGGCGGCAGGAAAAACAGAAGCAGCATTTTTACCAGTTTTAACTGTATTACATAATCATCCTACTAATACCATCGGCGCATTATATATCGGCCCCATTAAAGCCTTAATTAATGACCAATTTGAACGCCTCAATGGCTTACTCAAAACAGCCGATATTCCTGTTTATCACTGGCATGGTGATGTGGCTCAAAGTCGCAAAAATCAACTTTTAAAAAATCCCCAAGGTATTCTCCAAATTACGCCAGAATCTCTAGAGAGTTTATTAATCAATAAACATCATGAGTTAGTGCGATTATTTGGCGGTTTAAAATTTGTCATCATTGATGAAATTCATGCCTTTATGGGTTCGGAACGCGGTTGTCAGATTATTTGTCAATTGCAGCGTTTAGCCAATGCAATTCAATCACAGCCCCGGCGCATTGGGTTATCAGCTACCCTTGGCGATTATTCACTAGCAGAAGCATGGTTGAGTTCAGGAACTGACAAACAAGTAATTACTCCTAAAATTGAAGTTAGCAAACGTCAAATTAAACTTGCTGTCGAACATTTTTATCTTTGTGATGATATTAATTCATCAGATATATATGATAATTATCTTTTTAATCTCAGCCAAAATAAAAAATGCCTGATATTTGCAAATAACCGCACTCAAACTGAATCTGTAATTGCTTCCTTACGTCAAATTGCTCAAGCACAAGCACGACCAGATATTTATCACGTACATCACGGTAGTATATCGGCAAGCTTGCGCCAAGCTGCGGAAAAAGCTATGCAAGAACCTCATCGTCCTGCTGTAACTGCGGCGACACTCACCTTAGAATTAGGGATAGATATCGGGAATTTAGAGCGCGTCATTCAGTTAGAATCACCTTTATCTGTAGCCAGCTTTTTACAACGTTTGGGACGTGCTGGAAGAAGAGGTACAGTGGCGGATATGCGCTTTGTCTGTGTTGAAGATGAACCATCACAAGAAGCATATCTCCCAGAGCAAATTCCTTGGCAGCTGCTACAGTGTATTGCTATTATTCAACTGTATTTAGAAGAACGTTGGATTGAACCGATAACACCACCTAAATATCCTTTTAGTTTGCTTTATCATCAGACAATGAGTATTTTATTAGCAACAGGGGAAATATCTCCGGCTAATTTAGCAAAACAAGTTTTAAAATTTCCCCCGTTTGCAGCAATTACTCAAGAAGATTTTAAATTATTATTACGTTATTTAATTGATATTAATCATATTCAGAAAACTGAGCAAGGTAAATTAATTATCGGCTTGGCTGGTGAAAAGATAGTTGGAAGATTTCAGTTCTATGCTGTATTTGCTGATCATCAAGAATATGTAGTCAAGCAAGGTACGACAGAAATTGGTAGTATCGTCACACCACCACCTGTAGGTAATCAATTTGGTTTAGCAGGTCGCACTTGGGAAGTTTTAGAAGTTGATTTGAAAAAAAAGGTGGTTTTAGCTAAACAAGTAGATGGTAAAGCTACCGTTTATTGGCGTGGTGCTGGCGGTAGTATTCATACAAAAGTTTTACGACGAATGCGGCAGGTTTTACTAGAAGACGTGGAATATAGTTATTTACAAAAAAATGCTCAACAACGTCTAAAAATAGTCAGAGAATTAGTCCAATCTGCTGGATTAGCAAAATCAAATATATTGCAATTAGACAAAAATAAATACTGTATTTTTCCTTGGGTGGGAACAGTAACTTATCGCACCTTAGAAAGATTGCTCAATTCTTTTTGTCGAGAATCTTTAGAAATCAGTAGTATTGGGGGAACTAACCCTTATTATTTGATTTTGAAATTAGGCAAAGGTAAGTTTAAATATCTGCAAGCAGAAATTGCTTCATTATGTGAGCAAAGAATTTCCGCAGAAGATTTAGTCAGCACAGCCGAAGCGCCAGAAATGCAAAAGTATGATGAATTTATTCCTCATTCGTTATTACGCAAAGCTTTTGCTCATGATTATTTAGATATAGAAGAACTCAGACAGCAAGTTGCACTGTGGAATTGCACTGAATAGAAGTTTACTCTACTTGAGAGCGATCGCACTTAAGATAGATGTTTTCTAGATAAAGTAATTCAAAGTTCAGACTGTACAAGATTAAATATGTACTCTTGTCCATCAGCAAGCTATGACTTCTGCTAGAGGAATATTTACCTTTGTTAAAGATAGTTTTGATATGTATTTAAATAAAGCTGATTAGTTCCAAAAACCTCAAGATAATGGAGTACAGTCCATGATAAGTTTGATTTCTCAGGCATTTTCTCGCATTAGTTCTCTACTGAATGAACTTCAAGTCAAGCGGTTTGTAGCTGTAGTGCTAGTGGGATTTTTAGTCTTGACAACAAACGCTAATATTGAGCGTGGTAACAGCAAAGCTGTCACCAGAGAACTCGATAGAGTAGTACATCAAGATAAAGCTGATAGGCCTAAAACTACTGGTGAATGGAACAGAGAAGCTCGTCAAACTGAAGATGAACCTGGTAAACGCGCTCAAAGAATTGCTAAGGAATCAGCAGAAGCTGTCAAACAATGGGGTTCCATCTATCCAGATACCGTTAAACGTAGCGCAGATGATAATGCAAGTAGGTAATACAAGACAATTTCTGATTGAGTATCTCTTTCTCCATCGAGGAGACCATAGCGCCGAAAAAATAGCAATAGGTAGTTAAGATTAAAAAGGTGCAGTGAATATTGCACCTTTTTCAGTATAAAAAAACCCCCAAAGGGGGTTCAATTTTAAGTTATTCGCGTGGAGTGAACAACTTGGTAATTAATTAATACCTACAGTAAATACAGTAATCCGAACAAAATTATCCAAATTACGTCTACAAAGTGCCAGTAGATTTCTGCTGCTTCAATACCGAAGTGTTTTTCGTTACTATAGTGACCGGGAACGCGCGATCGCCACAACACCGCTACAATTGCTAAAACGCCGATGGTAACGTGCAATCCGTGGAAACCAGTCAAAACATAAAACGCACTAGCAAATAAATTGGTAGTTAAACCAAATTCTAGATGGGTATATTCATATACCTGACCCACCAAAAAAGTTGCCCCCATCACGGCGGTAACGGCTAACCAAATCCGCGCACTTCGTGCATCATTCTTTTTAATTGCCGTATCAGCATTGTGCATAACAAAACTGCTGGCAATTAGATTGACAGTATTGACTCCAGGAAGTAATAATTCTAATTCTGGTGTGCCTGCGGGAGGCCACACAGGTAAGGTCGAACGAAAAGCGAGATAGGCTCCAAACAAGCCCATAAAAATCATCCCTTCAGCCACCAAGAAAACAAACAAACCAAACAAGCGATGATCTGGATGTTCTTCGTGATGAGCAACTGTGGCTGTATTATGATGATGATTTAATTCGGTTTTAGCTGGGTCAATGGTTTGACTTTGCATGAATCTTATTAAGTGTAAAGTATGAAAAATGCAGTATGGCTAAGAGCTAGAGAATTTTGAGAGCGAGAATGCTAGATCCCTAGCCTCTCATCCCTAGCTCCTATTCCATCCTTAATCTTTATTACCGGAAACACGTTGTTCCAGGTCAGATTCAATGGTGGGATATGACTCATCAGGCTCAGCACGGAGTACTGAGTTGGGGCCAGCCGATAACAAAGGATTGGGATCGGATAATGGCACACCTTCATTAGCTCTTTCTAAGCCGTAATCGTAAGGCCCTGTAGCTAATACGGGGAAACCATGAAAATTTTCAATTGCTGGTGGAGAGGTTGTCATCCACTCTAAGGTCAGCGCTCGCCAAGGATTATTACCTGCTTTCTCACCATACATCCAACTCCAAATCGCATTGATGATGAAGGGAAAGGTGGAAACAGCAAGTATGTACGCGCCGTAGGTACAGATTTCATTCAGCAGGGTAAATTTGGGATCATACTGGGCGATGCGGCGGTTCATACCCATCATTCCTAGCTTGTGCATAGGTAAGAAGGTCATATTCAGACCAACAATTGTCAGTGCGAAGTGAACCTTACCCCAAAATTCGTTGATCATCCGTCCCGTGATTTTCGGGAACCAGTGATAAATAGCGGCAAAAATACCCAACACGCTTCCACCAAACAACACATAGTGGAGGTGAGCCACGACAAAATAAGTATCGTGAACGTGAATATCAAAAGGTACAGCCGCCAACATTACACCACTAATACCACCAATTACAAAGGTGCCAACAAAACCAATGGCAAATAGCATGGCTGAGTTGAGTTGGATTTTGCCACCCCACATCGTGGCTAACCAGCTGAAAATTTTGATCCCTGTGGGTACAGCAATGATCATCGTAGTGATCATAAAAAACATCCGCAACCAACCAGGAATACCACTGGTAAACATGTGGTGCGCCCAAACTATCAGACCCAAAAAGCTAATTGCTAGAGATGAGTAGGCGATCGCTTTATAGCCGAAAATTGGTTTACGAGAATGTATGGGAATAATCTCGGAAATTGCCCCGAAGAAAGGCAAAATCATGATGTAAACCGCCGGATGGGAGTAAAACCAGAACATGTGCTGGTAAACCACGGGATCACCGCCACCAGTCGGGTTAAAAAATGTTGTCCCTGCTAATAAGTCAAAAGCCAACAAAATCAAACCTGCGGCTAAGACTGGTGTTGACATCAAAACCAGTGCAGAAGTAGCAAACATCGCCCAACAGAACAGGGGCATTTGATGTACTCCCATTCCTGGAGTCCGCATCTTGATTAAGGTGACGAGAAAATTTATCGCCCCCAAAATCGACGACGTACCCAGCAACAGCACACTCATAATCCAAATCCCTTCACCTACTTGGCCTGTCACCAAGCTGAGGGGAGGATAAGAAGTCCAACCGGCATCTGGCGCATCGCCTATAGCTAAACTAGCAACCAGTAATAAACCACCAACAGGAATCATCCAAAAAGCCACAGCATTCAATCGGGGGAATGCCATATCTTTAGCCCCAATCATCAGGGGAATCAAATAGTTGGCAAACCCGGCACCTGCTGGTACAATCCACAAGAAAATCATGATTGTGGCGTGTAGCGTAAACAGGCTGTTATATACTTCTGGGCTGACAAAATCTACTTCGGGAGTGCGTAGTTCTGTTCGCACCAAGTCAGCGAGAACACCGCCAATGCAATAAAAAATGAAGGAAGTGACGAGATATTGAATCCCGATCACTTTATGGTCAGTGTTGAAGGTAAAGTAGTCTCGCCATTTTCTGGCTCCCGGCTCATCAACCCGCACCGGGAAATTGGCTGTTTCTTGTATTTGGGCTTGTGTCATAGGAGTTAGTTATTCAGTTATCAGTTGTCATTGAACAGTTATCAACCTGTTTACTGATTACTGTTTACTGTTGACTGACAAATGGTGAACTTGATGTAAAATTTCTGGCTGAATTCCCATTTCCTTAGTGTAAGGAGCGAGAAATTCATCTGGGGTGAGGTTGGCTGGATTCACAGCAACGGCTTTATTCAAGGTTTCATGACTTGCAACAAGCTGCTCCTGCATCCATTTGTCAAAATTTTCTTGACTTTCCACCACCACTTGGCTTCTCATCGCGCCGTGGTAAGGGCCGCAAAGTTCAGCGCAAATTAGCGCATAATCACCAACTTTATTGGGAGTGAAACGAATTTCGCTCTGTCTACCAGGAATCGCATCTTGTTTCAAGCGGAATTCTGGCACCCAAAAAGCGTGGATGACATCATTAGCTGTCATATTGATTTGCACTTCCCGGCCAATAGGAACATGCAGTTCACCTGTGGTTATGCCGGTTTCTGGATAAGTAAAAATCCAGGCATATTGCAGGCCAGTGATATTAACCGCTAAACTTGGCAACTTACCTGTTTTGTCAGGACTGGAGCCAAGAGTCGGAGCTACACTACCCACACCAGGAGCATTCCGAAGTTGGGGAATCTGATCAGCATTCCGCACAGCGGCGGTGGCTGGATCTTGCATCGCCGCATCAGATTTTTCTTGATTGAGATTGGGTGCGGTGCTGGGAGGAGTATCACTCAAGGTAGCGGCAAGAGCGGCTCCGGGCATTCTCATCGAACTTTGATTTATTGGCGCTTCGTGAACAGCGTGGGGATCGAAGCCACCGATTTCGTTATACACATCAAAGCTATAAACAGAAATACCAATCACAATAATTGCGGGGATCGCCGTCCAGAGTATTTCTAGAGGTACATTGCCTTCCACTGGTGGCCCGTCTTCATTGTCACCAGCACGCCGACGGTATTTAAATACAGAGTAGATTAAAACACCTTCAACAATCAAAAATATACCTACGGAAACGGTCATCATCGAGTTAAATAAACCATCAACTAAGATGGCTTCATCGGAGGCTGCTGTCGGCAACAGACCGTGATTTTGACCGTACCAAAGACTGGTCAACGTTAGTACGATGCCAATCAGTAATGTCCAGATTGAACTTGGAATTTTCACGGCTTACTTAAATTAATTGATTACGTTTTTTCAAACCTGCCCACTTACTAAGGTAGTCTAGGCTATTAAACATAAAGCCAAATGGTCTGAAATTTTTATTAATTTTTTCAGCCACTTTACTATTTCTGAGTAAAAGAGATTTATTAGATACTGACAAGGATAAATAGTGATAATTGGAAAAATTTAAGAAAAAATTTAGGTTAAGAAAATTGTTTGTCAACTGCTTATTGCCCACAACTTGAAAAATACCTAAAGCTTCCGACTAAAACCATCAGAAGTGATTCAAAGTAATAAGTGAAACCCCATCTCTAAACTTGGCTGTATACGCTAGGGTGGAAATGGGTTGGTACGAAAAAATTAGAAATTTTAAGAGAGCTACTACCAAGATCGGCATAAGGAATCGTTCATGAACGAATTTGTCCTAAAACAACAAAATGATGCGGCAGTTGAGCAACAAAAGCCGAAGGAAATGATTCGTCGCTTGGTGTGGAGAATGTCTATAGCCACCTTGATTTTAATGGCTATTGGTTCTGCCACCCGTGTAATGAATGCCGGACTTGCTTGCCCAGACTGGCCGCTGTGCTACGGGGAACTAGTACCAGCCAAACAAATGAATCTCCAAGTGTTTTTGGAGTGGTTTCACCGCTTGGATGCAAGCTTGATTGGTGTGAGCGCGATCGCACTTGCTGGTTTATCTTGGTGGCACCGTCGTTCTTTGCCTGTCTGGTTGCCTTGGGCTGCAAGCTTTGCCTTGTTTTTAATCGTGTTTCAAGGCATTTTGGGAGGACTCACCGTCACTGAACTGCTGCGGTTTGACATCGTTACCGCCCATTTGGGAACAGCACTGTTATTCTTCACCACCCTACTAGTTGTTGGTACGGCTCTGGCTCCCTATCAGGGAACTGGTAATGCCGGGAAACTACCCTGGATTGGTTTAACTGCGGCTGTGTTGGTTTATGTGCAGAGTTTACTAGGTGCTATAGTCGGCTCTCGCTGGGCGCTACACCAATGCTTTGGCACATCTGAACTTTGCAGCGTGATGTACAGCCATATTTTTGGGTTAGTACCGCCAACAGTAGCAACCCTAGCCGTAGTTTTAATTTCTTGGCGCACACCAGCACTCCATCCAGCTTTGCGGCGACTAGCAAATATGGCTGGTGGTTTATTGGTCTTACAAATTTTGTTGGGCGTTGCTACTTTTCGTTTGCATCTGCAAGTCGAGCCGCTAACTGTCTCGCACCAAGCTATCGGTGCGGCTTTACTTGGAACTTTGGTCGGGTTTACTGTTCTCGCATTGCGTGATTGGGCGGCTAATCGTGAAATCAACAGTTTGTCTGTCGGTTTGGCGACAAATTCTTTGCATACCCCAGCCAAAGGCTCGAATCCTTAACTAATACTGGTTTGTGGGAAAACTGATGCGATCGCTACGATGACTGATGACTAATGGTGATAAGACATTAGCCATTAGTCATTAGTAATTAATCGCATCTCCAGTAACTAGAACTGGTGAAAGTATTTTTATCTTCACCTCTGCCTCAGTTTCTCAAACACTAGCCACTCACTGACGCTTCAAATCCAGAAACGGCAAGGTTCAAGATTATCACCCCAGCAAAGATATTCTGGGCGGATCATTCTCCACAACCAGACAGAGCTAAGACTAAACACACATTGTTGACAATTAAGGAAATAGAACCAAGATGATTGAGACTAATGTCTCTCGCCACCACGAAACCTTCCTCCAGGTAATTCAAAGCTATTACCAGCTAACTAAACCGCGAATTATTCCCTTGCTTTTGATTACCACGGCTGGGAGTATGTGGGTTGCAGCAAAGGGACAAGTAGACCCATTACTGTTGTTAGTCACTCTGACTGGTGGTACTCTGGCTGCGGCCAGCGCTCAGACAATCAACTGTATCTATGACAGAGATATTGATTACGACATGGAACGGACGCGCCATCGTCCTATGCCTTCTGGCAGAGTGCAGCCAAGGGATGCGCTAATTTTTGCGATCGCCTTGGCTGTACTTTCTTTTACCCTACTAACAGTGTTTGCTAATTTATTGGCAGCCTGTCTGGCATTTTCTGGCATCGTTTTTTACATACTGATTTATACCCACTGGCTCAAGCGTCACACCACCCAAAATATTGTCATTGGTGGTGCAGCTGGGGCAATTCCGGCGTTGGTAGGTTGGGCAGCTGTGACAAATACCTTAAGCTGGCCTGCGTGGTTAATTTTTGCCATTGTCTTTTTATGGACTCCTCCCCATTTCTGGGCGCTGGCGTTGATGATTCGTGATGACTATGCCAAAGTCGGCATCCCCATGCTCCCAGTAATTGCGGGCGCGACAGCCACAGTCAAGCAAATTTGGTATTATACCCTCATTACAGTCATCGCCACCCTGTTATTGTTTTATCCCTTACACGCCAGTGGGATTATTTATGCGGCGATCGCATCTGGTTTAGGCGGATTATTTATCCGCAAATCTTGGTGTTTATTGCAACAGCCAGAAGACCGCACTGTAGCCAAAGATGTATTTCTCTATTCCATCTCCTACATGATGCTGTTATGTTTAGCAATGGTCATTGATAGTCTGCCAATTACCCATCATTTGGTGAGTACTGTTATTGCTCAGTTGCACTTGTTTAGTTAGGGTAGAACAAAATGAATGCGATCGCACTGGTAGAATGAGGGGTGCGATCGCATTTTTCACTCTTAAAAAATATTAAATAACTATATTTCCAAAATACTCTGCGTTGATCTCAGCGCCCTTTTGCGTTTACAAAGTTTACTTATAAATAAAAAGAATTAACCCAGTTCCTAGAACACAAAAAATCCCTGCTAACCCAGCCAGGGGTTTTTTGTGCTTACCTGTAAACAACTCTGACACTTTGCCTGTATAAGTTATTAATTGCGCTGTATCTATAGTAGCGATCGCCAGCACTAAAGCAGTATGTAATCCCCAGGCTATACCCAAACTGTCTTTATCTGCTATTCTCGCCATCACTAACATCATTCCCATCAGCCACAGTCCAGGTATTTGTGGTAGGGTCTCTTGCTGCTCCCAAACTAAATGCAGCCCTGCAAAAATGGCGCTAGAAATTGCAGCTGCTATCCATATTGGGTAATCTCGCTCTAATTCAGTTAACAAAAAACCGCGAAAAACTAATTCTTCAATACCACCTACCAATAACGCTACTAAGAAAATTGGTAGCAATATACCTGGTAATAACTTAATATTAGACTTTTCTAAATCACACCAACCCAGCCAAAACTGTACAGCGAACATCACACCTAGGCTGAGTAATCCCAAACCAAAACCCAATCCTAAGCCACCCAGCAGGGAAGTATTTAGGATTAACCCATAATCAGCGAAAGACTTTTTACATAGCAAAACTACGCCCCAAAGCACCAAGGGAGCTAATAAATAAAGTGTCACTATGAGAGGTAACTTTTGCTCCGGCTGCAAAGGTTTTGTTGGTCTCCAACCCACGTAAATAGCAGATATGACTGCTAACGGCAACCAACATACTACCCAACTTATAAAAAATGCCATCAAAACAACTGGTACTGAGGCATTTTCGAGAAATGACAGTAAGGAGTTGACTGATGGCTGAAAAAAATTTGCTAAAACAAATAAAAAAAACACGATAGACTTCTCGGTTTATCTTCAAGACTCTACTAAGATTTGTGGCTTGAGCAACATGTCTAATCGTATCGTTTTATTAGTACAGAATTCTTAAACAGAGTTATTGGCTTCTGTAGTAGGGATATATAGTTTCAGGATTTAGCTGTAACTTCTCCCTACCATCGACCAATTTACTCTTCTTCGTCTAAGTCTTCATCTACCTCATCAATATCCTCTGGGGAGATGCCTTTTTTATCGCTTTCACCTAGTTGAATCAGGTGAATATGCTTATATCCCAGTCTAATTTCAAATTCATCTCCGGGCTTTAAACCCATTGCTTTGGTGTAAGTTGCACCAATCACAATTTGACCGTTTTGATGAACGCTAACCCGATATGTCGGTTCGCGGCCACGGCCATCTTTAGGTGCTTCTGGACTTAAGGGAATTCCTCTAGCCGATAGTAAAGCGTCATAAAAATCAGTTAGATTGACGCGCACCTGATTATTCTTAGTAACAGTGTAATAGCCACACTGTTTTGCTCTCTCTCTTCTGGGTAAATTAGAAAGTTCTTTTACCTTAGCAAGCAGTGCTTTTCCAGTTAATGGTGCAGTTGCAGTTTCTGTCATTACGCTCAAATTATCCTTACTCTCTCCAAACTGATAAACTATGTAGTCTAATGCCAGTATTTAACTTTTGAGTATCCGCAAAAAGATGCTCAAAATTTTAAGGAAGGGTTAAATTGCTACTGATATAAGAGCCACAAGCGCCTATTTATGATATTTACCTGCAACAGATTTAAGGTTAAGGTTGTCACAGGCATTTATTTTGGTGATTTTACGGCACTTTTAACCATGATTCGCCATTGAAAACGAAATGATTTTTTCTTTTGGCGCTACTGTAGCGGTGTAACTTTAAGCCACCTTTACAAATGAGGTTGTTTCTACTCTCAATCAGAAGTAGACCCAATAAATTGCAGGTTTTCCACTTTCAGTGCTTGCCTTTATTGCTCTTGATTTGTAGGTTTCAACCGTTCTTCCTCTTAAGCTTAAGACAGCATAGTATTTGAATATGCTCTCTTGGACATACACCTTTTGTCCGAGATATAGAGACAGAAAATTTTATGTCTCTATGTTACGAAAAAACAAAGTAGTGGTCATCGCGCTTGTACGACGATTAAGACTAGTTTTGTTGCTTCGTAATTTTATATTAAATACTAGCATGGACTAATAATAGCAAAATAATTGTTTAAGTTTGAATTTAATTTCCAGACAAACTTTTATCTAAATCATTTAGCTTAACGAGGTAACAAGCAGTCAGGATTTTTATGCGAGTTTATTAGCTATCATACGTATTGCTGCCTCACTTTTAGAAAAATTCATCGGTTTATTATTAGCTTTAACACTTCCCTATCACCAAAAAAATCAACCTTTGGTGATTATTTCCCTGATTTCTGCAATAAGTAGATTTGAGCTATGGGCTTTATTGATATAAAGATGTATTAAGCAGATGAAGTGTATTAAATGGGAATATTTTCGTTATGTAGATAATTAACTGGAGTTAATCTCCCCAAAAATTTTTTGTTTTTAACTTCCAAACAGGTAAGGTGAACAACAAGCTGCGATCGCCTATTTAGGAGTAGGGCTTAGAGCTTAACATAAATCTCGGACATGGTGCTAATACAACTAAAATTTTAATGGTTATCCTTAAACTAGAATCAGTGGCTCTTGACTCATCAGCCTTTTAACACTAGGCATTGAATTAAGAGCAACAAGAGTATAGCTCAATTTTCGCACCTACTAGCCTTTACTTATAATTTTTGAGGCTGGTAAAGCAATTTTAAGACTTTGGTTGGTGGCAATGGAAGTTATTTTTAAGATTATTCGGCAGCAACAAAATTCTGCGCCTGTTGTGCAAACTTACCCTCTAGAGGTAGAACCTGGTAATACAATCCTTGACTGTTTAAATCGAATTAAATGGGAGCAGGATGGCACATTAGCATTTCGCAAAAATTGTCGCAATACCATTTGTGGCAGCTGTGCGATGCGAATCAATGGGCGTTCAGCCTTAGCTTGCAAAGAAAACGTTGGCAGCGAAATTGCGAGATTACAACAAATACAATCGTTGACAAATACCGCAAATCCTCATTTAGAAATCACGGTTGCACCTTTGGGTAATATGCCTGTGATTAAAGATTTAGTAGTAGATATGAGCAGTTTTTGGGATAATTTGGAGGGAGTTACTCCCTATATAAGTACAGCAGCACGACAAATCCCAGAACGAGAATTTTTACAAACACCCCAAGAGCGATCGCTCCTCGATCAAACTGGTAACTGTATCATGTGCGGTGCTTGTTATTCTGAATGCAATGCCCGTGAAGTTAATCCTGATTTTGTCGGCCCTCATGCTTTAGCTAAAGCGTATCGTATGGTTGCAGATTCTCGTGATAGCACCACAGAAAATCGCTTAGAAAATTACAACGAAGGTACTAAAGGAGTGTGGGGTTGTACTCGTTGTTTATATTGCGATTCAGTTTGTCCAATGGAAGTAGCACCCCTAGAACAAATCACCAAAATTAAACAAGAAATTCTTTCACACAAACAAAAAGCTGATACCCGTTCCATTCGTCACCGTAAAGTTTTAGTCGAGTTGGTAAAAGAAGGGGGTTGGATTGACGAACGCCAATTTGGTTTACAAGTAGTTGGTAATTATTTCCGTGATTTAAGAGGATTACTTAGTCTTGCTCCTCTGGGATTAAGAATGATCGCCAAAGGTAAATTCCCCTTATCTTTTGAACCATCTGAAGGCACTGAACAAGTGCGATCGCTTATCGAAGCAGTACAACAAACAAAGTCTGAAGTCTAAAGGCTGAAACTTCAGACTTCAGACTTTATCTAGGGTCTTGGGGTATATCTAATGGTCGCCCAAAACGGTCATAAACTAAAATATCCCACTGCCCGTTATTAGTTGATTCAAAAGCAATCCGACTACCATCAGCGCTAATAGTGGGATTACGAACTTCTGCTTGCAAATTATTAGTTAAATTGCGCGATTGGCGAGTTTCGCGGTCATAAACAAAAATAGCCGATCGCCCCTGACGACTAGCCGCAAACACAACATAACGACCATCTTCCGAAACGCTAGGATGAGAGGCGATCGTATCTAAAGCATTTAAACCTGGTAAATCAATTAAATTACGCGTCAGGGTATCAAACATATAAACATCTTGGCTACCCCGGCGATCGCTACTAAACACAATATATCTCCCCGAAGTTTGCGGATTTAATTCCGAAGCCAAACTATTAATACTCTGTCCTCCCGGATCAAACGGATAACTCACCAACCGGGGATAACCAAAACAGCCAGTTAGTAAACTACAGCAAGCAAATATCGGTATAAAAATAGGGCGATTGGTCATTGGTCAATAGTCATTTGTCAAAAAGTGAGCTACCAAAGGACAAAATTTTACACTTCATACTTCATACTTCACACTTTAATTCGGCGCATTCACAGTAGCACCATTGGGAATATCTAATTCAACATTAGGGCCACGGTCTAAAACTTCAATATCCCATTGACCACGGCTGGCCGTTTCAAAAACAACATAACGTCCATCAGGGCTAATACCCGGATTTCGTACCCAGCCACGATAGACAGGAGTCATGACTTGTGATTGTTGGGTAGCGCGATCGTAAAGAGCTATCACTGGTCTACCTTGGTCGCTAGTTAAATAAACAATATAACGCCCTGTGTAGCTCAAGCTAGGACTTTCACTGATTGTCTCCGAACGGTTTAAACCCGGCGTTCTGACAAATATTTGTTGTTGCAAGTCATACACCAATAATTGATGACTCCCATTACGATTTGAGACAAATGCTAAAAACCGACCGTTGCCACTTAACGTCGGTTGTTCTTCCGTATAACGACTATTCAAAGAAGTAGGCCCAAGCGGAATCTCACCAGTACCACAAGATACCAGTAAGCTGATTAAGCCAAAAATCAGGCTCCAATGAATCGGTCTTTGGAGCCACAAAGTAGGCGTAAATTTATTCACCTCAACTGTTATTTTTTACATCGCCTCTAGCTTACATCTATCCCAACATTTTTATACATCATCAAAATTAGTTGAATTATCTGATTCATCATCAGACCTGTCAATCGGCTTATATGGGACATAATCAGTTGGGATCGCATCATCATCTGCACTCTCACGGCGAGAATTTGTCTCAGCAGGTGGACGACGTTTTCTTTGTCTAGCTGGAACATCATCTTCCCGACTATCTGGACGCTGAGTGCTGTTATTACCACGACGAGAAGATTTTCTCACTTCATCACTGGGATTTTCCCAATCATCTACCTGTCTAGCAGAAGATGAACCCCAACTTTCATCGTCAGATCTCTCAGATGGACGACTTGTTGAACGTGTAGAAGTCCGTCGTCGATTTTTATCCGTTGTTTCAGTCCGTTCATTACCAGTGCTAGTGCGGCGGTTAGCGCGACGAGGTGGTTGCTCCTCATAATAATCATCACGAGATGAGCGTTCATCTTTGCCAGCCCGAATTCTGGGGCGAACAGGCGGTTCTTCTTCCTCATAAGGTAGTGGTTCGTATTCGTCTTCTACCTCAGCCTCATAGTCTCTACGTCGCTTATAGGAATAGTTATCGCTGACTTCTCGTTCTCTATCGACAATTGGAGTGTTGCGCTTGGCTTGCTGCGTAGCAATGCTGCGTAAACGAATACTTTCAACTGCAAAAAACACTGTTGTCCCAACTAAAAGCAACTGACCAAATTGCAGAATCGGGTCTAACCGCCATCCTTGGAAAATCAGAATAAAGCCGCAGAGTAAGCCGACAGCTGCAAAAAATATATCTTGATCTCGTGAAAGTTCTGGGCGTACAGTCCGCAAAAAATACAGCGCTGCCCCAGCCACAGCCAGGAATATTCCTATAATACTGGCTGAGTTCGTCCCTACATTGACCTGAGCCAGAACACTGGCTGAGTTCAGCCCAAAATTTAGCATTGTTCTTTATCCCAATATCACAATCTATGTTAGCGAGTCACAATTAAAATCACTACTTTAATTAATCACAATATAGTTAAGCTCCAAAGCTTCTGGCTCAGAAGATTGGCAGCTATTTATCGATTGCCAGCCAAATAAAAATTGATGTCTGTCAGCTAAGTATACCCTGTCCTCACTAGGAAGATTGCTACTGTTAATGCAATTGGGTAAATAACTGACAGACAATTTGGTATTAGAGTCAAACTGACTCACCAAAGAATTATGAACGTTGGATTTTATCTTTTTGGCTAATGAAAATTAGCCCAACGGTAGCAGGGATAACAACGATCGCAGTACCCCAAGCCAGACTCCAAAGAAAATTTGCTAAAGATGGTGTCATTGTTCTCAACCTTTTTTTACACACTTCATCATAATTCTAATAGTGTAGTACTTCCTTGAGAAGCCTTTTGGTATGAGTCGTAAAACTAGATCTGAGCAGCTAGAGACGCAAAACTAGTATTTTTCGAGACTTACGTGCTATTAATCCAAAATTTAAAATCTAAAATTGCTTGACTAGCATTTGCAATAAAATATATATATTGCTTGACAAAGCTTAAAACTTCCTGACTGACTTCTCAGCATTTTCTTTGTTCAAAACTAGTAGCTCAAACCGATGACTGGCGTTAACTTGACCGTTTGGATTCTCGGCCCGCTGTTGGGACTGATGACATTCCTGTTTATTTTCCGCATTATTCTCACTTGGTTTCCGCAAGTGAATTTAAATCAATTACCCTTCAATCTGATAGCTTGGCCTACGGAGCCATTTTTGCTGCCTTTACGTAAGCTAGTACCACCCATCGGTGGGGTCGATATTACCCCGATTATTTGGGTAGGGATTTTCAGTTTGGTGCGAGAAATCCTGCTAGGACAACAAGGACTGCTTACTATGATGTCTCGTGTTAGTTAGGGGATAGGGGAGGATGCGATCGCACTTCCGACACCAACTTGATCATGTTTGGGGCGATCGCTCTCTGTATTTAATATTCAGCAGCATTCCGGTGTTGCAAACCTATTTTATTTTTTCTGGAATACTGACCCCTTCTGCTACTCCGAGTCAACCAAGTTTTTACATCGATCAGACACAAGTCTCAAATTAAACCATAAAACTCATTGCCTCCGAGAATTATGAACTAGCTTCTTGACAACTTTAGATTTGCCTATTTCAAACTCACCTTCTTTTATATCCCCCAAACTAGAAAATTCTCTGGAAAATACTCTCTTAAATCCTGAAACTGAGTCTGTGACTTGTACTCTGAATAGTAGAAATTGCCCTTTTTTCCAATTGCTTTCTAAGTTATCCCTTGTTTTGAAGCAAAAGTCATAGTCTGTAAAACTCTTTTGATTATTAATACCTTTGATTTCCATTAAGCTACTAGTAATTAAAGAAACATGACAAAATTCACGTATAAATCCGCCGTCTACTTGAAAAGGCTTAATTAAAAATAGTTCTGCTTTTACATCAATTACATCACGCTTAGTAAGGTTTATAATTTTAAACATATATTCAACTTTGTTATCTGAACTTCTACCTTTTGCGATTGAGTCAGAGATAAAAATTTGAGGTTTTATCTTTCTCAAGAAAGCTAGAAAAAGTGCAGATGTTATAAAATTTGATATAAATCCTAGCAGGAAAGCTATGAGGTCATTCATGGAGACTTCTTAACCTTTAGAAGATTCTGATAATACACTTCACTGAACCATTCTCGACCTTTTAGTATGTGGTTAAGATATTCTTCAGTTGGCATAAGACTGGGCTGTGTTCTATTTTTTTGTGCAATATAAGTTAAACATTTGATCTTCTCACCATTACAATCTATGACATCCACATAATCTTTCATATAATCTCTTGGATGATCTTCAAACTTATCTAGATTAGCTATGGATGAGTCACTGATTGAATATATTAGACCCTCGACTTTACAACCTTTGCAAGGTTCAATGTTTGCAAACCCTGCACCTATCAAAGTTTCATCTATTACATTGAAAACCAGTCTCCAGTCTTCAAGGGTTCCTTGTTCAGAGTCATATACTGTGACCCCTCTACTTTTCAACCTTTCCAAGTTTAAATTTGAGCCATAAGCAAAATATTTAATCATAACTCTAGAAAAATATTTATCTTCTTGGCTATTCTACCCCGACCTTCTGTTTAACCCCTCAACTCAGAAACTAGCCGCATAACTATTTGTTAGACGGAAAATTTCTGTATAATGTTTTTCAAACCTAATATATCAAGCATTACAGCTTATATATTGTCTTAAATCTACAGGAAACTTTTTTCTTAAATAGTTTATTTGGATATTATACCGAATTCTTCCATATAATCACCCTTCACGGGAAGATTAAATAGAATTTTTTGTATATTCCTTAGTATTATCAATAATTTTCCCTAAAACATCCTTATTTAAAGGATTAGATATTTTTCTACAAAGAATTATTAAGAGATTAGGTTTAAAAGTATGTGCGGTAAATATAAAGAAATCTAAATATTTACCAACGGTATTCACAAAAGATGAATTTCTTGGAATTCTTCAAGAATTAGCTGAAGTACATCAACTGAAGGGGTGACAAAAAAGTTATAAAGCAGACTGGATAAGAGTCATAGCCCGTAGACCTTGTTGAAAATATGGCAGTTTACTGGGCTTGAGGCGCATCAATTCATGAGCTAAATCAGCCCAAAATTCCATTGCCCCTACCCATAACTGACCATACAAACCAATCCAAAAAGCACTATGTCGGCGGTGCAATCGTTGTAACTCCTTCAGACGACCAACATATTTTTGTAGTCCAGAGGAGCGAGAATTACGACCAACTAAAATAGCACAAGTATAGGCAATAGCAATTAATAAAATCAGTGCTATCAAACGTTGACCATCAGCATAAGTAGATTCGAGATTATACCCTCCAGTTTTACAATCTTTAAACATGGCTTCGATACCACTCCGCAACTTAAATGCTTTAATGGCATCTTTGAGACTATCAAGGTTAGTTAATAAAAACCAGCCAGCAGGCTCAACAACTCCACGATATTTGCGCTTGTAATATCCGGCGAGATTAAAATTGGCAAACCCTTTCTGTTTAGTTGCTTGAATCCCTGTCAAAAAAAACGAGATGCCAGGAGTTAATCCCAAAGATTGTAAGCGTTGGTGTGATTGGTTTTCTTGCCGAATATAAGTACCTTGTTTCTGACGCAATACAAAGTCAATGCCCTTGCTATGTAACCAATTTGCTAGTTTTATACTGTGGAATTCTCTATCTCCCAGTACCAGCATTTGATATCCCTTAAATAACTGCAATAGTGGACGAATTAATTTTTTCTGCTCTCCCAAATTGCTACATCCTTTTTTAGGTAACAATAGCCAGTACACAGGTATTGCTCTTTTTTGTTCTATTAAACTAATTACAAATACATTTTGTGAACGCCATTGTGTTCTATCAATCGCAAATATTAGCCGTTTCTCTCCTCTTTTCAGACTATTTTTCACCCATCGTTTGAGCAGGGGAAACCACAGATATGGAATCGACAACTGAGGTAGTAGTAAAAATCTTTGTATACTCCGCCTCCGACTTTCAAATTTTATCGGTTGTGGAAATACTGTTGCTAGTTTCTCAATTGTCACAGTTTTATGAAATTGCAATAGCATTAGTAAGATTTCTAGCATCTTGTACTGTGCGGGTGTCAGTACATTTTGAAAGCAGTTTTGGTAGAATTTAGGTAACATTATCATTTGATAGGTCTTGTTGAGAATACCTGACCTATCTTTTTTTACCCCAAAACGGTCACGCTCCTCTATTTTCTTGGCTTCAGCCGCTTTGTCACCCCTTCAGGTACATCAAATTTTAATTAAGTTAATTTACGGTACTGGTTTAAGGTTAAGAGAAAGTTTGAGTTTACTTGTTAAAGATTATTAAATTTTCCCCTTGATTAACCAGGATTTTGTATTTAACGGGATTTACGATTAATCTCAACCAAACTGAGTACTTGAACAGGAAAGGGACAGGTAGTCAACTGAAAATAAGATATTTCTCAGCCTTCTACGCCTTCCCTTTACCTTCTACTTCCTAATTCCCTAGAGGTTCATTTCCTGGACAAAATTGGTGTAAACATTACCTTGTAAAAACTGTTGGTTTTCCATAATTCTTTGATGAAAACCAATGGTTGTAGGTAGTCCGGTAATGGCACACTCCCGCAATGCGCGTTTCATCCGATTAATCGCAGTTGCCCGATCTGGCCCCCAAACGATGAGCTTACCAATTAAAGAATCATAGTAGGGCGGAATTTGGTAATCGGTGTAAACATGAGAATCAATCCGCACACCAGGGCCACCAGGGGGAAGATAACCGCTGATACGTCCTGGGGCGGGACGGAAATCATGGTCTGGGTCTTCAGCATTGATCCGACATTCTATAGCATGACCACGCAAAACTACTTGCTCTTGAGTCAGTTTCAGTCTTTCTCCTTGAGCAACTCGAATTTGTTCAGCCACTAAATCCACCCCAGTAATCATTTCTGTTACAGGATGCTCTACTTGAATTCGGGTGTTCATTTCCATGAAATAGAACTTCCCAAACCGATCTAAGAGAAACTCAATTGTGCCTGCTCCCGTGAAGTTGATAAACTGGGCAGCTTTGACAGCAGCATGTCCCATTTTCTCCCGTAGATCTGAGTCAAGTGCCGGACTAGGAGCTTCTTCTAGGAGTTTTTGGTTGCGGCGTTGAATGGAACAATCCCGTTCACCTAAGTGAATCACATTGCCGTAATTATCTGCCAAAATTTGAAATTCAATGTGCCTTGGACGTTCAATAAATTTCTCAATATAAACGCCAGAATTACCAAAGGCTGCGCCTGCTTCTCCTTGAGCAGCTAGAAAAAGTTTGATAAATTCATCTTCAGTACGGACTAAACGCATCCCACGTCCACCACCGCCAGCAGTGGCTTTAATCATGACGGGATAACCAATTTCCTTGGCCAGTGCTAATCCTTCTTGCTCAGACTCTACTAAACCATCGCTACCGGGTACTGTTGGCACTCCAGCTTTTTGCATGGTTTCTTTGGCTGTGGATTTATCCCCCATCAACCGAATAGCTTCAGGAGTTGGGCCAATAAAAGCAATATGATGATCTGCACAGATTTCTGCAAA